>JBEKQY010000261.1:0-5409 GCA_049519235.1 Candidatus Korobacteraceae bacterium | reverse complement strand
GGCAGTAAATACGCTTGCTCGGGGTTGTACACCAGAAATCGTGACATACCCCTTTGTGCATCATTTATCCTTCCAGCGCAAGTGAGTTCTCACGCACTCACTAAAGTCGTGCCCTGACACAACCAGAAAATCATTAGGAAATCCGTTCTACGCCTTTTTCTCCGTGCCCTCCGTGCCTCCGTGGTGAACTCGACCTCTAGTCTTACCTCGACTGTCTCACTATGGACAATACGGCCTGCGCCGCCCGATCGGATGCATTTCCTCCGGAATCGCCAGCCCCCAGCCGCCGGCGCACCTCACGAAAGTCTTCCATCATGGTCTGGCGCGCTTGTCCGTCCGGAATGAGACGGCGAAGCTCGTCGCAGACGCGTTGCGGCGTGCAATTCGTCTGCACCAGCTCGGGCACAACATCGCGCTCGGCGATCAGGTTCACCATCGCGAAGTGGTCCACCTTTACTAGACGGCGGCCCAGCCGCCAGGTGAGCGGCGCGACGCGGTACACCATCGCAAACGCGGTGCCAATCAGCGCCGCTTCCAGTGTCGATGTGCCGCTGGCGACGGCCGCCGTGCGCGCATGAATCAGGGTCGCGCGAGCGTCGCGCGTGAACGTGATTGGCGGTCCCGGATGGCCGCGCAGGAATGAGGCCATCCAGGCCGCGTCCAGAGTTGAAGCGACAGGCACTATATAAACGTATTGCGGGCCGAGAAGTTGCGCTGCCTCCAACAACACCGGGAAGATCCGCGACACCTCGCCGCGGCGGCTGCCCGGCAGCAAGGCAATCCACTGTCGACTGGGATCAAGGTTATATTGGCTTGCGAATTGCTCACGCGTAACGGCAGGCGCTGGCAGGTCGGCCAGCGGATGCCCGACGAACTTTGCCGCAATGCCACGCTCGCGGTAAAACTTCTCTTCGAAGGGGAAGATCACCAGCATCTCGCGAACATATTTCCGCACCCGCTCGATGCGCCGCTGCTTCCACGCCCACAGTTGCGGGCTGACGTAGTAGATGACCGGCACACCCAGCTTGTGCAGCTCGCGCGCCAGGCGCAGATTGAAGTCGGGAAAGTCAATGAGCACGGCCGCGTCGGGACGGTGCCGCGCGGCCTCGCGCACCACCTGGCGAAAGCGCCGGTAAATAGTGGGAATGTGCTTGATGACCTCGACGATGCCGACCTCGGCGATCTCTCTCGCATCGGCCAGCAGCTCGCAGCCGGCGGCGCGCATCTGCTCGCCGCCAACGCCGAAGAAATCGATGCCGTCATCGTGCGCGCCCTGCGAGATTTGCCGGCGCAAAGCCTTCATCAGTTCTGCGCCGTAGAACTCCCCTGAAGCTTCGCCCGCGGAGATCAGAATTTGCACAAGGCGATTATGACAGGTGCGAGCTATCAGCTCTCAGTTCCACCTTTCGGTTTTCGCTCTTCGCCTCGACGCTCCCGTTATGGCGGGCGACTTGAGGTCGCGTGGCAGCCGAACAGCGTCTAGCGACTTGCTGTTACACGGTCGCCGGATACCAGGTGTCGTGGGCGATCAGATCTTCCTCCACGTCATGCGGCTGATGCAGCACGCCCTTGGGGATTCGCACGAAGCAACCTGCGCTGAGCGGGACGTCGCCAATCCCGTCGATCCACATTTTTGCCTTGCCCTTCAGGATGTAGAGAATGTCATCCGATTCCTCATGGATGTGCCGTGGGACCTCCGCGCCAACCTCCCAGTACACCAGCGCACAAGTCAGGTCCACATCGTCACCTTTTTTCGTTAGCAAGTATGCGATCTCGACACCCTTGAATTTCGGATGCGGATTCCAATCCATTGTTTCCGCGCGAATTACCTTTGGCTCGACCAGTTCCATTACCGCCATGGCAGTTTCCCTTTCTCTTAACCGCTGTTGCATCTGACGATTCTCTATGTCTACCCCTGATTCGGCACGCCGGTCTGTGAGCTAGCTCATGTTCAACAGTGACGAGGCCTGCTGGCGTACGCCCGGGTAAGAAAATAATGCCGTGCCAGGCCGCAGGACGAGGATGTAACGGAAATCAGCTCTATGCCAGTTTCAGAGTTGCTGTAGACCGGGTAGAGCCAGCCTTCAGACTTGCGTCCAAGGCCGTCCACCTACAAGGCTTGAGCGATTCGTTTATCCGCAGCGAACGCGGCGCTGAAGCGCCGCTCTACCCGAACTCGCGCGCCTGCATAAACTGTGAAACCGCTCTAGTTGTCGGCCGAGACGGACACGGCGGGAGCAGAGTACTCGCTCGGCGGCATGACCACTGGAATCTCCTGGTCTTTGTATTGCAACTGATACAGCTTCCAGTAGATCCCACGCTGCGCCAGCAGTTGCTGATGCGAGCCGATCTCGCGCACCTGGCCTTTGTGCATGACGATGATCTTGTTGGCGCGCTGGATCGTGCTCAGCCGGTGCGCAATGACAATCGAGGTTCGTCCTTCGACCATGCGGGTGAGGGCGTCGCGTACGCGGAACTCTGTCTCCGTATCCACGCTGGAAGTGGCTTCGTCGAGAATGAGAACTTTGGGATTGTGCGCCAGGGCGCGCGCGAACGAGATGAGCTGCTTTTGGCCGGTGGAAAGCGTGCTGCCGCGCTCGCGCACTTCTTCATCGAAACCGCCCGGCAGCGAGCGAATGAAGTCGGCGACGTTGACTTGCTCGGCAGCTTCTTCTACCGACTCGTCTTCGATCCAGCGCGTGCCCAGGCGAATGTTGTCGGCCACCGTGCCGGAGAACAGGAACGGGTCCTGCAATACCACTCCATAGCGCCGCCGCAGTTCGCCCAAGTCCATGTCCCGAATGTCGACGCCGTCGATGCGGATCGCACCCCTCTGCACGTCATAGAAGCGCAGCAGCAGCGAGATGATCGTGGTCTTGCCCGCGCCGGTGTGCCCAACAATCGCGACTGTCTCTCCCGGCTCGATGGTGAACGACACATCGCGCAGCACCCAGTCGTACTCAAGCCCCAGATCGACTGGGCTTGTCGCCGCATCGGCATTGCCGTTTCCACTGACGACGCTAACCTTCAGCTTCTCGCCTTTGCTGGCGGCCTCGGCGGCGGCTTGCGCGAGCGTGCGATAGGCGAACCACACATGATCGAACTCGATACGGCCCGCTCCTTGCGGCACCTTGGGCACAGGCGGTGACACGATTTCCGCTGGCGTGTCCAGCAGCTTGAAGATGCGCTCGCTCGACGCCATCGCCGACTGTAGGATGTTGTATTTCTCGCTGAGGTCCTGGATGGGCCGGAAGAAGCGCTGCGCATATTGCATAAAGGCGACCAGCACGCCCAGCGTCACGAAGTTGCGCAGCACCTGGTTGCCGCCGAACCACACCACAGAGGCGATCGCGACCGCAGACAGCACTTCCACCACGGGGTAGTACACGGCGTGAGCCATGATCGCGTCTTTGAAGGCGTCCATGTGGGTGCGGTTAATCGTCTCGAAGCGTTCGTAGGCCTTCTTTTCGCGATTGAAAAGTTGTAGCACCACGATGCCGGTCACGTGCTCTTGCAGGTAGGCGTTGATCCTGGCGATTGCTACGCGAATGCGACGGTAGCTGTCGCGCACTTTGCGCCGGAAGATCGAGGTCGCATAGAAGATGAGTGGCAGCACGGCGAAGGTGATCAGCGCCAGCCGCCAACTCATGTTGAGCATGATGACCAGAATGCCCAGCAACACGAAGATGTCTTCGAAGATGGAGACCACGCCGGCGGTGAACATTTCGTTCAGCGCGTCCACGTCGCTGGTGACACGCGTGACCAGGCGCCCCACCGGATTCTTGTCATAAAAGGAGATATGCAACCGTTGCAGGTGGCGGAAAATCTGCGCACGCAGATCGAACATCACCTTCTGCCCCGTCCACTGCATGATGTAGGTCTGGGCGAATTCCAGCAGGAAGCTGAACAGCAGCAGGCCGATGTACATCGCGGCAATTTGGGCAATGCCGGTCAGCGGCCGCGGGCTGAGGAAGCGGTCGAGCAATGAATGGGCTTCTGTGTGGCTGGCGAGATACTTATCGATGGCAACTTTTGTGAGGTACGGCCCAAGAACGTCAGCGCCCGCCTTTAACACGATGGCTACCAGCACCACCGATACCTGCCAGCGGTAGGAGTGCAGATACGTCAGCAGGCGCTTCATCAGCCTGGCATCGTATGCCTTGCCTAATACGTCTTCTTCCTGAATTCCCGCCATGGGCCCTTAACTGATTGTAAGCGAACGACGGAAATCATATAGACGAGGGACGGATGGAGCAGGATGGAAAAGGTTGGGTACGGAGAAGAAAGCATGCGTAGACGGAAGCAGCCTTCGGATATAATCTGCGGTAATTCACAGGAACCATGAATATGCGCTATTCGTTTAATCGGCGGTTTTGTTGCCCAATTTCCGACCGGGTTACCGTGATGATCGTCGCGCTGCTCGCGTTGGGGTGCAGCGTCCCGACCCTCGGCCAGATAGTCGTGACCGATCGGTCGGGCACCAAACATATCTTGACGGAGTGTGCCGATACCCGTGACTTCTATCGCTCTGGCACGCCGTTCTCGGGTGACATAGCGCTTGACCCCGGATACAAGGCGCGCATTCCGCAATTGAGCACCTTCATTGCACTCAACTTTCACACACCAAAGGACCAGAAGCGGATTCTTGAGACGGCCATACGCCGAGGCAGGGGGGGACAGTACGCCTCCGACGGCCTCTCTAACGTAATTTTGATGGTTCCGATGTCTTCGGTGGACGTGATCACGTTCGGTGAGAACAAGGGGAAGATGAATGAAAACGGGGAGGTTACTTTCGAACAAACTTCGTCGATTAAAGTCGCCGGAAGGCCTGCGTTCGACGGGGGAACAGGGTATGCAGACCTAAAATGCAAAGAAGATCTCGGGCCCCTCGGACAGGCCGAATTTTCAGCTTGGGTGGAAAACTTAAAGGAAATCAGAGCTTCCGGGAAACCCAAAAATTTTCGCGGCGATTTCAACGTCTTTGCCTGCAATGCCTTACCCTTCAAAGCTACCGTTACCGACACGTCAGGACAGGTCATTATTCTTGACAAGGCGGTGTACGCCCAGGAGGGTTCAGTGTCGCGCTCCCGGTACCCGTACATGGGGGACTCCGAATACAGTACGGTCAGATGCAGCTCGGACTTGGCCGTGGCGAGGAGTGGAACTAGTCACCTGTCGCTGTCAGCGACGAAATTGCGGCGCATAGAGGTCAACAAGGTCAATATGGGATTCAACACTGGATACTCGGGGTTCGATGCAAAAGTGATGCTTCGCAGCGGCGGAACCTTCGATCTCACGATTACCCCCGAGAACGGATTTAGTGTGCCGTCCGGAATTCTTGGCGCCACGCCCGACGGGTGGTTGTGGGTGCCGTGGAATGCCGTCTCAGTTGTTGAATTCCAGGATTAA
>JBEKQY010000260.1:0-5429 GCA_049519235.1 Candidatus Korobacteraceae bacterium | reverse complement strand
CAAAGTTTTTGGCCCCAATTGTATCGCCGGTTTGTTCGTACTCAAGGTAAACGCTGCCTTGACCCTTCTTGAGGCTCCGTAGCACGGTGGTCTCCAATTCAGGCAAGATGTGTTGACAGAGAAGAAAGTCTAACTCATTTGACTTAGCCGGGGAGTTAGACCTACTGAGGACGGGGCGTCGAAAAGCGACGCAACTCCTCTTCCATCTGCCTCTGGTTGTCCTGCACCGTGTGCCAGCTAGATAAACAGGTCTGTTTGCGGGCCGTTTCCAATTGCTCCGGCGTCAGTTCATCCAACATGTCGCGCAATGCGACCTTCGACTCCAAAATGCACTGCGTCATGCTATCCTCTGCCGCGTGAAGCCGGCCTAGCCATACCTGATAGCCAGCGCGACAGATTTGGAGTTGCTGCGCACCCGACATGCCGTGGCCCACGATCTGCCCGGTCCTCTCGTCACGAACTGCGGGCATATCCACATAGCTGGACTTGCATTCGCTAAGCGCGACCATATGCTCATATTCAATGCGGTACATCTTTGAATTAAGCGCCGCATCTAGTAGTTCGTAGACGTTCTTATCTGCCGACGTAGCGGCTTTTCTGTGTACCGCTGTCAGAGCCTTTTCCGCATCGAGTTGCCGCGGCACCATTTCAGCTTCCGATATGGGGGTCTTCCAAGGCACCCGGATCACGCTGTCAAGCGCTTCTAGCGCAGCGTCGCGAAAGCTGGGCGACACCGGTTCTTGCGCTAGAGCGAACGCACCGCAAAGGGCAATTGGAATCAGCCAATGTCTCATGTGAAAACCTCCAAGGGTGTCGGGCGAACCTAAGAGGGCAGGGTTCACTGTCCCGCAGGATACTCTGCAGCAACCTTGCGGCTCCGTGACTACGCTCACGAGCAGCTGTGACTAGCTGCTGTCTGGCGCCGCGTGTCGGCACCCAAGCCTCTTTTCCTTGGGAGCACTCCGGCATCCCCGTTTTCTTTGCACAGGCACAGCGTCATAGTCGCCTTTACCGCACACAGCACGGTGACGCAGGTTACTGCCGCTTGTGCCGGACGGGTGTCTCCTATACATGGCGACGTGCGTTCCCAGGCTTATAATGCGGCTGATAGCGTTGGCCGCGGGTCCCCATTTCGCGCCGCTGGAGCCCGCCCTGAGCGGAGCCGAAGGGCAGCGAAATGGACAGACACGTCGACCCATCGCAAGGAGAACAGCATGGCTGACAAAAAGGCAGATCTCGCTGGCCCCGGAATTGGCGACTATACAGAGCTGGAACATGTGCTTCCGGCGGACTACAGCTCGCTGCTGTCACCTAAAGAAACCCAGAAGGCGATCTTTGAGGTGAAAAACTACATTGAAGAGAACCTCTGCAAAGAACTGAGCCTGATGATGGTCACCGTGCCCCTCATCGTGGACGAAGAATCCGGCGTGAACGACTATCTCGACCGCGACGGCTCGCGCACGCCCATCCAGTTCCACATCTCGAACGATCGCGATTTGCACCCCATCAACGCACAGGTAGTGCAAGCGGCGACCAAGTGGAAGAGGATGGCGCTGAAGCAGTTCAACATGCAGCCTGGCGAAGGCCTCTGCACCGACATGCGCGCCGTGCGCAAGGACTACTTCCTTGACCACGACCACAGCGCCTACGTCGATCAGTGGGACTGGGAGCGGGTGATCACCGCCGAGCAGCGGACCCTGACCTTCCTGAAGGGAGTGGTCAGCAAGATCTGGAAGGTGATGGTCGGGGCGGAGCGTCATGCGCAGGGGATGTTTCCGCAGCTCAAAGACCGGCGCTACCCCAGCCTGCCGGAGAACCTGAAGTTCCTTCATGCCGAAGAGATCCTCGACATGTATCCCGATCTGCCGCGCAAGCAGCGTGAGACCGCAATCCTCCAGAAGTATCCGGCAGTGTTCATCATCGGCATCGGCTGGACGCTGAAGGATGGCTATCCGCACGAGATGCGCGCCGCCGATTACGACGACTGGGTCACCGAGACCCGCTCCGAGGATGGCCATATCCGTCATGGCTTGAACGGCGACATTCTGGTGTGGAACCCCGTGACGAAGCGGCGCCATGAGCTGACGTCGATGGGCATCCGGGTCAATGCTGAGTCGCTGAAGAAGCAATTAGAACTCACGCACCAGATGGACTTCCTGAACTTCCCCTACCATAAGGCGATCGTCAATCACGAGATCCCGCTGAGCGTGGGCGGCGGCATCGGGCAGTCGCGGACGTTGATGCTGCTGCTGCGCAAGGCGCACCTCGGCGAAGTAAGCGTCACCGTGTGGCCGAAGGTGCTGAAGGAGATGTGCGACAAGAAGAACATTCACGTGTTGAATTAGTTGTCAGTCGCCAGTTGTCAGTTGCCGGATCGCCGCGCAATTGATGCGTGACAAACCAGCGCTGTGGGCGAGGCGCGAAACTGATCACCGAGTCGGCATGTTAGACACCGTTTGGCTTGACGCAAGGGCGCGGAGCAATCCGCGCCCTCAGTTGCGCCGGCACTTTTTGTTGGGGTAATGTGGGCCCATAGTCGCGAGGCCGACAAGCTTCGGATCCGCGACTGCCAGCCCGGAACGGGCGACATTTGTGTTAGCCGTGGGCGTAAGCCCGCGGTCGCGTGCCATGTAAATTAACCAGAGCCGCGGAGCGGCGACACTCTTATGTCTCGGTCATATGTTCTGAATTACGTGCATTGCGTCTTCTCAACCAAAGGCCGGGCGCAACTGATACGCGACCCTGCGCCCCTCTGGGCCTATTTGCGAGGTATCGCCCGCAATCGCGGATTTGAGATCCTCGCGATCGGCGGCACAAGCAATCACGTTCATGTGCTCTTGTCTGTCCCGGCGGGTAAACATTTGGTCGAGATCGTTCGCGACCTGAAGGCCAATTCATCAAGATTCATGAAAGCCAATCTGCCGTCGTTCGCCTGGCAGGATGGGTATGCGGGAATTAGCGTCAGCCCATCGCAGATAGAAGGCGTGAGGCAATATATCGGACGCCAAGAGGAGCATCATCGCAAACGCACGTTCGATGATGAATTTCTTACGCTGTTGAATAAGGCAGGAGTGCAATACGATCCGAAATACGTGCTGGCCGACTAGGTGCCGCCGCTCCGCGGCTCATGCCTTCTACGGGGCGTCCGCCGCGGGCTTACGCCCACGGCTAAAACAAATACCGCCCGTTCCGGGCTGTTCGATGTTCCTCCTTCGGCTGTCATCTGTGGTCATCGTCTGGTCGTGCGACTCTGACCTTCTCCGAACATCCAATGTGGTAGCCTTTTAATGGGGTAGAGTGTCTCTGGCCGCGGCAGATTCCGCTCGCCAGGCATAGTCTAGAGTCAGCCAATCAAGGACCGCAGCCTTGTTTAACAAACTTGCCGCCAAGGTATTCGGCACCAGCAACGAACGGGAACTCAAGCGCATTCAGCCGCTTGTCGACGAGATCAACTCGCTCGAGCCGGCAATGAAGCAGCTTACGGACGAGCAGCTCCGCGCCAAGACCGACGAGTTCCGCCAGCGCGTCCGCGAGCGGGTGGACGCGATCGAGGATGCCGACGAGAAAGACCAGGAGCTGAAGGCCGTTCTCGACGAAATTTTGCCCGAGGCGTTCGCCGTGGTGCGCGAGGCAGGCTGGCGCGTGCTCCAGATGCGGCACTTCGATGTGCAGCTTATTGGCGGCGTCGTGTTGCACCAGGGCAAGATCTCCGAGATGAAGACGGGCGAAGGCAAAACGCTGGTCGCGACTTTGCCGGTATACCTCAACGCGCTCTCCGGGCGCGGCGTGCACGTGGTCACTGTTAACGACTACCTGGCCAAGCGCGATTCCGAGTGGATGGGCAAGCTCTACACTTTCCTCGGACTGAGCGTGGGCGTCATTGTGCACGACCTGGACGACGTGCAGCGCCGCGAGGCTTACGGCTCCGACGTCACCTACGGCACCAACAACGAGTTCGGCTTCGACTACCTCCGCGACAACATGAAGTTTGACTTGAAGGATTGCGTGCAGCGCGGGCACAACTTCGGTATCGTCGACGAAGTCGATTCGATCCTGATCGACGAAGCGCGGACCCCGCTGATCATCAGCGGCCAGAGCGAGGAGTCGACCGACAAGTACTACAAGGTGAACCGCATTATCCCGCAACTGGAGATGGGTGAGGAGATCGATCGCGGCCTGGGTGAAGACAAAGTTCTCACAGGCGACTACGTGGTAGACGAGAAGCACCGCACCATTACGGTCACCGATACAGGGTGGGAAAAGGTGGAGCGGCTGCTGGGCATCGGCAACATCGCCGATCCCGAAAACTGGGACCTGAAGCACCACGTCGATACCGCGATCAAGGCGCACGCGCTGTACCGGCGCGACGTGGAATACGTGGTGAAGGACGGGGAAGTCCTCATCGTCGACGAATTCACTGGGCGGTTGATGCCGGGGCGGCGTTGGTCGGACGGACTGCACCAGGCGGTGGAAGCCAAAGAGAACGTCAAGATCGAGCGCGAAAACCAGACGCTCGCCACCGTCACCTTCCAGAACTACTTTCGCATGTACAAGAAGCTGGCCGGCATGACCGGTACAGCCGAGACCGAAGCAGCCGAGTTCGACAAGATCTACAAGCTTGAAGTCGTCGTCATCCCGACCAACCAGCCGCTGCTGCGTATCGAAAACTCTGACGTTGTTTACCGCACGGAGAAAGAGAAGTACTTCGCTGCGTCGGACGAGATCATCCGGCTGGCCCAGACTGGACAGCCGGTGCTTGTGGGCACCACGTCAGTTGAAAAGTCGGAGCGGCTTTCCGACTTGCTGAAGAAGAAGGGCCTGAAGCACGTTGTGCTGAACGCCAAGTATCACGAGAAGGAAGCCGAGATTGTGGCGCAGGCCGGGCGCAAAGGCGCGATCACGATTGCGACCAACATGGCCGGTCGCGGCACTGACATTCTGCTCGGCGGCAATGCCGAGTTCATGGCCAAGCAGGAGCTCCTGAAGAAGGGAGTGGCGCAGGCGCTGAAGGCCGTCGCCGGCGAAGTTTCAGCCAAGCCCGACGATCCCAACATCTCCTACTTCTACTACGGCGGCGTCGAATACAAGGTCGATACGGCGAAGTGGAACGAAACCTATCACCGCTTCAAGCGGTTCACCGACGCCGAGCACGATGAGGTTGTCGGCCTCGGCGGATTGTTTATTTTCGGCACGGAACGCCACGAGGCGCGCCGCATCGACAACCAGCTTCGCGGACGTGCCGGCCGTCAGGGCGATCCCGGTGCTTCGCGCTTCTATCTGTCGCTGGAAGACGACTTGATGCGCATCTTCGCCAAGGAGTGGATTTCGAACCTGCTGCAGCGGCTGGGCATGGATGAAGGCGTGCCGATTGAGTCGCGGATGATCACCAAGCGGATTGAGGGCGCGCAGAAGGCAGTCGAGGCGCAGAA
>JBEKQY010000259.1:0-5513 GCA_049519235.1 Candidatus Korobacteraceae bacterium | reverse complement strand
ATCTTGGCCATCTTCTTCTCCTGAATATTACAGAATTCTTACCGCAGATTGCTGCTCGTGCCCCGTCCTCTACTCGGCTGGTAGCAAAGCCATTTTACATGAGCGGGGGGTATCACCCAATTGCACCAGCGTCGCGGATTCCATTTACCGTGAGCGCCGAGCAGGCCTATTCGGCAGGTGATTCCTGCCATTTGGATCCGCAAGAGTGACACTGCCATCGCTTCCGCGGCACAGGAATCGGGATGCCAATCCATGCCGACGTATATGCGAGAGGTTTGTTCAAGGTCTCGTAGGAGACGTCGAACGAGTGGCATTGAGGACAGGCAGGCTGCTGATAGCTTCCGACGCCCTCAACTTCAAAGTCCTGGAGCATCGGTTGCCCCAGCAACTCGAATGCGGCATCCGCATCTTCCGTCCGCACGCAGAGCTTGATTCCGCCGACCAGGTTGGAGATGAACCAGTCCATACGAACCATATTATCGTCGGCCAGGAACGACTCGATCCCCGCTGATTCGAGCGATCCCTTGGCTAACAATGCCTCTGGAAGATCGCGGAACTGTTTCAGAACAACAAGGTCTTCCCACTCAGGCTCGTTGTTTGCGGTTGAGTCGCTCTCGTCAACGGGAAAATCCAACCGGCGCCGGTCTCGCTCCTCTTGCAAAGCGTGCCGCGCCGTGTCGGTGAGTTCGTACGCCTCTTGCGCGATGGACTCCAACTCGCCGTCAGACATAGCGGCATAGAGATCGACAAGCCTCTTTCGCTCCTGCTCTGGATCGGATGTATCCATATGCCGCCATATGCCGCCGTATGCCGGGCGCTAACCGCTAAGATCCCCCCTTGGCGAAGTCCTGTGTGAATTCCACCAGCGAGCGCACCGCAACGCCGGACGGTCCCTTGGCGATCCATGGCTTTTGGTCTTCCATCCAGGCGACGCCGGCGATATCGAGATGAATCCACGGCGTGTCGTTGACGAATTCCTTCAGGAACATGGCTGCCGCGGTCGCACCAGCCCAGCGTCCGCCGCCGGTGTTCCTGATGTCGGCAATGTCGGACTTGATCAGCTCGCGATAGTCGTCATCCGCCGGCAGCCGCCACATCTTCTCGCCCGACTTTGCCAGCGAACGATTGAAGCGATTGTAGAAGTCGTCATCATTGGCAAAGACGCCGGCGTTGACCATGCCCAGCGCGACCACGCACGCCCCGGTCAGAGTTGCCGCATCGATAAGGTGGGTCGCCCCAAGCTCGCGCGCGTAGTGCAAACCGTCGGCCAGCACCAGCCGGCCTTCGGCGTCGGTGTTGATGATCTCGATCGACTTGCCCGACATGGCAATCTGCACGTCGCCCGGCTTCTGCGCCTTGCCCGAAGGCATGTTCTCGCTGGCGCAGACGATGCCGATCACGCGGACGTTGGGCTTAAGCTGCGCGATGGCGCGCATCGCGCCGATCATCGCCGCGCCGCCCGCCATGTCGTATTTCATCTTCTCCATGCCCTCGCCGGGCTTGATGGAGATGCCGCCACTGTCGAAGGTGATGCCTTTGCCGACCAGGCCAAGCACGCGCTTCTTGGGCGCACGAGTCGGCTCGTAGCGCATCACGATCAGCCGCGGCTCTTCGTCCGAGCCCTGCGCGACGCTCCAGAATGCGCCCATCTTCAACTCTTTGATTTTGTCGGGACCGTAGATCTCGCAGGCCAGCCCGGTCTCGTCGCACATGGCTTTGGCGCGGTCGGCCAGGATGGTCGGGGTCATGCGGTTGCCGGGTTCGTTGACCAGATCACGCGTGAAGTTTTGCGACTCGCCAATGATGCGGCCCTGCTCCATGGCCGTTTTCAGCGATCTCTGGTTCGCGCCCTTGGGAGCGACGATCGTCAGCTCCTCGATCTTCTGTTTGGTGCGATCGCTGCGGTAGTAGTCGGCATCGAAGTTGCCGACCAGCGCGCCTTCCACGATGACCTTGGCGGCATCGTCGATCTTTGCCGGCATGAGCAGCGCAAAGCTCGTCAGGTCTTTGGCTTTGAGGGTGCGGACGGCTGCGCCAGCCAGCTTGCGCAGTTCGGCAGAGTCGAACTTTTTCGCCTTACCGCCGCCGATCAGCAGCAGACGCTTGGCCTTCAGGCCTTGAGGCTTGTGGAGCAGCGTGGCCTCCATCGCTTTGCCGGTAACCTCGCCGGAGGCAATGAGGTCGGCCGCGGCGGCGAGAACAGCTTTGTCGTCGGTCTGGAGCTTGGGATCGTGTTTGTCGGATTTGTCGCCGTTGTTGTTTTCGGCCGCGTCGAGTACGGCGACGACGAGACATTCGGTTTCGATTTGCGAAGGTGTTCCGGTACTAAGAGTAGTTTTCATGATTATCTGTCTATTTTAGTGCCTTCCCGCGGACGGTCGCTGGATCTATAGCTTAATTGCTTATGAGCGCCGTCGAGCGATTATGGGCTACGATTGTATCGTCTGCTCTGCGTTCGCCAGAGTGGAACATGGCAGCGTAAGCGATTGTCACTCGCTACGCGGTTAGGAAACATGCGGTCCTACATCCTGTCACTCCCGCCAAAGATGCAGCCCGTGGTCATAATCGCTTCGACCGTGGCCGCAGCCTTCGTTGTTTCGTTTCTCAGCCGCATGTTCTTCGGCGAGCAGCGACTGACACTGGACAATAGTTTGACAACCTCAGTCTATGGGACTCTAGGCACCACTTATGCAGTGCTGATTGCCTTCGTGGTTTCGGGCGTGTGGCAGAGTTTCAGCGACGCCGGGGACTCAGTCAAGCGCGAAGCCAATGCGCTGAGCGACCTGACGCTGGTGGTTTGCAGCTTTCCTGCGGAAAAGAGCAAGGCGCCCCGCGAGTCGATAAAGGCCTACGTGCAGGGCGTGATTGAGCGCTGGGACTCATTGGTGCGCGTGCCCCGCGACGATATGCGCGCCGAGGAGATTAATCTGGACACTTCTCGCGCTTTGGCCGCGGCGATTCTGGCGATCAGGCCCGGGGACGCCCGCGAGATCGAATTGTACGGACAAGCGTTGGGCCTGCTGGGAGTCTGGCTGGACGCCCGTCGGAGCCGCTTGCGCAGCGCCGAAGGAAACACCGCGGGCGCTCTGTGGGGCTTGCTGTTTGCGGGCGCGTTGGTTCTGTTCGCCTTCCATGGAATGTTCGTCGCTCACGCCTGGGCAGTCTGGGCAGTGTTGCTCCTGGGTTTCTCTTTCATAGTGGGGCTGGCCTTTTATCTCATCTTCTCGCTCGACAACCCGTTTACCGGCAAGCTGAGCGCCAAGCCAGCACCGTTCCTGTGGCTGGTCAGGGAGTTCGAACGGCCAGACGGGCTGGATTTTATTTCGGCAGCTCCGCCGATCTCCCAAGCTGGCGCCGGTCAGGCAGCAACGTCCGCATAAGGGACATTCTCGCCGTGCCGTGCGCCGCGATCTGTACAGCGGCCGCGGCGGCGAAAACAGATTTGTCGTTGGTCTGGAGTTTTGAAAACGGCATCGGTGCGTAACCCGATCCAGTGCGACTTGGCGAAACTTTCTACAGCTATCTGAGTTTACCTTGTTGCGGAGTGACCCGTTGAATTTCCGGCGAATACGCCCATGCGGTAGAATATCGGGGGGTTAATCTGGAAGTGCAGATGAAAACTACGTTCCGGTGGAGACGCAACCCAGAGTCCCATTTGTCTTGTCATCCCGAAGCAATGTCGCTCTTGCCGGGCAAATTCAATCGCAAGCTGGCGTCAGTCCGGGGAGTTCTTCGGCGGGTGAGCCAGAGGCGGTGGGTACTGCCAGCGACCGGCATTGCCGTTCTCCTATGCCTGACGTGGGCGGGCTGTAGCGGCTTCTTTATTAGCCCTACATTAAGTTCGATTTACATCAGCCCCCCTTCGGCCACGATCGCCGAGAACAATACGGTCCAGCTAACTGCCACCGGCACGTACTCTGACGGGAGCCAAAACCAGATCACGGGGTCCGCGGTCGGCTGGTCAAGTTCCCCTGACACAATAGCGACGGTCACCTCGCCGGGCGGACTGGTCACGGGAGTGGACACGGGCACGGCAACCATAACTGCCACCGCTCAAGGTATCACCGCGACCGGTACGATCACCGTCACCCCGACAAACGTGACAACCATACAGATTACGACGACCGAGTTCAGTACTGCGCCCCAATCCACTGCTACTATTTCCGGGGTGCCAATAGGCCTGCAGTTCTACGCCTACGCTAATATGTCCAGCAGCCAGGACATTACACAGGCTGTAACATGGACCTCGTCTAACACGAGCGTGGCTACGATCAGCAGCGGTAGCAGCGGCGGCGGCAATGGGTTGGCGATGAGCGTGGCAGCAGGAACTACGAACATCACTGCGAGCATCACAAACACTACCTCCGGCATCCTAGTCACCAGCAACACGATAGTGCTTACCGTTCAGTAGAGATTTCGGGGATGTAGTATCAGTAAGAAAGCGTGCGTGACAGTTAGGTCTTCCTGCTCCGCGCGACCGCTTCGCGCGCTTCCTTATCGGCGGTTTTGCGGCGCTCGGTTTCGCGCTTGTCCCAGGTCTGCTTGCCCTTGGCGACGGCGAGTTCCACCTTCACGCGACCATTGCGAAAATATAGCCGCGTCGGAATCAGCGTCAGTCCCTTCTGCTGACTCTTGCCGATCAGCTTATGTAACTCGTTCTTATGTACCAGCAGCTTCCTGGTTCGCAGAGGCTCGTGATTGAAGATGTTGCCGTGCTCGTAAGGGCCGATGTGGGCGTTGATCAGCCAGAGCTCGCCGTCCTTCACCAGGCCGTATGCGTCCTTCAGGTTCGCGCGGCCATTGCGCACTGACTTGACCTCGGTACCGCGCAACGCGATGCCCGCCTCAAATTTCTCCAGCAGAAAATAGTTGTGCGAAGCCGAGCGATTGACGGAGGCATCGCGTTCGCCGCTGGCGACGGGGTCGCGGCGCCCGGCCGGTTTCTTCGGCTGCGGATTTTGCGGTTGACGGGACATGGTTGGCGCTAGGAAAGAGGAGCCTTCATGTTGTGCCGCCGGCTGAAGCCGGCTCGGGATTAGAATTTGAGACCTCGACGCTGGCCCGAAGAGACTGTGTCGCAACCCTGTGTCGCCGCTCTGCGGCTCAGTTTTGTTCCACTTCGAGCGTGGGCTGACGCCCACGCCTAACATCATCTCGCCGCTTCGCGGCTGGGCTGGTCGATTTTCAAGCGGTTTGTTCCACCGCTAAACTCTTTTGCCGGTTGCGACACAGTCTGGCTCTGTTGACATCCCAATGTGCCGCCCCTGAAGGGGCTCAAATTTGAAGATAGAACCTACCCAGCACTCCGCTTCCCCAAACCGCGCCCTTCGACTTCGCTCAGGGCAGGCTCCGGCAGCGCGGCTTGGGGCCCCCGCTGCGTGCTGGGCTAACTGTGGAGTTTCAACAGGTTGTTCCCTAGTTAATTGTCCATTCGATCGAAACCGGAGAAGCTGATTGTGATGAGCAATTACTTCTGCCCGGAGAGATCGAATGGACATTCATCAGAATGCCCG
>JBEKQY010000258.1:0-5525 GCA_049519235.1 Candidatus Korobacteraceae bacterium | reverse complement strand
GAGCTCGATCAGACGTTCCGTTTCGGTATCCAGCAGTCCCGGGACCCTGTCCACCCGTTGAGCGGGCTCCGGTATTTCCGCACGGACCTCCTGCGCGACGGCCTGAAAGTCGGCAAGCCACTCGCCCTTGCTGATCCGGCGTAGTTTCACGCCCTCAAGGAGCCCGGAGACGTTGGATCGAAACAGAAGGCCAACAACAACCAGAGCCAGAGGCCACGCAAGGGCTTTGGTCATCTCGGCAATAAAGGTTTTCGCATCCAAAGGCTTGCACTCGGCTTTGTCGAGCTGCACTCAGTAAGCAACCCGAAACTTATTGACACAATCCGCGAAACTCTTCATTGTACAGGGCCGGCGCTCCGACTTTCGCTGCCTTAGCCCTTAGCTCTTAGCATCCAGATTTTCTAGGTCCGCTCGGCATTGGTTGCCGACCGCCGACTCCGGAACGGCTGTTGTACAGCGGTTATGGGATATAGCAAGAGAATCGAGCGAGATGTCTGCTAACGGCTAAAGGCCAAGAGCGAAGAGCAAAAGGCGCAGAGCGAAAAGTACATCGTAATACGATATAATCGTAGTGGCCCTGCGTATGACCCACAACCAACCAATCAAGCTGTCCGACTACCAGGTGCTCGCCGAGTTCCGCTACCAGATCCGTCGGTTCGTGCGCTTTAGCGAGGAAGCAGCACGGAAAATCGGCATTGAGCCGCATCACCATCAGCTCATGCTGGCTATCAAGGGCAAGCCCGACGCAGACGAACCTCCTCGCATCGCTTACCTGGCCGAGCGCCTGCAAATTCAGCATCACAGCGCAGTCGAGTTGGTGGATCGCCTGGTGAAAAAAGGCCTGATCACGCGCGCGCGCGGACGGCAGGATCGGCGCGAAGTGTACTTGCAACTCACGGCTCGCGGGGAACGCATCTTGGGAGAGCTGACGCTGCACACCCGAGCCGAGCTACGTTCGGCAGCCCCGGCCTTGGTGGTGACGCTAAAGAAAGTGGCGTCGCACGGGGGCAGCAATGCCCGTGCGGGGATCCGATCAGCAAGGGCAGGAAAGAAATAGCGAGTAAATAGTGCGATCCGCGAAACACCATAAAAGCAGCGTCTCTGTACACGCTGCAAAAAGGCGATGGCATCGAAGTAAGGAGAGGCACGATTGAAAAAGAGACTGGCAGAGACGATCGCTCGCCTACGCGGACGCATGAGGCACGATGACAGGATGGAGCGCCTGGGGGACTTCACCACCACGCTGGAGGTTGTCCCAATTACCTTGCTGGCAATTGGCATCGGCATATTGAGCGCTTTTGTCGCTTGGGCCCTACTGCGGCTGATCGGCCTGTTCACCAATCTGTTTTTCTACCAGCGCTGGAACACGGCGCTGGTTTCCCCCGCCGGCAACCATCTCGGCTGGCTGGAAGTCCTGGTGCCCATGGTTGGCGGTCTCATCGTTGGCCTCATGGCGCGTTACGGCTCCGAGCGCATTCGCGGGCACGGCATTCCTGAAGCCATCGAGGCCATTCTGTTGAAGGGCGGACAAGTTGAGCCCCGGGTCGCCATCCTGAAGCCAGTTTCGTCGGCCATCTCCATCGGTTCTGGGGGGCCGTTTGGCGCCGAGGGGCCGATCATCATGACCGGCGGCGCATTCGGCTCCATGATTGCTCAGTTCTTCCATCTCACCAGCGCCGAGCGCAGGACGCTGTTGGTGGCCGGCGCCGCCGGTGGTATGTCGGCGACGTTCGCCTCGCCGCTGGCGGCCGTTTTGCTTTCCGTGGAGTTGCTGCTGTTTGAATGGAAGCCGCGCAGCCTGATTCCGGTCGCGCTGGCCAGCGCGGCCGCAGCGGCGACACGCCGCTACATCATCGGCATGGGGCCGCTGTTTCCCACGCCGCCGCACCGGGCGTTCATCGGCCCTGCAGGCTTGCTGAGCTGCGTTCTAGTGGGATTGCTGGCCGGCGCCCTGTCGGCGCTGCTCACCCTGGCCGTCTATGCCGCCGAAGACGCGTTCCTCAAGCTGCCCATTCACTGGATGTGGTGGCCGATCATCGGGGGCTTTGTGGTTGGCATCGGTGGACTGATCTTCCCGCAGGCGTTAGGTGTTGGTTATGACACGATTGGGGCCTTGCTTCAGGGCAATGTGTTGCTGACCACCATAGCCGGCATCCTGTTGGTGAAGTCGGTGATCTGGGCAATCTCGCTGGGTTCGGGAACATCGGGTGGCGTGCTGGCCCCGCTGCTGATGATGGGTGGCGCGCTGGGCGGTCTGATGAGTTCGTTTCTGCCTCATGAAGGAATGGGCTTCTGGCCGTTGATCGCGATGGGCGCCATTCTTGGCGGCACCATGCGCTCACCCTTCACCGGCGTGGTATTCGCGGTGGAACTGACGCACGACATCAACGTCATCCTCCCTCTGCTGCTGGCGTCGGTGGTGGCGCATGCCTTCACGGTCCTCACCCTGAAACGCTCCATCTTGACCGAAAAGGTGGCGCGCCGCGGCTACCACTTGAGCCGCGAGTATGCGGTGGACCCATTGGAGATCCTCTTTGTGCGCGAGGTCATGCGGTCGAACATCGTAGCCATCCCCGCCAACACGTCGGTTGCCGATCTCGCCAAGTCGCTGCATGATGGTCAGAGCCCGCGCCGCCAGCGCCTTTACCCGGTGGTCGATAGCGAGCGCAAGCTGGTTGGCGTGGTCCGGCGCCAGGAACTACAGCAAGTGATGCAGCAGGCCAACGGCCACGAGCTAGCGGAGTTGATCCGGCAGGATCCCAAGGTCGCTTATCCGGATGAGCCGCTGCGGGTCGTCGTTTACCGCATGGCGGAAACTGGATTGACGCGCTTTCCAGTAGTGGAACGCGGTGACTCGCGCCAGCTTGTAGGGATGGTCTCGCTGGACGATCTGCTCAAAGCCCGTGCCCGCGCGCTCGATGCGGAACGCCGTCGGGAACGAATCTTGCCCTTGCGCCTGATGTTTCCCCGGCGTTCGGGGAAGCCTGCGGTAAGCTGACCGGCAATTGCAAAGTCTCGTCTCGTGTGAAGACGGCTGAACCTTCCCAATTCGCGCCCAGCCAGCCTATTGGCGGTAATTAATATCGTGACACTTCTGGCTTTCTGCGCTATCGTCCGGCATTGAAAAGGGATCACGTTCATGAACGACGAACAACTTCTCGCCCGCATGATGGTTTTGGAAAGCCGCCAGAAGCGGACCTTTCAGGTTGCCGTACTACTGGTGATTGTTCTGGTCAGTGCTCTTGTCTTTCAATGGCGACAAATCAGAAGTTTGCAAAGTCCGCGAAAGCTCCGGGTTCGCGAACTGGCAGTGGTGGACGAGCGTGGAACCGAACGAGTTCTTATCGCGGCTCCCCTTCCAGATCCCATGATTCTTGGCAAGAGGGGTACACGTGGGGGTGGTTCTCTGTCGGGAATTATCATCGCTGATGCAACAGGCACCGAGCGCGGTGGCTACGCAACCGGCGATAGCTACGCGAACGCAATGCTTACTCTGGATGGGCAGGGCCATCAGACAGTTTTTCTGCTTGCCGAACCCGATGGCTCGACCATCTTCCGAATCTGGAATGGAGATAAGGGATCAGTGACTATGGGTGTTCAGGGCAATCCCTTTCTCAACTTGAAAGAGAATGGCAAACCACTATTCCTGGCACCGCCGGACAATCCGGAGAGTCGAGACCCACGCCCCTTGTTCCGATAAACATTCGGGAAGGAGTTAGTGGCAACAATCTAACCGCATTTAGCAGACATGGGCGGCCAGCCACGTCTCAGCCCACATCGGGAATTGGTACACGAACGGGTGACGAAATTGCTTGCAGGCGCAGTCTCGTCGCAGAACAATAAGAAGCGGTAGTCTCCTCTCCCATCGAGTCTTCTGGCCGGCGACTTCCGTCAGCCGAAGCCTCGCCCGAACCAGACCCTCCATTACAAAGCACTCCGCAGAATTCAGGAGAAATGCAATGAAATGGGCGGCCTTACCACTTCTCGGACTCGGCCTAATCGTGTGCATGGTTTGTTCCGGCTGTAGTTCATCTTCAAACGCCGTTGGACAGCTCACGATCAACACTTCTTCCTTGCCGGCGGGGACCGTGGGCACAGCCTATAGCTATTCCATACCGGCCAGCGGCGGGACCCCTCCTTACGTGTGGAGCATGAGCTCAGGTACTTTGCCGGTCGGGTTGAAACTGAGCAGCAAGGGCGTCATCTCGGGTACTCCCGAATCTGCCGGAACCGTCAGCGTCACGGTGCAAGTCATCGACTCGGAAGCCGTACCGCAGGGCGCAATCGCGAACTTGAGCATTACTATCCAGACTGCGCTGGCCGTCACTAGCCTCTCGCCGCCGGCCGGTACAGTCGGCGTCAGCTATAGCACCACCCTGACCGCAACTGGCGGAACGCCCCCTTACACCTGGAGCCTTGCGAGCGGCACCCTACCGGCGGGATTGCGCCTAAGCTCGGCAGGTGTGATTTCTGGGACGCCGACGACCAGTGGCACGTCCACCTTCACGGTTCAGGTTGCCGATTCGGAATCGCCTCAGCAGACGGCGCCCGCGCAATTGAACATCACCATCAACACCGTCACCATCACCACCCAATCGCTGCCCGACGGCACCATCAACGTTCCCTACTCCGCCCCGCTGGCGGCAATTGGTGGCGTGCGGCCCTACACCTGGACGCTTTCCGGCACATTGCCTTCTGGACTCAGCCTGAACAGCACGGGTGTAATTGCCGGCACGCCAACCGCAACCGGCAGTGCCACGTTTAGCGTGCAGGTGGCAGACAGCGAACATCCGCCGGCCACAGCCAGCGCGCAATTGAGCCTCACCATCAACAGCGGTGGCAACCCTGGAAACCTCCAGGGAAACTATGCCTTTTTCTTGAACGGCTTCAACTCGGCTGGCTCGTGGACCCTGGCGGGGAGCTTCATTGCCGATGGCAATGGAAACATCGCCAGCGGCGTTATCGATAGCAATTCCAGCGCCGGGCAGCCCCTCAACACCACGGTCACCGGGACCTATGTCATCGCAGCCACCGGCCTGAATACGATCACCCTGCAAGGTCAATCGTGGGGTCCTATGACGTTCGCCTTTGTTATGGATTCTACCGGCAATGGCAGATTGATCGAATACGACGACACCACTGGCCAGGGCAGCCGGGGATCGGGTGCGTTGCGCAAGGCGGACTCCAGTGTATTTTCCATCGGCGGCCTCACTGGCTATTGGGCATTCGGCTTGGCGGGA
Source organism: Candidatus Korobacteraceae bacterium (assembly GCA_049519235.1). Lineage (GTDB taxonomy): Bacteria > Acidobacteriota > Terriglobia > Terriglobales > Acidobacteriaceae > Bog-257. Next base: position 285 of record JBEKQY010000258.1, on the reverse strand, counting down.
ACTGGGACATCCGGCGAACGCCTCGTGGAGGTAGGGCAGTTCAGTGTGGCTAGCGGAAACATGACCGCCGGATCATGCAATATTAACGACGGTGGGGTTTTCAGTAGCTACTCCTTTACCGGCACCGTGTCCTCGGTGGATCCGCTAACCGGCCGGGCCATCGCCACCATCGAAAGTAGCAACGGCGGCAGCCAGGAGGCAATCTATGTGGTTTCCCTGAGCGAGTTGGTCCTGGAGCAAATTGGCTCTGTGCTCCTGGAACCTGACTCCTCCAGCCGCGGCCAC
>JBEKQY010000257.1:0-5576 GCA_049519235.1 Candidatus Korobacteraceae bacterium | reverse complement strand
GGAATGCAGGCCCAGCAACCCGCGTCCGCGCCGCACTGGCCGTGGTGGCTCCGGTTGCTCGCGCTGGTGGGAGTTATTGTGTTTATTCGCCTGGTCGTGACATTTGTCCGGAGGACTGGCGGCTCGCGCTAGCAGGTATTGCCGGGAAATGACGCTTCCAATCAAGCCTTCGCCGAAGGCGTGGGGGAAACTTGACCAGCCCAGCGGTCCCGGGTAGAGCCAGCCTTCAGGCTGGCGTCCAGGCAATTCGCTTCTAGAAGGCTTGGGACGCTGCGGTCATTTCCAATGACCGCAGCGTCCCAAGCGGTTCTCTTCTCCGCGGCGAGACGCACCGCTAAAAGCCTGCCCTGAGCTTGTCGAAGGGCGCCGCTGTACCCGTGCGTGCCGGACTACACCAACTGTGAAACTGCACCAATCAGTACAACCGGAAGTTCACTTCCACATTGATTTGAACCGGCACGGCCCGGCCGTTCAGTTTGGCAGGTTCGAAGCGCCACTGGCGTACCGCTTCGACAGCTTTCTCGTCCAGTCCCATGCCTAGCTGGCGGGTTACGCGAATTTCTTGCGGCTTGCCTTCTGCGCTCACCACCAGCCACAGAACCACGGTCCCCTGATACTTGGCCTTGCGGGCTTCTTCGGAATACTCGGGATCAGGGTCGTATAAGACCTTGGGAGCGCTGACGCCGCCGCCCACGCGATAAGCGCCGCCGCCGTATCCTCCACCATGGCCCGGTCCAACGCCCGGTCCGGTTCCCGATCCCACGCCGCCGCCGCTGCCGCTGCCAATGCCGCTGCCAGAACCGGTGCCGTTCGAGGGCGGCCCGAGCACCTTGGACAAAGGATCGCCCAACGCGCCCATCGTCGGCAGCTTGATCTCCGGAGGTACAACCACCGTCGGCGGCACGGGCAACTTGGGATTATCGTTGCGGATCACGATGGCGGGAGGCGTGATCTGTTCTTTGGCGAGTTTCGGAAGCGCGCCTTTGGGGGCCTGCAACTTGTCGCGATCGCCGCCGCCGCCGCCGCCGCCCGCCTTCGTCTTGGAGATGTCCATCGGCAAATATGGGCTGATGTCGGTAACCACGCCGATGACCTGCTGCTTGATCTCGTTCTTGTGTTCGAAGACCCATTGCCCGGACCAGATCAGCAGGCCCACAGCGATCATGTGGAGGATAAAGGAATAGAGAAAGGTATCCTTGCGCTGGGGATACAGGCCTTCACCCTCGCCAAAGAGCGCGGGGATGACCTGGTCCTGGGGCGCAACCTTGGAAATCGCTTCGCTCACCGGTTTTGCTGCTGCGGGCACGGACATCTTCTTAACTACAGTATAGACCCAGCCACTAGCCAGAAGTTCCAGAAAATGTAGGTGCATTGCTGGACTCATCCCCCAAAATCGCACTTCAGCCCGGAATGGCCAGCTTGCGCCCCACCCGCACAGATTCAGGGCACGATGACGCGCGGGCTCATGCGCTCTGGACTTCCGTCCAGAACTTCATCTCATCGGCTGACGGGCCATACATACCGGGGATCTCGATCTCATTCAGCCGTAGATAGACTCCTAGCTGTGCCCGGTGATGGATCATGTGGCTCATCACCATGCTGCGATAGCAGACAGCGCGCGGCATCGCGAAGATGGTGTCACCCTGGGTGTTCTTCAGACTCCAGATCACACCGAAATCTTCGTCCTTGGCGGCGGCCAGAGCTTCGCGCCCGGCTTTGGAATTCTGCTCGAACTTATCCAGCACTTCCTGCCTGGTCTTCGGCTCGAAGGGGACAAAGTGATCCATGTCCAATTCCAACACCTCTTTGGTGAAGGTCTCTTTGGCCCAGCCTGGGAGCTCGGCAACGTGGCCGGCCAGGCGGCTGAACGACATCGATTTCTGGTGCGGCCTGTAGTCGGGAATTTTCTCCGGAAGGCGTTCCAGCAGCTTGCGGGTATTCGCCATCTCCTGATCGAACTCGGGCAGTAGCATCTCGCGAATGGCCATATAAAACTCCGGCCGCAGTAGCGGCAACCGAGCTAGGATAACACGAAGATAAGGCGAAAGTGTGCCGTAGTATGATCCTAATTTCAGATCAGCGGTGATATCCGCTTGAGCATGTCAACAGGCCTCGGCTGGCGCCGAGGCTTTCTGTTTGCAGCGGCATTAGTAAATTCGCTGCGAATTACCGCGGACCCCAGTCCGACCAAAAGGCACGAGCTTGGACAATTTTAGGTGAGCTGAGCCGCCACCTTGCTGAACTCAGCGCTGACGTCGCTGCCAACCTCTGGCAGGACAGCGACGGCGGCCAAGGCGACCAAAAGCGCGAGCAAGGCATATTCGATCATGTCCTGGCCCGATTCTTCTTTGTGCAGATTCTTCAACATGCTAATCATCGCAGTTATTCTCCCCAAGAACTTAGTTTGTTACCCACACACCTAAGGACAGGTCGCCATCATAACACGAACTCAGAGCCAGCAAAAACAGGCTCTCATGAGTCTTGTTCATAGGGCAATCAGGAGAGTACCCCATTTCTCAACACATTATTGTCTTAGGGTCCAACCAGGGGGCCGGTGGGTGAGCCTAACCTACAGACTCTTGGGGGCTGAAGAAGTGTCCGCAATAAGACGGAGAAACGCTGCTTTATCAGTTCCTTATCCTGGGGTTGCTTGCCGCATATAAGGCAAGTAAGCAGATTATGAAGATGACAGTCGCGGCTTCTTTGTACTCCATGCCCCATGCAACCGCATCGACGACAGCGTCCCAAAACTGTTTTGGAGCATGCGAAGCACTGCCGAAGATTCCCATCCTAAGACTGACTATGTCATGGACGGCAAAGCCCAGCAGCACTACCGCACATACAGCGAACACGAATAGAAGCACAGACTTCATGTTCTCGACCAATCCTCCGTATGGGCAGGTTGCGTCGGCGCCGTATTCGGAGGGTAAGCTTAGACTCCGGATAAAGATGCCACATCCACTGGCAAAAAAGAAGCCGAATTACAAGCCACGCTCAAACCAATCGGCAAATCAAGTTTTTTCTGGAGCTAGCCGTTGGCGCAAATAAAAGGGACATTAATCGCCGGCATCTTGGCCGCCATCGACCGGCTCGCGCAGGAGCACAAAGAAATGCTGGTTGCCGGACTTTGCCGGGCCTACATTATCCCGTTAGCCGCGGCTCTTGCTCTTTGTTGGATCTCAGAACCACTTCGCCCACGAGCTCACTTAGGTCGCTCACCAGGCAGGAGAGTGTGGCAATAACTGGCCACTTTTAGGGGCAATTCATCGGTTTTTGTGGCCTATTTGTGCGAACAACTGGGCACTCTCACCTGATTGACACTGGACAATATAAGCGTAAACTGGTGCTTATTTGGCCGACACGATAACTTCGCTCCCTTCCCCCTGGCCGGACACAACCGGTGCCGGAGTTCTTCGATCAGTGAATACCGTCTAGTTGGTGTTCAAGAAGCCAACGTAAGTAAAAGCTGGTGAGGATATATTCATGTTTTTTTCGGTGCTAGCTACTTCCAACGACTTCACCTTCACGGTGGCGCGACTGGTGTTGGGAGTGACATTTTTCCTGCATGGCGCACAGAAAGTGCTGGGCTGGTTCGACGGCGCCGGTTTCCACGGCAGCACCGGTTCCTTGCTCCAGATGGGCATCCCCGAGCCCTTGGCGGTCTTTGCCATTGCTGTTGAATTCTTCGGCGGCCTGGGGCTGATTCTCGGCCTGTTCACCCGCATCGCGGCGCTGGGAATCATTGCTAACATGCTGGTCGCTATCACCAGGGTGCACAGCGACAATGGCTTCTTCATGAACTGGTCGGGTGGGCAGAACGGCGAGGGTTTTGAATACCACCTGTTGGCGATCGGGTTGGCGGTCGTCCTGCTGATCAAAGGTTCGGGTGCGTTTTCCATTGACGAGCGCATCGCGTGGCGCTGGCGAAAACCGCGGAAACCAGTAGGACGCTGGTCGGTTGCACAGCCGAAGTCGAGCGAGAACGCGTAGCGCAAGCATTCTCCCCCAAGTGCTTTTCGCTCCGATCCCCAGAACAATCGCCAGGGCCACAGCCCGCAAGCCAATACCCGCGATGGCTGGAAGCGTCAAGTTGCCGCTCTTGCGATAGCCAGAGCCGCGATGGCGGCGGTTTCGGCGCGGAGCACGGTTGCGCCCAACGAGGCAGGGACCCATTGCGAAGCTGCGAAACTGCGCAATTCGTCACTGGCCCAGCCGCCTTCCGGACCAACAGCCAGGGCGAGAGATTGCAGGTTGGGGTGCGCGTGCAAGATGTCGCCGAGCGATGCCTCGCGCTCAGTTTCATCGAGCACGATACGGAGCGCGGCAGGAGTTTTGGCGTCTTCGTCTTGATCTGGCGCGATGGAGAATATGGGGAGCTTCAGAGCTTCGCTAAGCTTAACGGGGGCGGCAATTCCCGGGAGCGCGGCGCGGCGCGACTGTTCCGAAGCTTCGCGGGCGATGCGCCGCCAGCGTTGCACTCGCTTTTCGGCGGCCGCGGCAAGGTGTTTCTCGGTGCGGCGCGCGATCACCGGGATGATGTTTGTGACGTTCAGTTCGGTGACCTTTTCGATCGCCCACTCCATGCGATCGAACTTGAACACAGCCAGCAGCAGCGTAATCGGGACTTCTGAGCTTGCGGTGATTTCTTCGCCGAGTGCGAACTCCACACGGTCGTCGGCCACGCTGGCGATGGTGGCGCGTCGCACCTGGTCTCCGCAAGCGACTTCGAACTCTTGTCCCACGCGGGCGCGTAGGGTTCGCGCCAGATGAGCGGCGTGGCTGCCGGTCAGGGCTGCGCGGTCAGCGGAGAACTCGTCGGCGATCCAGCGGCGGCGGCTCATCGGGTGAAGAGTAATAGGGCCGTGGCGATGGCGATGGAAGCATAGACCCCGCCGAACACTCGGTTCTGCCGGGCGAGGGCTTCTTCGTTAAAGACACGGCTGTTCAACAGCGATTCCACTGCTGACAGCAGAACCAGTAGCAGGAGGATGATAATCCAGCGCGCCTGGTGCGCCTGGGCGCGCAGCAGGAAGGGAATGCCGAGCAGCGACAGGCCTAGATAGATATAGCCGGTAATGCGAGCGCGCTTGCGGCGCTTGGGATTCTGATAGCGCAGCATCACGATGCGGGCCAGCTCGCGCGGTTTCGCCAGACGCGCGCCCGCCGGGAGCGCGGTGACGACCAGCAGAAAACAGGCGTAGATGCGAAGGGTCTTGTCCAAAGGGGAACTGGAAGTATGTACTTTACCCAACTTTGATTCTTAATCCTGACGATCCCGCGGGTTTTCTTTGCTGACAACTGACAACTGGCAACTGACAACTGCTGTCAGTACTTGATCGCCCACATGGCCCAAGCGGCGACGATCACGCCGCCAACGAACAGGGCGAAGCAATAGGCGCCGTAGCGGAACATATCGCGCGCTGTGCTGCGCTGGGTGATGCCGAAGACCGTGGACGCGCACAGCGCGAAGAGCAGGGCGGCGTTGAAGTGCGAGAGTTCGAAGGTCATTGCATTTTGCCGATCGCGATGTGGTAGGCATCGACGGCCGCGATAATGTTCAGCAACCCCGCCACCAC
>JBEKQY010000256.1:0-5581 GCA_049519235.1 Candidatus Korobacteraceae bacterium | reverse complement strand
GTCCTGGTGGAACTTTGCGGCCAGCCAGCGCTGGGCGATCGCCATTCCCACCGAGTTGCCCACGCCCTGTCCCAGCGGGCCGGTGGTGACTTCCAGCCCCGGCACATGGCGATACTCGGGATGCCCCGGCGTCTTCGATCCCCATTGCCGGAACTGCTTGATGTCATCGAGCGAAAGATCGTAGCCGGTGAGATGCAGCATCGCGTACAGCAACATGCTGGCGTGGCCGTTGGAGAGAATAAAGCGGTCCCGGCCGGGCCAGTGCGGGTTGTGAGGATTGTGTTTCAGATAGCGGTCCCACAATACGAAGGCCAGCGGCGCCAGCGCCATAGGAGTGCCGGGATGGCCGCTGTTGGCCTTCTGCACCGCGTCCATGGCAAGCGTGCGAATCGTATTAATGCAGAGAGTTTCGAGATGCTGCTGATCCTCGGATATACTCTCCGAACCGCGCTTGGGCCCGACGGCGGCGTTGGTCTTCAGTTGCTCGGCTGTGGCCTGTTCTTTAGCTGGAACGGAAATGTCTAGCTGGCTACTCACGCGTTGCCGCCTTTCTTCTTGTTCACATCAGCTTGTGCTCGTTGTTCGACCTCGACGGCGTAATCCTTGCCCTGCCACTGGTTGTCGACCGGCCAATGAAAAGTGAAGCGTAGCGGCGCTTTCTGCCCAGGGTCGATCTGAAGGTCTACATACTCAATCCCTAAAGAAGTTGGGGTAGAACTAGTGTCGCGCGGGGTCCTCCATTCATCGTCGCTCCAGTGCAGCACGAAGGGCGACGACGCCTGAATTCGCAATAAAGCCCCCGCCGCGACCTTTCGCACCTGGCGATTCATCTTCCATACTTCGATTACCAAGCGGGGATTATCGTTGCAATAACGCGCGGCAACGGTGTCGATTCGATCAAAGATCTTGCCGTCGACCAGCGAGCGCAACAAAGTAACATATTCGGCGTGCGCCCACAGCAGGGGAATGGCCGCTCCCGTGGCCTTGCCGAAGAACATATGCTCTTCCGGAATATCCGGCAGGTCCCAGATCTGCTCGGGGAACAAACCAATGCCGGTGGAGAACGCTTCTGCCGCCCGCAAATACGCGTCGATGTTGCTGCCCGCGGCGAGTTCATAAGTGGCACGTTCCAACAGCAGCAGCGGCCAGGCGTGACCCATCCCCCACTTGTTGAAAGAAGTGCCGTCGGCGCGCTGACCATAGCCGTCATGGTTGTATCGTTTCCAGCACGGTCCCGCCGGAGTTTCGACCTTCAAGACCGCGTCGACCACCTTCAATGAATCCTCGATGAGCGGGTCGCCCGGCTTGCGGATGCCCAGACGGACCAGCTCCAGGAAGCCGTGATCCACGATCTGGTTGGCGGGATACTGGTATCGATCGCCGGGCTTCTGGTTGGTCAGGATCAGCTCACTCTTGTCAGGGTCCTCATCCCCTGCTGCGCCTGCGCAGCTGATGGCGGGATTGATGCGGATGTAATGCCGCTTCACCTCGGGCAGCAAAGTGCCCTCATTCGTTACAGTCCATTTCTCTATGTGGGACTCAAGAAAGTCGGCGTAGGTACGCACGAAGTCCGCTGTGTCCTTGTCACCACGGGACTCGATCATCTCGGCGGCGCAGATAAGGGCAGCGATGTTACTGGCGAGAGTGGAAGGCGAATAACCTCCCGCTTCTTCCCAACGTTCTTCGGGAGTGGCGGGACCTTCGCGGATCAGATAGGCGCAGGCGTGCAAAACCGTGATGTAGGGATCGAACTCGGCCAGCGCGTTGCCCTTCCACAAGCGCCACGCCAGGATGATAGGGAACGAGACTTCATCCAATTGCACGCCGGTCCAATAGGGATCGCCGTCGATCCAGAAGCTCTGGTAAAAGCCGCCGTCCTCGCGCTGAGTGATGGCCAGATAGATCATCGCGCGTAAGGGTGTGGTGGTGTCGCCCGCAGCCAAAAGGGCGCTGGCGCAATGCACCATATCGCGCGTCCAGACCAGGTGATAGCCGCCGAGCTCGTCATCGCTCTTGTCTTCACCCCAGGGAATGCTGAGGCTGGCGATCATGGCCCCGGGATAAATCTTGTCCTCATGTGCCAGCAGCAGATTGATGCTGCGCGCGAACAGATTGGACGCGGCATCGGAGATCTTGCCGGGGCTCATGTCGATAACAGCCAGCCGCTTTTGCGTGCGGTGCCACTGATCGATAAAGGTCTTCAGGTTGCTCTGGAATGGAATGCAAAGCGATTGGAGCAGCGTGGCGCCGGCGGCGTGGGGGCTGCGGCCAAAGGCGACGCCCAGCGTGAATTCGTTGCCGTGCGCCAGGTTGATCTCTGCTGTGAGCGCGATGTTGCCGTCCAGAGCGTTGTCGTATTCCCAATCCATCTGGAAGTTGTGAGACAGATCGGTCCAGCCGTCGCTGGTGCCCACATAACCGACGGAAAGTTTGGTGAAGCCGCCGCGCACGCCGATCGCCATGTATACGCTGTCCCGATAGGCGAGGAAGAAACGCCGGCCTCTTGCCGAGACGCAGAGCCCGTTGTTGTGCCAGCCGCCGATCTCCAGGTGGGGCGCGCAGATCATGTACAAATGCAGCCGCCCCTGCCACTCCGGCGCAACATTGAACCGGGTGTGAATGAGGAGACAATTCAGGTGAGGGTCGCCAATGATCTGCTTCTCGATCGTATAGCGCCCTGCCGGGTCGGTGTTAGTGATTTTGAAGCCCAGCGCGTCGGGATCGAGCAGCTCAATCTTACTGACCGTATTGCGGCGTTCGTCGTGGAAAAAAGTCTCGCCGTCACTGACCATGTACTGAAGATCGCGGATCTGCGGGGTATCGATGGTGGGATAGTAGACCTCGGTATTGACGCCCATGGCCAGGGTGTACCAGAGGCGGCTGGACACGGCGTATGCGGTCCCTACCGCGTCCTTGGCGCCGGCTGTCCAACGGGGTTCGATGCCGGGAGCGCCGGGGGCCGGATTTTTCCCGTCTGGGGCTGGATTTTTCCCGTTCACGACGAATGCTCTCCTCGCCTACGCCTTGCGCTCCGCTTATTCTCCGGCGCACGGCCTGCGTCCGAATGTAGCTACATATCGATCCTTATCCCGAGTCGGCATCGGTCGACTAGGGAGTTACTGAAAGTTCACCAAGCTTGCCTATTCAGGCCCTTCACTCTTACCGTGCGAAAGTCACTTGCTGGTAGGGTTCGCCCTTGCGGTGAGGGCTGACTTCGATGGTCACCTTTCGATCCAGCCGCTTGAGAAAATCCAACAACTTGTCAGTCGTGAAGCGGCTGAAATGCCCGTTCATCAAGTGCGAGACGTCAGATTGTGCAATGCCCAGCACACTGGCAATTTCGCGCTGCTTCAGCTTCTTTGCTTCCAGTATTTTGAAGACATGAAAACCTATCTGCGCACGGGCCATGAGTTGACCGGCATCTTTCAGCCCCAGATCGGCGAAGACGTTCCCTGAGCCCACTTCAAACTTAATTGATCTTCGTCTCTTCATGCTCATACGCCAACTCCCGCGCTTCCGCGTATCGCTTCCTGATGAGCTCAACATCGCGCTTCGGCGTCTCCATGCCCTTCTTCGATTTTTTCTGAAAAGCGTGTAAGACGTAGACCCTCGTGCCTAGCTGCACCGCTGCCACCACGCGGTAGGCGCCGGATGAATACCGCAGCGCGATCTCAAGAACACCGCTTCCCACTCCCTTAAAGGGCTTGGCATCTCTTGGCATGCCGCCGAACTGGATCAACTGGAGCTCGTCGCCGAGCAGTTTTTGCGCGCCCTTAGGAAAGTCCTGGATGCTTTCTTTCGAGTTTCCCAGCCACCCAACCGGCCGCAGTACAGGCGGTTTAGTTTGCAAGAGCGTACCTAAATAGTAATTTTACTATAATCTCAAACCGCCCTTCCCCGAATGCCCCGAACGCTCTTATTTCGCCGCGACCGCTGCCGGCTCGCCGACGCGCTTCGCAACCTTGAAGGTCAGCTTGTGTTGCTTCTTGTCGGCATCGACCACCACGTGATCGCCATGCAGCACCTCGCCGTCGAGGATCTTCATCGCCAGCGGGTCCTGCACCAGGCGCTGGATGGCGCGCTTCAGCGGCCGCGCGCCGTAGTTCGGATCGTAGCCTTCGGTGAAGACCAGCTCCTTGGCCGCCGGCGTCAGCTCCAGCGAGATCTTGCGCTCGGCCAGCAACTTGCGCAGATCCTCCAGCCGCAGATCGACGATCTTGGTCAACTGCTCCTTGCCCAGCGGATTGAAGATGATGATGTCATCCACGCGGTTGAGGAACTCGGGCTTGAAGTGCGCCCGCAGCGCCTCCATCACCTGCTTGTGCGCCTCCGTTATCTGCTCGGCATCGTGATGCACACCCAGGTCCTGCAAATACACCGATCCGATGTTCGAGGTCATGATGATGATGGTGTTCTTGAAATCGACATGGCGTCCCTTGCCGTCGGTGAGGCGGCCATCGTCCATGATTTGCAGGAAGATGTTGAACACCTCGGGATGCGCCTTCTCGATCTCGTCGAAGAGCACGACTGAGTACGGCCGGCGGCGCACCGCTTCCGTCAACTGACCGCCTTCTTCGTAGCCAACATATCCCGGCGGCGCGCCGATCAGCCGCGACACCGCGTGCTTCTCCATGTACTCCGACATGTCGATGCGGATCATCGCGTGCTCATCGTCGAAGAGAAATTCAGCCAGTGCCCGGGCCAGTTCTGTCTTACCCACTCCGGTCGGACCAAGAAAGATGAATGAGCCGATGGGCCTGCGCGGATCGCTGAGCCCCGCGCGCGAGCGCCGGATCGCGTTGGCTACGCTTTGAATCGCCTCATCCTGACCGATGACGCGCTCCTTCAACCGCTCTTCCATCGTGACCAGCTTCTTCACTTCGCCTTCCAACATCTTCGACACCGGAATGCCGGTCCACTTGCTGACGATCTTGGCGACGTCTTCCTCATCGACCTCTTCCTTCAACATGCGCGACTGCTTGGTGTCCATCGCCGCGCTCAGCTTAGCAACTTGCTGCTCAAGCTGCGGTATCTCGCCGTATTTGATTTTGCCGGCGCGTTCGAAGTCGCCCTTGCGCGTGACTTCCACTTCTTCCGTCTTCAACCGCTCGATGCGCTCTTTCAACTCGCGGACTTTCGCGATGGCTTCTTTTTCCTGCTTCCAGCGCGCCTTCAGCGCGTTGGCCTTTTCCTTGATCTGCGCCAGTTCCTTCTCGACGACCGCCAGCCGCTCGCGCGAATTGGGATCGTCTTCGCGCTTCAGCGCCTGGCGCTCGATTTCGAACTGCGTGGCGCGGCGCTCAAGCTGGTCGATCTCGGTCGGCATGGAGTCGATCTGAATACGCAACGAGGCCGCGGCTTCGTCGATCAGGTCGATGGCTTTGTCCGGCAGGAAGCGATCGGTAATGTAGCGATGCGACAGCGTGGCCGCCGCGACAATCGCCGAGTCCTTGATGCGGACGCCGTGATGGACTTCGTATTTCTCGCGCAGGCCGCGCAAGATTGCAATCGTGTCTTCCACCGTCGGCTCGCCGACGAACACCGGCTGGAAGCGACGCTCCAGCGCAGCGTCCTTCTCGAT
>JBEKQY010000255.1:0-5605 GCA_049519235.1 Candidatus Korobacteraceae bacterium | reverse complement strand
ACCTGGCAATCGAATAAATGCCCGGGTCCCAGCTACCAGTGCGCCAAGCCTGGACGATTCGCTGGTTGGGCACGAGCTCAATCTGCCGCCCCGTGATATAGCCGCCATAGAGTGTGAAGGCGCTGCCCGCTTCCCGGCTGATCTCCGTGGGTTTGTCGCCTAGCTTCGCGCCGGACTTCACGGCCGCACTCAGCTCGATGACCTTGCCGAACTGCCTGGCTTCAGTCAGGGCCTCATAAACGCGTTTTGGGCTCGCCTTGAAAACGACCTCCTGGTGAATCGCTGCGCCGTTATGAGAAATGCCCAAGTCGTCAATGGCCCAAGCAGGAACTCGACCCACTGCGATTGCACCGCATGCGGCGGCGGCACCGATGATCATTTGTCGCCGATTAGGCGCAGCGGCCAACAGCTCCCGGTAGTTTCTTTCTCTCATCCTTGCCTCCGCGGTTTACCTTCTTACTTGTCCCTGCGGCTCACCCACAAGGTCACCATGAGAGCACAAAACCAGATTATATTCAAAGCATTCTCGATGGGTGCCCCATCCTTTTCGCGCTTTTACAAAAAAGGGCACTGATCTGATTTCATGTTGATATTGGTGGCGGCCTCGCCAGAGCGGGCCGCCAGCCGATCACGTTCCTGCCTCATTAACCTCGATCACTAGAGGCAGCCGTTGTTGCACGGGAGGCAGGGCCTTGCCGAACGCCTTAGCGAAGTGCCGCTCCAGTTCTTCTTTTGTGTCGGAGATTCTCATCAAAGTAATTACAGTCATAATCTGCCGATCTAGATGCTCATTCCCTGTATCTGCCGTAAGGTACTGAAAATGTTTCCGTTTTCTGTATCCATGATCTGTAATAGGGTTCAATCGGCGAAGTTCGTCAAGCACACCGGAGGGAAGTTCTCCGTACACGTACTTATTTATGAGATGGCCGACAAATGGTGTGCGCTTAGCGTTACCAGGTTTGTAAGGCCAGCCGTGAATCCGGTAAATCTGACGGAAGAACTCCTCAGGAAATGTCCGCATCCAAGGCCTATATTCCTCTTGCACGTATGCTTCTAGGATGCGCGCCAGCTCATCCTTCGCCCTTTGCTCTTGATAGCCGGTCGCCTCGTCCACCAACGCGATAATTCCGACACGCGCCAGTCCTTTCATTAGGATGTAGCACGCCGCTGCAATGTGCTCCTGACCTTTCAGCAGCTTGTTTTCGTCACGGGCATTGACATAGACCTCGCAGACCATCGGCAACAGCATGGCGTCATACCCAAAGGCTCTGCCCCCTTTTACCGTGCGAAAAACAATGGGTGTCGTCGACTCCAGTAACTCGTCTGAAATGAACTGTTTAAGGTTTTCAGCCACCAGGAACGGTGGCAAGCCGTCGACCAACTTCAAACTGCCAGTTCCAGCTTTCGCCTTTGCCGCCCTTCCAATAGCCGTCAGGAATGTTTCCTGCGTAAGAACACGTTTTCCAGTCCGAAGGACAGCACAGGCAATCTTGCGTCCGCCGATCACCAATTCCCCAGAATGCGTCGCTTGCGGCAAGTTGGTTCCCCACCGCGCCTCAGCCGCAGCCTGAGCAATAGAACTGCGATCTTCCTTGGATAGGCTTTCGGCGCGCGCCTTGCCCCCCAAAGACTGAATCTTCTTACCGTCTTCGCCCATAAGCTCACCTCTCTGTGCTTACAGATATCACGTCAGCAAGCAATGTGCAACTATTTTTCAGCAATGCCACCGATTTTTCTTTACATGCTTGCACAGCAAGCATAGGGTTAACTGGTAAGCAAAAGCCCCGATCAGCGCGTCAACGCTAACCGAGGCTGAGAATCCATCACAGCCGAAGCCGCAACGGAATCCGCAAATTCATTATCCGGCAAGTCGGCTGTGGACTCAAGGAGATTTCACAGTGACCTGCCGCAAGTGCAATCACGATACCGCCCGCAAGTTCGGTTTCTACGGCAAACGCAAGGTTCAACGTTTCCACTGCACTTCCTGCCATGCCACCTTCGCCGTTGACGTTCCCAAGCTGGGCGAACACTATACCGATCCCGATACCGCCGAGCGTGCCCTTTCGATGATGTTGGAAGGTACCAGCGTCCGCGCGATCTCGCGCTTGACTGGCCTACATATCGAAACCATCTTGGCGTTGATGAACACTGCTGCCGAAAACGCTCAGCGCGTGTTCGATAGCCAGGTTCGCAACGTGCGTCCGAAGTTTGTCCAGCTCGATGAGCTGTGGTGCTATGTCGGATGCCACGGGAAGCGAGTCACTGTGGACTCACCTACAGGATGGGGCGATCAGTGGACTTGGCTCGCGCTGGATAGCGACAGCAAGATGATTCTGTCCTACCACATTGGCGGACGGAACACGGTCAACGCCTATGCTTTCGTCCGCGACCTGAGTCAGCGCACGATTGGCCGATTCCAGATCACCACAGATGCCCTTCGCGGGTACGTGGGCGCAATCGAGGAGTGGTACGGCGCTGACATTGACTTCGCGCAGTTGCAGAAGATTTACGGGCGTTTGGAGGCAGGCCCAGAGTGGTACGGCGGCGGCACAGTCATCGCAGCCGTACCTAAAGTCAAGACGGGGACGCCGGACTTCTCGCGCATCTCAACTTCTCACATCGAAAGAGCCAACCTCTCCGTGAGGATGCACCTTCGCCGCTTCACTCGCAAAACGAATGCGGCGAGCAAAACCGTAGCCAACCTGAAAGCATCCGTTGCGCTGTTTGTGGCTTGGTACGACTTCTGCCGTGTGAATACGGCGATTCGTGTCACCCCTGCGATGCAGGCCGGATTGACCGATCACGTTTGGAGTTTGCGTGAGCTTATTCTGTAAGCGACTTAAAATGCAACGGGTTGAATGTGATGTTCTACTTGCGCAAGATATGGGGGGTCGTAAGTAAGTAGGTGTGTAAAATTGGGAAGTGGAATCAGGATTCGTAATAATAAAACAGCGTCTGTGGTCTTGACAGCGCGTACAATTTCATTGACGGCGGGTGATTGCCCGTTATAAAGTCCGCCTTCAAGAGAAATTATGCCAAGCGGACGCGGCTCGATATTTCTATCGGTGCTCTTGGCTGCTCCCCTCTGCTTACCACTAACAGCACAGCAGCAATCCCCACCCCAGCAACAGCAATCGGTCATTAACTTCTTCGTTGAAGTAAACGGTGTGTCCGTTAATCAATTAATCCAAACAGTCAACGCTCAAATTCGTGCAGGTATCAGTAAAATCACAATCCTCATATCATCCACAGGTGGTGACACTGCGAGTGCATTCACGGCCTACAATTATCTCAAGGGTGTGCCTGCGGAGATAACGACATTCAACGTTGGAAATGTCGATTCGGCAGCAACAATCATCTACTGCGCTGGCCATTACCGTTACTCGTTACCAGGAACAAGGTTTCTCATACACGGGGCGGCAATTCAGTTTTCAGGAACCGGATTCTTAGATGCACAGACCTTAGACAATCAGGTGCAGATCATCCAAAATCAAAACCGGATGATCGCTCACGTCGTTTCAGCGACCACAAACAAGAAAGAAGCTGAAATGGACACCATTCTGAAAGGTCAGAAAATATTGACTCCGGAGGAAGCAAAGGCGTGGGGGTTGGTGCAAGCCGTCAAGACTGATTTCTTCCAGCCGGGTGCGACATTGGTTTCGATCAATCTTCCAGTTCCAATGCTTGGACAGAACGAGCCAGAATACACTGTCCTCCCTTCAAACCCACTAAAGCCCAACATGCGGATTTCTGGTGGTGATTTATTCACTCCGTCCGACAGCGCAGTGACCTTCGGAAGTTGCGGAATCGTCCCGATCAAACCGATCCCTCCCATTGGCTGTAAAGACCTGCGACCGGAATGTGTTTGTGACAGCAGCGGGAACAATTGCCATTGGGAATGGGTTTGCGTCCCCAACTAATCCCCTCCAAGTCGATCAACACGAAATCAGATCAGTACCCAAAAAAGTGAGCAAATGAACGAGACCCGCCTCTCACGATAGGATGGATCTTCTGTCGACCCTGTAGCGCATGCACCGCGAGTCCTCCCATTCCGTCTCCATCTCGCACCCTACTGCGGTGCTGCTGATCGCGTCCACGGCTGTCATCTGGGGAGTCGGCTTTCCGATGACGCGCTTTGCCTTGGACGGCGGCATCTCGGTCGGCGCGCTGATGAGCGTGCGCTTTGTGCTGGCTGGCCTGCTGATGCTTGTCATTATTCGGGCCCGGCGCATTCCCATCGTCCGGCGCGGGGTGCTCGACGGAGTCTGGCTGGGACTGCTGCTGGCCGCCATCTTTTGGTCGCAGACCGACGGCATGCGCTTCACCACCACGGCCAAGTCAGGGTTCATCACCGGGCTATACGTGCTGTTCACGCCATTCATCGCCGTTATCGTCGGCCAGCGCGTCAAGCTCGCGTCCGCGCTGGGAGCGATCATCGCCACGTATGGCCTCTATTTGCTGGTGCGTCCTGCGGCGGGATGGGGCGGCGGCCACGGCCCGTGGAGCGTGTTTACGCAGATGAATCGCGGGGACCTGGAGACCCTGCTATGCGCAATGTTGTGCGGGGTCCACATAGTCATGATGGGAGTGTTTACCCGGCGCTCGGACGCATGGCTGCTGGCGGGGTCGCAAGTCGCCGTCTGCGCTGCGGTGTCAGTGGCAATAAGCGCGTGCCTGCCGGCGCGCGACGGCTTGCAAAATCTGGCGCAGACGATCACGCACGCCACGGTATTCGGGCCGGCGATTTACCTGGCGCTGTTCTCCACCGTCTTTGCCTTCTGGGGACAGGCGCTGGCCCAGACCCGGCTTGGCCCGGCCGAAGCGGCGGTGCTGTTCTGCATTGAGCCGGTGACCGCCGCAGTCCTCAGCGTATTTTGGCTGAAGGAGCCAATGACGGGGCAACAGGTCCTCGGCGGCGGACTCATTGTCGTCGCGATGATCGTCGCGTCGGCGCTGCCCTACATGTTCGACTGGTGAGGTCCGGACTTGATAGACATTGGTCGGGACGGGCAGATTTGAACTGCCGACCCCTCGGTCGGGGCGCGCTTTAAAGAACTCAGCTTAAAGTCGGTTCATCCGGGATGAATATAGCTCGAGGATTTGACTTATTGTGTGATAGGTTCTTCGCATGGTCTATCTGGTTGCTTACGACTTAAAAACCCCACACGATACAAAGGAAAACTACGACTCGATTATAGGTGCAATCAAATCGGAGTTTAGGGCGTGGTGTCATATCGAACAGTCCGTGTGGCTCGTCGATGCCGAGATCACTTCCGTGGCGCTTCGGGATAGGTTGAAAGAATATCTCCATGCGGGGGATGTTCTGTTTGTTGCGCGACTACAGCGTGGCT
Organism: Candidatus Korobacteraceae bacterium; assembly: GCA_049519235.1. Classification (GTDB taxonomy): domain Bacteria; phylum Acidobacteriota; class Terriglobia; order Terriglobales; family Acidobacteriaceae; genus Bog-257. Next base: position 254 of record JBEKQY010000255.1, on the reverse strand, counting down.
GGGCGTCATGGAATTTCGGTGAGAAACGAAACGATTGGCTGAAAAGCAGAAATTTCTGAGGATATCAACCGTAAGCCGAATGAAAGGGGAAAAGCATGGCACCTGAGAAGAAGGATAAAGCGATAGCCGCACTGGAGGGAGTACACGCTGCGCTGAAGGGTCTGAACGCAAACGAAAGACAGCGCGTCTTAGCCTCGGTATACGCATTGCTAGATATTCCAGCACCGGGTTTGTCCGGGAGAAACACTGAGGCT
>JBEKQY010000254.1:0-5628 GCA_049519235.1 Candidatus Korobacteraceae bacterium | reverse complement strand
CTCCCGTCGACGTGCGGCGTCGCATCGGCATGGTGTTCCAGAAGCCGAATCCCTTTCCGACCATGTCGATCTTCGACAATGTCGCCGCTGGCCTGAAGCTGAATGGCTTCCGGAACCGCAAGCAATTGAATGAGCTGGTGGAGCGATCGCTCAAGCTGGCTGCTTTGTGGGATGAGGTGAAAGATCATCTGCACAAGAAGTCGGGAGCAAGCCTGTCCGGCGGTCAGCAACAGCGGCTTTGCATCGCCCGCGCGCTCGCCGTCGAGCCGGAGGTCCTGCTGATGGACGAGCCGGCGTCCGCCCTGGACCCTATCTCCACCAGCAAGATCGAGGAGCTCATTTTTCAGTTGAAACAGCATTACACGGTCGTTATCGTGACTCATAATATGCAACAGGCGGCGCGGGTCGCCGAGCTTACCGGATTTTTTCTGATGGGCAGCCTCATCGAATACGACAAGACCGAAAAAATCTTCACCACGCCCGCCGACAAGCGGACGGAAGATTATGTGACAGGCAGGTTTGGATAATGCGCAGCCGCTTTCAGCAGGGACTAGACGACTTAAAAGAAAAACTCTTGCGGATGGGAGGCCTTGCCGAGCAAGCCATCGATCGTGCCATCGAGGCATACCGCTCCCGTGACAGCAAGTTCTGCCAGATGGTCATGGCTGGCGAAAGTGCCATTAATGACGCCGAGCGCGAAATCGACGAGCTGGCGCTGGACCTGCTGGCCATGCAGCAGCCCATGGCGGTCGATCTGCGCTTCATTCTTGCGGTGGTTAAGATCAATGCCGATTTGGAGCGCGTGGGCGACCAGGCAGTCAACATCGCGCAGCGCGTGCTGGACCTGATCAGCGAGCCGGAAATCGATTTGCCGGTCGACATTTCCCGCATGGCCGACGTCGTCATCACCATGGTGCAGCGCGCTCTCGAGTCGTTTCTGGACGGCAAGGCGGAGGTGGCCGAGACGGTCCTTCAGATGGACGGCATCGTGGACCGCATGAAGGACGAGGCTTTCGTCGTCCTGGTGCAGAAAATGCAAGATGAACCGTCGTGTACGCGTCCGGCGCTCAATGTTCTCCTCATCGCGCGCAATCTGGAGCGGATCGCCGACCACGCCACCAACATTGCTGAGGACGTCATCTTCTGGGTGCGCGGCGCCGACGTGCGACATGGTGGGGCGCGTTACCGGGAGTAGGGGTCAGAGTATAATCGCGCCATGGCTGATCGTGTGATCCACATCTCAGAAGCGGAAGCCGCGAGTGATTTCGCCTCGGTTTTGGCCCGAGTCCGTGCGGGCGCGGAAGTGGTCATCGAGAGCGAGCGCGGCAACCTGCCGGTGGCGGTGATCCATCCCCCAGTGCCGCCACGCCGTACGATCTCCGAATGCATCGCACTGCTGCCTGAGGACTCGACCGCGGTTATGGACGCCGATTTCGCCAGGGATGTCGAGGCAGCCATTAAGAGTCACCGCGAACCGCTCGAACTGCCCAGATGGGACTAATTCTCGATTCCAGCGTCCTGATTGCTGCGGAACGCGAGGGACAGAATGCGCGACAGATGCTTACGGCAATCTCCGGCTCTGCGGGAGAAACCGAGATCGCGCTCTCCGTGATCACGCTGATCGAACTTGCCCACGGCGCGATCCGCGCCGACACACCGCAGCGAAAGGCCCAGCGCGAGCAGTTTATCCGGGAAATACTTACGGCCCTGCCTATTCATCCCGTCACCGTGCCGATCGCCATGCGCACCGGCCAGATCGACGGCGAGAACCAGGCCAAGGGCATTCGCCTTGCTTTGTCGGATCTATTGATCGGAGTGACGGCCCTTGATCTCGGCTACAGCGTCGCCACCGCCAACCTTCGCCATTTTCAGATGGTCCCCGGCCTCCATGTCGTTTCTATGTAAGGCGCAACCGCTCCTCTGCTCCTTCCGAAACAAAAATTCCTCCCTCGTAGCTCCCGCCGGCGTTACCATAGTGCAGGCTAGTCATCACCCCCTCAGGTGATAGCAGTCACTGCCAGATTGCCAGCCGAGGACTTAAATGATATTGGCCTCAATTACAAGTTTGCCCTGGTGTGCTGGCGAACGGTTATATCTCTGTATTGGCCCTACAGGACAATGATAGTGAAAAGGTTCGAGGAGGACCTCTATGAGTGCTGGAATTACCACCACTGCCGGAATCAAGGCTCCGGCCAATTACATCAACGAAATAATGGCGCTGGTAAAGGCCAAGAACCCTGCGGAGCCTGAATTTCATCAGGCCGTGCAGGAAGTATTTGAGTCTCTACGCCCGGTGTTGGAGAGACATCCGGAATACATCTCCGCCAAAATCCTGGAGCGCATCACTGAACCCGAGCGCCTCATCATGTTCCGCGTGCCGTGGTTTGACGACAATAACAATGTTCAGGTCAATCGCGGCTTCCGCATTGAGATGAACAGCGCTATCGGCCCCTACAAGGGCGGTCTGCGCTTCCACGCCTCGGTTAACCTGGGCATCCTGAAGTTCCTGGCCTTCGAGCAGGTCTTCAAGAACTCGCTGACCACGCTGCCCATGGGCGGCGGCAAGGGCGGTTCGGACTTCGATCCCAAGGGCAAGAGCGACAACGAAGTCATGCGCTTCTGCCAGAGCTTCATGACCGAGCTGTGCCGGCACATCGGCCCTGACACCGACGTTCCCGCCGGCGACATCGGCGTGGGCGGACGCGAGATCGGCTTCATGTTCGGCCAATACAAGCGCATCCGGAACGAATTTACCGGCGTGCTGACCGGCAAGGGTCTGAACTGGGGCGGCTCGCTGATTCGTCCGGAAGCCACCGGCTACGGCTGCGTGTACTTCGCCCAGGAAATGCTGAAGACCCGCAAGGACTCGCTCGACGGCAAACTCTGCCTGGTGTCCGGCAGCGGCAACGTCTCCCAGTACACGGTGGAGAAGCTGCTTCAGCTTGGCGCGAAGCCCGTCACGGTCTCCGACTCCGACGGCGCTATCTACGATCCCGACGGCATCAGCCACGAGAAGCTGACCTGGATCATGGAGCTGAAGAACGCGAAGCGTGGCCGCATTCGTGAGTATGCGGACCAGTTCAAGAAGGCGATCTTTATGCCGACCGATCTGAAGCTGGGCTACAACCCGCTTTGGAACATCAAGGCCGACTGCGCTTTCCCGAGCGCCACGCAGAACGAAATCAACGCCAAGGACGCGACCAACCTCATCAACAACGGGGTCAAGGTCGTTGCCGAAGGCGCCAACATGCCGAGCACGCTGGAAGCCACCAAGCTGTTCCTGGAGGCGAAAGTCCTCTATGGTCCGGCCAAGGCGGCGAATGCGGGCGGTGTGGCCACCTCCGGCCTCGAGATGTCGCAGAACAGCCAACGGTTGAGCTGGACGCGCGAAGAGGTCGACGAGAAGCTGCACAACATCATGAAGGCCATTCACAAGACCTGCTTCGAGACCGCCGAAACCTACGGCACTCCCGGCAATCTGGTGAACGGCGCCAACATCGGCGGCTTCCTCAAGGTCGCCAATGCCATGCTGGACCAGGGACTTGTGTAGTCTTTGATCGCAAGCTTGAGTATCATGCGGGGTGGAGCGATCCACCCCGCGTGCTCTGTGGCACGATTCCCTTAGCCTAGGCTTGTGTCCGGTCGGCTATGGCTCTGCGAGCAGCTTGACTGTTGAGGGCGGCCACGTCAAAGTCGGGCTTGAGGCGGACGGCCTCGTTGAAATCCCGTAGTGCGCCTTCTATGTCGCCTTTGGCATAACGCACTTCGCCTCGATTATTGACGGCCTTCGCAAAGCCGGGCCTCAGGCGGATAGCCTCACTGTAATCCTGCAGTGCGCCCTCTAGGTCGCCTTGTGCGCGGCGTGCGTTCCCTCGGTTGTTGAAAGCGGCGGCATAGTCGGGATTGAGGCTAATGGCCTGGTTGTAAAAGCGTAGCTTCTCAGTTGAATCGGTAGCATTGAACGCTCGCTCGAACCATTGCTGCGCCGTCAGTTGTTCTTCCGCCACCGCTGGAGCCTTAGCAGCCGCGCCCTTTTCCTCGGTGGCAGCCCGAAGGGCGGAGCGCGATGCAGGGTGCAGCACCGCATCCAGCGCCACGTTCAGGTACCTGTCGCGCAAACGTCCCATGGCCTCGAGAAAGTAGTCTGGCGGAATGCTTAGCGCGTTGTACTGCTTCAGAACGGCCAGCTTGCCGTTGAGCTGACTGCGGATTGTAAGCGTGCCGAAATCGAAGCCCTCCAGCATCAATGGCACGATATTGCGACGGCTATCCAGCGCAGCCTCGATCTCACGGCGCAGCCAATCACCCGGATCGCCGCAACGCTCTAGCGCGGAGGGAGTCAACAAAACAAGGAAATGCGCCCGGGCATAAATGTTTTCCAGTATGACGTTTTCGAAATCGCCGCCGGCAATACCGCTGAAGTCAAAGAACACGTCGTAGCCATACTGGGTAAGGTTCTGAAAAATCGCGAGCGCCCAGGGAACATTGGTGCGGCGATAGCTGATGAAAACCGTTTTCTCGATGCGTCCCATAGCTTGGTTGCCGCGACTGAACGTTGGAATTGAACAATATCAGACTACCAAGCGATCTGGCTCTGTTGAAATTCTGACCTCGGGACGGGTGAGGTCGCGGCACGTCGTGGCGCCCCCGGCTAGTAGAATCGTCCTTCAGGCGGAAACCGTTGACCACCACTCGCCGCACCCCCGATCTCGCCCCACCCTCCGAACGCCTCTTCGAGGGCTTCGAGAACCTGATGCCGTTCCGCGTGAACGACATCCTGCTGGTTTCCAGCCTCTACGATTCGTTCATCCTGCGCGAAGACGGGCGACTCAACGAGTTGCTGATTGGCGAATCGCTGGAGCTGAATCTCCATCAGGTGCCCGGCATCACTCACGTCTCCACCGGCGCGGAGGCGTTACAGCTCGCACAGTCGCAGCGCCGCTTCAACCTGATCGTCACCAATCTGCAACTGGGTGACATGGACGCCGCGCAACTAGCCGGAAGGATCAAGGAGGGCGGCCTCGATGTTCCCGTGATCGTTCTGGCCTACGATTACCGCGAGATCCAAAACTTCGTCGCTCGCAATCCGCAGACGGACATCGATCGCATCTTCCTGTGGCAGGGCAACGCGCGCATCCTGCTCTCGATGGTCAATTACATCGAGGACAAGCGCAACGTCCTGCACGACACAAAGGCCATGAGCGTGCCCGTCCTGCTCATGGTGGAAGACGACATTACGTATTACTCGCTCTTCCTGCCGGTGATTTACACCGAGATCATCAGCCAGTCGCGGCGGCTGCTGGGCGAAGCGCTCAACCTGGCGCACAAACTGGTACGCATGCGGGCGCGCCCCAAGATCCTGCTCTGCTCCAACTACGAGGAGGCGGAGCGGGAAGTGATGAAGTATCGCGAGTACCTGCTGGGCGTCATCTCCGACGTAGAATTTCCGCGCGCGGGCGAGCTCACGCCGGAGGCAGGTTTCGAGCTGGCGCAAATGGTGCGCGAGACCGTCCCTGATGTTCCCATCGCGTTGCAGTCCAGCCGCACCGAGTTCATGGAGCGCGCGCATCAGAAAGGGTTTTCTTTTCTGCAGAAACGCTCGCCAACTCTGCTGGGAGATTTGCGTCA
>JBEKQY010000253.1:0-5649 GCA_049519235.1 Candidatus Korobacteraceae bacterium | reverse complement strand
GGCAGTAAATACGCTTGCTCGGGGTTGTACACCAGAAATCGTGACATACCCCTTTGTGCATCATTTATCCTTCCAGCGCAAGTGAGTTCTCACGCACTCACTGAAGTCGTGCCCTGACACAACCCAGGAGCATTGCCGAGATATCTCCATCAACCGTCATTCGCGTCCCCGGTGAGAAAACTCGACGGTCAGCGTCATAAGCCTTCGCGGGGTAAAATATTCGCGCCGCGTGCCATTGACGTACATCCAACATGCGCAGGAGTCTCCGCGATGAGATCTGGCCTCGTTTCGTCTCTGCTGCTGTTGTTGAGTTGCACTGTTTCTCTTTTGTCGGCGCAGACGTCCGCACCTGAGAAGCAGAAATTCAGCCCGCCGTCTCGCAAGTTTCTCTTCACCTATTCGTTCACCGTAAAAGACATTCCCGCGGGAAGCAAGCTGGTGCGGGTGTGGGTCCCGGTGGCGCACAGCGATGAACACCAGACGGTGCGCCTGGTCAACGTGAAGGCGCCGGTGGAGACGCGCATGGGCCAGGAGCCGGAGTACGGTAATCACATGCTGTATGCCGAAGTCCGCAACCCGTCGCAGACGTCCGTTGACTTCACGCTGGAGTATGAAGTGACGCGGCGCGAGTATTCCCGTGGCGACTACGCGCAACTGGAAAGCAAGGACACTAAGCCCGGCGTAGTGCCAGTGTCGATGAATCGTTATATCCAGGCGGACAGGCTGATCCCGACGGACGGAAAGATCAAGCAGTTGGCCGACCAGGTGACGGGCAGCCAGCCGGGAACTGTCGGCAAAGCGAAAGCGGCTTACGACTATCTTTTCGCCACCATGCGCTATGACAAGACCGGCATCGGCTGGGGACGCGGCGACGCGGTATGGGCGTGCGACGCCAAGCACGGCAACTGCACCGACTTCCACTCGCCCTTCATCGGCATGATGCGGGCCGACGATATTCCGGCGCGCTTCGATATCGGCTTTCCGCTGCCGGAAAACCAGGAAAAGGGCGAGATTGCAGGCTATCACTGCTGGGCCGAGTTCTTTGCGCGCAACATCGGATGGGTCCCGCTGGACATCTCGGAAGCATGGAAGGCGAAAGAGAAAGCAGATTATTTCTTTGGCAGCGTAGACGCCAATCGGGTGCAGTTTTCTACCGGGCGTGACATTACTTTGTCGCCCAAGCAGGATGGCCCGCCGCTGAACTACTTCGTGTATCCCTACATCGAAATCGACGGCAAAGCCCATGACGGGGTTAGCAGGCAGTTCAGCTTCGCGGAAGTGACCGGCGAACAGAACACGGCGGACTTCCGGCCGGCGCCGTCGCCGGCGATGTGAAGAAGGCAGCAATTAGAAACTAGCAATTAGCATCTAGCCACGAGCTATTAGCTACGAGCGACTGCACTCGATACATCTTCAGAACGTCTGGGGTTGTGTCAGGGCACGGTCTTTAGCCGTGCCGCACGGCCGCGAAAGGGATTCGGGCTTTAGCCCCTGTTGGGCGTATTTGCAGGGGCTAAAGCCGGGCCTTTTTTATACGCTATCGGGACGACTCAAACAGGCTGCTGGAAAAGTCGGAACAGCAGATCCCTCGCGGCCTGAAGGCCGCTCGGGATGACAAAAATAAGGTAGTGGCCTAATTCTGTCAGCAAATCAGGACAGTACCCAAAATAAGCGGCTTATCGGCACGACTGAAGTCGTGCCCTGTTACAAAGCATTCCAAAAGCGACTTCTTCAGCAGGCTGTCAAGTCGTGCGCTGACACAAGACGATTTGGCAATAAGCCCTGGCGGGAATCGCTCCCGGTTCGCATTTGGGATGTGTGGGACAAAAAGTGAGGATCAGCAGCAATTCCGGTTGTTACCGACAACCGCGTTGAGTAGAATCCTGTCGCTACTTAATAGCGGTGGTTTTTGCTTCGCTGTGATGCAACGGCTGACGTTCTGTGGTTAGTGTCTATTGCGTGTTTCAAGACTCGTTTGCGAGCAGGGATGTGTTTCCTCAGGGGCTGAAGCCCAGGTTTTAGAGGGCTCGGAACGGCGCGGCTGAAGCCGCGCCCCTTCAAAGAGCCATTCTAGAAACAAGCTGTGGTTGCAATTGCCTCTAGCTAATTGCTAACGGCTAATTGCTGTCTCTGTTGCAGAGCCGGAGAGCTATGCCGATAGAACGGACAGGGGTCGGCAGGGAAATTGAAGGGCCAGTTCTTACTGGAACGGATTGAGCACCTCGCCGCTGAGCAGCGGGCCTGCATCTTTTAGAAAAGACAGGCATCTAAAGCTTGAGTGTCATCGACTCATGGAGTCATATGTCAAAGAATAATAAAGATTTAGAGCGCGTCGATCCGGAACTTCGCGACGATTCCGAAGCCGCCCGCACCCTGCCGGTGCTGCCCGTGCGAGACACGGTGCTGTTTCCTCATGCGGTGCTGCCGCTGACCGTGGGACGGGAAAGTTCAGTGCAGTTGATTAATTCGCTGGGCGACGACAAGACCATTGTGGTGATTGCGCAGCGCGAGGCGCGGGTGGACACGCCGCAGCCTACGGACCTGTTCGCGGTGGGTAGCCTGGCGGTGGTGCATAAAGTGGTGCGCATGCCCAACCAGAGCCTGTTCGTCTTTGCCGAGGGCCTGGAGCGCGTCAAGGTTACCGAATACACCCAGTTGACGCCGTTCCTGCACGCGACGGTGGAGTCGATCCCGGAAATACCTGTCCCCAAGAATTCCGAGATTGAAGCCTTGCAGCGAAATGTACTGACGTTGTTCCAGCAGATCGTCGCCGGCTCGCCGACCTTGTCGGACGAACTGTCGACCGTCGCCGGAAATATTGAAGACCCGGGGCGCATGGTGGATTTCATCGCATCGTCGTTACCGTCGCTGTCAACCCGCGACAAGCAGGACGTGCTGGAAACGCCGGACGTTCGCGCCCGGCTGGAGAAAATCAACCAGCATCTGGCCAAGGAACTGGAAGTCCAGCAACTGCGCAACAAGATCCAGAGCGAGGTGCAGGACCGGGTGCAGCAGACACAGCGCGAGTACTACCTGCGCGAGCAAATGAAGGCCATCCAGAAAGAACTTGGCGAGCAGGACGAAACCACTCGCGATGCCGAAGAGTTGCGGCAGAAGATCGAGGCCGCCGGTATGCCCGACGAGGTGAAAAAGGAAGCCTTGAAGGAGCTGGGCCGGCTGGCGCGCATGTCGCCCATGGCCGCCGATTATGGGCTGACGCGCAACTACATCGAGTGGCTGGCGATTCTGCCGTGGCAGAAGTCGTCGGGCGTCGAGGTCGATATCCTGAAGGCGAAGGAGATCCTCGACACCGATCACTACGATCTGGAAAAAGTGAAGAACCGCATTCTCGACTACCTTTCCGTGCGGCGGCTGAAACCGAGCATGAAGGGGCCAATTCTGTGCTTCGTCGGACCGCCGGGCGTGGGTAAGACGTCGCTGGGTAAATCGATTGCTCGCGCCTTGGGACGCAAGTTCGTTCGCCTGTCGTTGGGCGGGGTGCACGATGAAGCCGAAATCCGCGGACATCGCCGGACATACATCGGGGCGTTGCCGGGGCAGATCATGCAAGGCATTCGCCGGGCCGAGACCAACGATCCGGTCTTCATGCTCGACGAAATCGACAAGGTGGGCCGCGACTTCCGCGGCGATCCGGGATCGGCGTTGCTGGAAGCGCTCGATCCGGAGCAGAATTTCAGCTTCCGTGATAACTATCTCGACGTGCCCTTCGATTTGTCGAAGGTGCTGTTCATCACCACCGCTAACCAGCTCGATCCCGTTGCCGATCCGCTGCGCGATCGCATGGAGATCATCGAGCTGCAAGGCTACACCGAAGAGGAGAAGGTCCACATCGCGTTTCAATATCTGGTCCCGCGCCAGATTGAGGAGAACGGCATCAACGGCGACCAGATTGAGTTTCCGGAGGAGTCGATCCGCTTCCTGATTCGCCACTACACGCGCGAAGCCGGTGTGCGCAGCCTGGAGCGTACCATCGGAACGATCTGCCGCAAGCAGGCGCGCCGCATCGCCGAAGGCAAGACCGACAAGCTTCGGGTGACGCCGGAGCTGGTGCAGCAGCATGACATGCTGGGCGGGATTAAGATCCGCACCGAAGGCGAAATTGCCGAACGCACCAAGCGCGCCGGGGTTGCGGTGGGCTTGGCCTGGACGCCGACCGGCGGCGATGTGCTCTTTGTCGAGGCCAACAAGATGAAGGGCAAGGGCGGTTTCACCATGACCGGACAGCTCGGCCAAGTGATGCAGGAGTCGATGCAAGCCGCGCTGACCTGGGTAAGGTCGAATGGCAAGCAGTTGGGAATCGACGAAGCGTTCTTCGCCGACCACGATATCCACATTCACGTTCCGGCGGGAGCGATTCCAAAGGACGGCCCGTCGGCAGGCGTGACCATGGTGACCGCGCTGGTATCGCTGCTGACCGACCGCCCGGTGCGTCCGCTCACCGCGATGACCGGCGAGATCACGCTGAGCGGCAATGTGCTGCCGATCGGCGGCATAAAAGAGAAGGCGCTGGCGGCCAAACGCGCCGGCGTCACCGACATCATCCTGCCGGCGGAGAACCAGCAGAACGTGCAGGAAGACCTGACGCCCGAGCAACTACAGGGGTTGAGTCTGCACTACGTCAAGACCATCGAGGAGCTGCTGGACATCGCTCTGCCCAGCAATCGCGACGAAGTCAAGCAAGACGCCGAAATCCGCGAGCAGGTATTGCAGACGGTCGCGGTGGGATAAGAGAGAGGTTTGTCAGGTAGAGCGGCACTTTAGCGCCGCGTCCGGCGTCAGCTCCGATAATGGGCGCAACGTTCATCCGTGATGAACGTTGCGCCCGAATCATTTATCTCCGGCGAAACGCCGGCCTGAAGGCCGGCTCTACCTGCGCCCTATTGCTTGCCGCCTGTGGGCGGAGGGTTCTTTTTCTGCGGCTCCGGCGTCTTCATCTTCCACAGAATCTGCCGCAACATGCCGAGCCAGAGTTCGGCGTCGCGGGAGGACAAATTCATTCGCCGGAGCATGCGGCGCACGCGCTCTTCCGTGGACGCGGCGGCGATCGGTTTCACATAGCCGCTGCGATGCAGCGCCTCCAGCAGGCCGTCCGAGATGCGCTCCACTTCACCGGCGGTGGCGCGCTTTTCCAGCTTTTCCTTCTTCGCCGGCTTTTTCGCCGCCGTGGCTCGCTTCGCATCGAGTACCAGCTCGTAGAGGCACACTGCAACTGCCTGCCCCAGGTTCATGGAGATGTGCTGTTCGCGCGTGGGAATATTCATCAGCCAATGGCAGTAGCTGAGGTCGTCGTTAGAGAGGCCGGTTTTTTCCGTACCGAACATCAGGGCGACGCGTCCCGTGGCCAACTGTTTGCGGATAAGCCGCGCGCCGTATTCCAGCCGCCGCAGCGGGTGTTGCAACTCGCGATGACGAACTGCGGTGGTGCCGACGACCAACGTGCAGTCGGCAACGGCGTCCGCTACGCTGCTGAACTCTTCCGCATCGGCCAATAGCGACGCGGCCCCCACCGCCGAGCGCGCCTCGCGAAACGCGACGTGGTAGGGATTCACCAGCCGCAAGCGGAGGAAGCCGAAATTGCTCATGGCGCGGGCTGCGGCGCCAATATTGAGCGGGTTGCGCACGCCGACC
>JBEKQY010000252.1:0-5666 GCA_049519235.1 Candidatus Korobacteraceae bacterium | reverse complement strand
CTGCGCCTTATTTGTTGCCTGCAACGGGAATGGGGGTGGTCCTGTACTACATGGGAGGCGGACCGGCACTGCGCGTAGTGTGCGGGATTATGTTGGGACTGTTGTCGGTTGCGGCGATCCTGTCGTCGAAAGGGGCGCGGCGGTTCCGCAGGGAGATGGCGGCGGCCTCGCCGGTGTTCTGAATGTCACCGGAGCAGTTCTAGAATAGGTGGATCTCGGCACGGGGAGAGCGGCGCTTCTGCGCCGCGTTTGCAGGCAAAAAGAGTTCCAGCCTGAAGGCCGGCTCTACCCAAGCTGCACCTACTCTAGACTCGAACTGCTCTAACCGAGCTATCCTACGCGGGGTCGGCCGCGTCTCACTTCGCCTGGAGCAATGACTCGAGTTTCTGCTGAAGCACAGGCATCTCTACCGCGCCGACATATTTGGCTGCGATGCGGCCATCGCGGCCAATCAGGAAGGTGACCGGCAGGCCCAGAACACCGCCATAAGATTCGGCGAGACTCGCACTGCCGATCGCCACCGGGTAATTCATCTTGAACTGCTGGTAGAACTCGCGCACGGGCTGGGCGTCGTCGTCCATGGAAATGCCGAGCAGTTGCAAGCCCTGCTGGCCGTACTGGTTTTGATATGCGACGAACTGCGGAATCTCCGCGCGGCAGGGTGTGCACCATGTCGCCCAGAAGTTGAGCAGCACGACCTTGCCGCGATAGTTCGCGAGCGAGAGCGGCTTGCCGTCCAGGTCCTGCAAGGTGAAGGCGGCTGCCGGCGAATCCACCGCGCCCGGCCGCGCGCCCTTGGAATGCGGCGCGTGCCGCGCGGCTTCATAGACCGCGACCGCAATCGCGATCGCAATGATAATCAGAACAATTCTTCTGCTAGGCATTATTGGCCTTTGATGGTGGGATAGCCCTTATCAACCCAGTCGCTCCCAAAGTTGTTGGCGATGTACAGCACCTTCACGTTGTTGAATCCCATCGCGTGTAGCTGGTTGTAAGCGGGGCGAACGTTGGGGCAATGGCTCCAGGGACAGCAGCCGCAATAAAGAACGATCGATTTGTTGTGCGGCAGGGACTTCACTCGCGTGCGCAGGCGCTCCAATCCTTGCTTGTCGGAGCCAGCGCCGACGTACTCCGACCCGGGAATGTGGGCCTGCATGTAAAGCAGCGAGGGCCCGATGTTCAGCACCAGCGGCTTCTCGCCTTTAGTCGGCTGTAGCAGGTTGACCAACTCCTCGGGATTGATCAGTTGCGCGCTGCCGGGCGCCAGGTCAGATGGGGATTGGACATATTGCGCCTGGGCGGCCGTTGCGGAGAACAGCCCGAGCGCGAAGATCAATAGAGATGGAATGAAAATTCGCATCACAATTTCTTATCGAGTGCAGAATTTGAAATCGCCCTCAGGGCCTGAAGGCCAATCCCATCATCCGGTCTGACGGCACGGCTGAAGCCGTGCCCCTTCAATGCCGCGATTACAGATACTAATCCAGATTAGCTGATGAGGACGATAAGGCCAATCTCAACCTTGCTCCTGCCTCGCGTACAATCTTCTGCGAGATGGAACCAAAGCAGAGCACGACGAATCAGGAGCGGCTGACGGGCACGACAGCAGCGACCATGAAAGGCTCGGTGCTGGGCGTGATTCTCCACGATGTCTGCGATGAGATCAGGCTGGAGGAGTTGCGGCAGATGCTGGGAGCGCGGCGCGTGGAGCCGAGTTTCAAGCATGCCACGCCTGACTACGTGCGCTTCGCCAATCCGCCGGTCGTCGAACGCCTGGAGCCGGTCATCTTGCCGAGCGGCGAGAAGCTGGCGCTGCAGCTCAAGTATTACGACTACGGCGTCATCAGCGTGCTGCTGGAGTTGGCGTTCGAGGCCGACTGGGAAGGTTTGGTGCAACTGGCGGCGCGCTGGGTTCCGAATCCCGAGCTGGAACGGCAGGCGCAGCAGATCATCCGCCGGCGGCTGGACAAGATCGCACCTGCGATTGTGCGGTTGTACACGGACTGGCTAAGCGAGGATTACTACATCTTCGTGTTGAGCGAGGTGCCGGGCAATCCACGCGGGCACGACTTGCTGGCGCAGCACGCGCCCCAGATCGCGCAGGTCCTGCGCGGCGAGCAGACTCCTCTGGCCAGTAACATCAACGACGATGTGCTTCAGTCCAGCCTGTTCTATTATCCCAACGATCTGGTAACGGTGGGATGGAATGCCGCGCTGGTGTACGACACGCCGGCGGCTGCGGAAACCTCGATTCAGATTCTGGAGTACGTCAACTCACAGTTGCTGGAGTTTCGCCACTATGATGAGTGGCTGACCCGCGAGCTGGACGGAGTTTACCGGTCGCTGAAGCATCGCGGCGGCATTTGGCGGCGCTGGAAGATGCGCCGCGAGGCGCTGCGGCTGAATGGCGTGACCGTCGAAATTACCGAGCTGGCCGAGCGCTCCGAAACCGCGATCAAGTTTGTCAGCGACATGTACTCGGCGCGGCTGTACCGGCTGGCCGCGGCCAAGGTCGGCGTGCCGGAATACAAGAACCTGGTCAACGAGAAGCTGCATACCGCCGAAGCGCTTTATCGCTTCCTCATCGACGAATTTCACCAGAGCCGCGGCTTCGTGCTGGAAGTGATGGTGGTCATCATTCTGGTGATCGAGCTGGTGTATTTGTTCCGCGGTAAGGGATAAGACAGTAGCCAGGTAGCCAGTAGCCAATTGTCAGTTGCCAGTGGTCAGGAAGCAGGGACGATCAGGAGCACAATCTCAGCCCAGTTACTTTCTAGATAATCCTCCCCCCTCAAATTACTATATGTAAGCCGTTTAAAACAATCATAATCATGAAAAACTTCCCGCTAAAATCCTCTCCCCGTAAGACTTACAGCTAAAATCGTCCAAACAAAGGACTTAGGATGGCAATTATATATTTGGCTCACAATCGTGCTATTCTGTCTGGCCGTGACAGGGCTAGTTGTACTTTGTGTAGGCCGGTACGTAGGAAATCTTTCCGCCCAGCAGGTCGAAGTCATACATGAACGTGGTGCTATGAGTCATTGGGGTTTCTTGTCCCCCTATCTCAATGGCAGCGATGTATTTTACGGAGCCGTAAATGAGCAACGATGTCTTTCCGGGGTGTGGGGTAGCAACGATAAAGTGTTCAAAGTCGCGCCGGTAGTCAAACTCGGCGAGTCTCCCGTCACCTGCACCGTCTTGGGTAGCTCCATTAATCCACAAGTTAACGGGATACTCCGAGCTGGGCTCTTCAGGATATTCTGGGCTCACGAGCGATCGGTTCAGATAGATAAAAGAAATTCTGTAACCAACCATTTGGGCTGGGGTTCTTCCATTGTTGAACACCCACAAAATCCATTGATCTCCATTCACCCTCTCAAGCAATGGCTTTATCCAAGCACGCTCGGCATTGATAGCGGCCTGAGCGTTGTCTCTGGCGGCATTGGCAGCCTTTTCGGTCGATGCCGACTGTGCCTTAACTTGCTCCAGCATGTCAACAGCGGCTTTGGCGGCTGTTACGGCAGCATCCGCTTGAATCTCGATTTTCCTGAGGGTTCGGAGTGCGACCCGTATGCCGAAGAATCCAACTACTATCAGTCCAATACCGGTAAATATTTGTGGCCAGTCATACGGCTGCTGCTGGGGACTTGCCTGCTGTATCACGGTGGTCGGATAGCCTACGCTGGGGGCGACAACCGGAGCCGATACAGTGCTACCTGCTGGGGATGGTACAGCTATATCGTTATGCTTATCGGGGGCATTTTGTTGCTTCTGCGCGTGGGATGGTAAGGCGAGCAACAGCGTGGCAAGTATGATGAAGAGACGCATAATCAGTATATGGTGAAACGTCAAGCAGAATACAACGAGGGCCGGAAAGCAAGAAAAAAGTTTGAGGACGCGATGCGTTATGCTTTCCAGATTCCAAAGGAAAAGGCTCCGGCAGCGCCGAAGCCTAAGCGCCACAGAAAGACCGGCAGCGATGCGGGCTAGAAGAGTTCCTCTGTCCGCGTCTCTGCCGCCGAATGGTGGAGCGCGTCCACCTGCTTACCCGTCAGTTGGGCATAGGTCAGCCGCTTGCCGGATGCTTTGGACATTGCGAGTTGGAAACGCTCTGCGTCAGTGACGCGCTCTTCGCGTTTCTTGCCGCCACGATTGTTGAAACGGAACACCTGTTCGTCGAGGTAGCGATCAAGATGGAAAGGCTCAACACTCACGTAAGTACCGCGCAGATTGCGCTTGAACAGGCTCCAGAAATTCTCCAGCCCGTTGGTGTGAACCTGCCCACACACGTACTCTTTGGCGTGCTGGACAACTTCATGCACGAACGTCTTTTCCAGCCCCATGTATCCGGCCCATTCATCGGTATGCAGCCTGCTGCCGGGTTCGATATTGTCCAAAATTTCGTTCTGCAAAGTTTCGCGCTTCACGTTTGGAATAACCTTGCAGCGAACCTCTCGCAGATCGCGGTCAAGCATTCCCATTACGGCGGTCTTGCCGAGGTACATATCTCCGCGCCTGTGCTGGCTACGAATCGCGGCGAGCTTCACGCGCCGATCTCTGTGCATCTTGATGGGATTCGGCCCGATGAAGGTTTCGTCGCTTTCTACCGGGCCGCCAGTAGTGCCCAGCTTTTCTACGGACTGGTTTTTCAGGACTTCACGCACTCGGTGAAGCATGAACCATGCCGACTTCTGGGTGATATTGAGAGTACGTGCCATTTCTGCGCTACTGACCCCGTTTTTGCAGTTGCAGACCATCCAGAAAGCGGTCATCCACTTGTCCATGCCGAGCGGGGAATCCTCGAAGATGGTTCCGACTTTGACGCTGAATTGTTTCTTACATCCCTTGCAAAACCACATCAAGCGGGTGCGGAGAAACGAGTGTTGGTCATGGCCGCAACGTGGACAGGTGATCTTGCGTCCCGGCCAGCGAAGGTTGACCGCGTACACGAAAGCACGCTCTGGGTCGGAGAAATACGCAATCGCTTCTTGGAGGCTGACGGGCTGTTTTGTGTTCGCCATTTCTTTGCCCTCTTGCTCTATCTGATGCAAGAATAGCAGAAAGGACTTTGTGTGTCAACTATATATTTGCCCTTAGGATAAGCCCCTCTCACGTAGAATCAACAACTTACAGACTAATGAGATATATTCCCCCTAAAATCCTCTTCCCATTGGACTTATAGGTAAAATCTTGCAGCCGTGAGGCTTATAGCGACCGCAAATTGGCCCAAACCTAACCCTGCACGCAATGCCTGTGGTCGCAATCTACGGCGCGAAGTAGCCGGAGATGTCGAGGATCAGTTGGGTCAGCGCATAGGCGTAAGCGTCGATGGAGCCGTCACTGGTGGGCACAATCGCCATGTTGGAGGTGATGAAGCCGTCGCGGGCATTCAGCGTCGAAACCACTGGCTGTTGCTCGCCGTCCGGCCACAAAGTCAGGTACGGCATGGAGCCCGGCGGTTCCACCGTCGCATTGAAGATATAGGCCTGCGCGCTACTCGATGGAGCGCACGCGCTCCCTACGACGTTGACCACGAGCGTTCCGCTGAACGGCTGACCGTTGTTCTGGCGCGTGTCCAGCACGCGGCAAGGCGCCGCCGGATACAAAGACAACCCGTTCTGTCCCCGCGCCGAAAAGTACCCGTTGATATCGATCAAGAGATC
>JBEKQY010000251.1:0-5688 GCA_049519235.1 Candidatus Korobacteraceae bacterium | reverse complement strand
ACGGGCGAGTCGCTGGTCGACGACGTGAACACCTCGCTGGTGTACTTCGAAGATCGCTACGGGGTCGGAGTCGATCGCGTGCTGGTGACCGGTGTGCAATCGGTACAGGCGTTGCAGCAGGCGCTGAATGGCAGTTCCAACATCCGGGTGGAAGAGTTGGTCTCCAGTATGGCAGCGGGCGCTGCGGCGGGCAATGTGGCGCGGTCGGCCCTGGCCGGAGTTGTGGGGGCGTTAGTTTCCTGATGCGGCTGAACATCAATCTCGCAAGTCAACCGTACGAAATCGCGCGGGAGTACAAGCGCCGGATGACGCTGTTGATTGCTGGGCTGGCCGTGGCTGCGGTCGTCCTGCTCGGCTACATTCTTTATCAGCGCGCCCACTCGCGCACCATTAACCAGCAATTGGCTATCGTGCAAGGCCAGATTGATGGGCTCAACCGCGAGGAATCGCAAGCGCGCGCCATCCTGAACAAGCCCGCCAACAAGGTGATTGCCGATCAGTCGGAATTCCTCAACGACTTGTTTGCCCGCAAGTCGATGTCCTGGACGCACATCTTCACCGTGATGGAGAAGATCGTGCCGCCGGAACTCCACGTCGTCTCCATGAAGCCGGCGTTCAGCAAGACGAATGACCTGGTGCTGCAGGTCGTGGTGGCAACTGATTCCCGCGACCGCGCTGTGGAATTGGTGCGCAACATGGAGAAATCCAGCCACTTCCGGCAGCCGCAGGTGGTAGCGGAAAACGTGGTGGCCAATACCAGCGAGCAAGGTCAAGCGGGCGGCATCCAGTTCGACATTGCTGCGATTTATGTTCCCGTGGCCGATAATGAGGAGAGTTCCGATGCCGGTACTGCCACCGGCGAGAAGAACCCTGCGCCGCAGGCAGCCCCAACTCTCGCCAAGAAGGCAGCGGCTGCGCCGTCCCGTAATATGGCGCCGAATGGGAATGCTGCCGCAGCGCCCAACATCAATAATGCGGCGCAGAACCGGCCCGTTGCTCCCGGCCCCATGAGGCCGCACTGATGGCCAGCATTCGCGAGACTCGCGCCAAGCTGATGCCGGTGGTGATTGCGCTGGCGGTGCTCGATCTGGCTTGTATCGGATATCTGGTGTCCCCGGCCGGGCGCTCGCGCCAGGCGCGACAGCGTGACTACTACAAATTGCGCGATCATCTGGTGGAGAAGCAGCAGGAGGTCCTGCCCACTCGCGGCATGGACCACAAGCTGGTGCAGGCGTCGCAGGACATCACGGGCTTCTACGACCATCGTTTCCCGGCCGAGTATTCCTCCGTCTCGGAGGAGTTGGGCAAAGTCGCGGCCGATGCGAACGTACATCTTTCCGGCATTAAGTATGAAGAAAAAACTGCTCCCATCGAGGGCCTGCGCAAGCTGAACATCGAGATTGCGCTCTCCGGCGACTACCTGGCGGAAGTCAAGTTCATCAACAGCCTGGAGCGCGACAAGATGTTTTTCCTGATCGATGGGATAACTCTGGGAGAGCAGCAGGGGAATGTTCGTTTGCAATTAAAGCTGGAAACCTATCTGCGAGCGGGAGCGCCGAAGTCGTGAAGCTGGGGACCGAAAACAAAAGGAAGACCATCATCGCCGGCGTGCTGGTGGTTGTCGCCGCAGTGCTCTTGGTGCGCAACTTTATGGGTGGCGGCGGGGACACCCCCGCGCCCGCGCCATCGACCGCTGCACCCGCCGAGCGCGGACCGCAGTCCAGCCGCAAAGCATCGCGCCCGCTGCTGGCGCACTCTTTGGACCCCAGCTTGCGCTTCGACCTGCTCAAATCCACTGAAGACCTGACCTATAAGGGCACGGGCCGCAATATTTTCCGCTCCGAGGCGCCGCCGGCGATTCCCACGCCCTTGCCGCCCGACAAGCAACCGGCGCAGGTCAATACACCTCCGCCTCCGCCGCCCATCGACTTGAAATTTTACGGCTTTGCCGGCCCCAAGGGCGGCAGCAAGCGCATTTTTCTATTAAAGGGCGAAGATATCTTCCTGGCCAAAGAAGGCGATATTGTCGATCGCCGCTACAAGATTAAGCACATCAGCTCCAGTTCGGTGGAAATAGAGGACGTGCTGACCAACAACACACAAACCATTCCGCTCAGTGCGGGATGACGCAGGGTGTAGCCTTAAGAGGTCCAGTGAAGTTGATCGGCCCGTAACATGATGCAGCAGGACCGCCACAATTCGCCTCCAATCCACGCGGCGCGCCGCCAGCGCGACGGAGGATACCTGTTGCTGGCCATCCTGCTGATGATGGCGTTCATGATCATTGCCGCGACTTACATCACGGCTCCCCGCGTGGTGCAGCAGATTAAGCGCGACCGTGAAGAGGAGATGATCCACCGCGGCACCGAGTATATGCGCGCCATCAAGAAGTTCTACAAGAAGAATGGGCGCTATCCCGCCACTCTCGACGACCTCGACAAAGGTCAGATTCGTTATCTCCGCCAGCGCTTCAAGGACCCGCTCACCAAAGACGGCAAATGGAAGCTGCTGAACTATGGCGACATCGCCACCTTGTTGAATGCGGCCGCGCCCGGTACACCCGCTGCCGCGCTAGCTTCGCAGGGCGGTACTTTAACTCCTGGGGGCGTGGTGGTCCCGGGTGGGAATCTGGGCAGCTTCGGCTCCGTTTCGCAGCAGCAACAGCAGTCCCAGCAGCCTGGATCCATCAGCGGATTTAATATCAACTCGGGCCAGGGCTATAACCCGCAAAGTGCGACAAGCGATACCGTCGCCTCTTCTGTAAACAGCGATCAAGGTACGAATTCTGAGGCAGAACCCAGTAGCAATTCCGGATTCAATAGCCAATCAGGAAATAATCAGGGCTTCAGTTTAGGTAATAACCAGCAGGGTAATTCGCCCTTCGGACAGAACACCGCGGGTGGCAATCAGCAGTTTGGTGGTGGCGCGATCGTTGGCGTCGCCAGCATGAGCAAAGAGAAGACGATCCGTATTTACAACAAGAAGAAAACTTACAACGAGTGGCAATTCATCTACAACCCGATGATGGATGTCCAGAATGTGCTGTTGCGCGGACCCTACCAGCCGATAACCATCGGCGGAGCGCAGATTGGAACTCCCGCTAGCCAGATTAGCGGCCAACAACAGAACAGCTTCGGCCAACAACAAACTGGCTTCGGGCAGCAGAACAGCTTTGGCCAGCAGCAGAACTCGCCGCAACAGGTTCAACCGCAGTCGGGGACCAATTCTGCAAGCCAGAACCAGCAGTAAAGTTTGCGCAGGACTTGTCAGCGACGACGAATTTCGCACGATAAGTACAACCGTTTTGAAAGGGCACGGCTTCAGTGTCTGCGTGAGAGCCAGCTTTTCTTTTTGGCAGTGAAGTAAGAAGCTCGAAAAACAGAGCGCCGTAGGCGCGGCGTCATGATAGCCCAGGACGGAGCGAAGCGGAGTCCTGGGTAGAGTGGGAAGAGTAACCGAGTCCCGTAGGGACGGCACAGGTTCTCACGCACACTCTGAAGCCGTGCCCTTTCAAAACAGAGTTTATCCACGAACTTGCGGGACGGCATACTAGCCCCTAACCTTGATCCTCTCCAGCACCGCGCCCGCGATCAGCGGCAAACCGACGGTCGCATCCAGCAGTACTTCGGCGAAGCGGCCGCCCTCCTCGGGAGGAACGAACTTGCCCCACGACACCGCTTCGCTGTAGGTGCAGCCCGACAGCCCGCCCCAATTCACCGGCTCAGGACAGATGCGCACCCCATATTGGAAGCGCTTCAACGGCAGGTCTTCGCCGCCGCGCCGGTGCCGCAACTCGATGAACGGCCCAAACTGCTGCGCCCAGTTGCGCGGCACGCCGCCGCCAATGGTGAAAATTCCCAGCCGCTCCTGCTTCAGCAGCGTCTCAGCGTAGTATTCCAGATCTTCGAACGGATCGTAGTGCAGCGGAGAAATGTTGTTCTTGCGCCGTCCGCGGTTGTGCAGCGCAACGTCGAGACCGATCTCCGAGTCGCTGAAGGCGGGCACGAACACCGGCACGTTTTTCTCGAATGCCGATTTCAGAATGCCGCGCTCCTTGACGTGCTGGCTCAGATAACGGCCAATCTCGCGATTCAGCTTGTAGGAGCACAGCACCTCGTTGTAGTCCCAGGCCTTCAGAATGCGGGCGACAATGGTCTCCACAAAGTCGAGGTTCGTCTCCGGCTCCAGCGTGTCGTACACGCGGTTGTACCCGGCTTCATAGAGTTCGGTGTCGTCCATCCGCGGGTCATACTTGAAGTGTGAGCGGCCCGCGGCTTCCACCAGTCCATGAGCCATCAGCGCGCCAGTCGAGATGACGGCTTTGACTACACCCTGATCGATGAGCTCGGTGATGATGAGACCTTGCTTCGCCACCGTCATCGCGCCGGCAAGTGTCATCACGATGAAGCAGTCTTTGTCGCGCGCCATCGCTTCCAGGACGTCGGCGCCCTCGCCCACCTGCCGCCCGGTGAAGGCGGTGCGGCCCATGGCTCGCACCAAGTCGTCGATGCTGTGAATCGCGGTGAGGTCCAGCGGCGCCAGCGCCACCAGCTTGTCGGAGATGGGATCGTGAAGTACGCGGTCAATGCCCTCGCCATGACTCTTGCTATGCTCGTCGTTCAAGGTTCACCTCGCTATCCACGGGTGTCATCCCGAGCGGGCCTGCGTCAGCGGGCGAGTCGAGGGAGCTGCTTGTCACGGAGCGGAAAACAGCTTCCTCCACTTGCCGACGAACGGCACGCCGGCTCGGTCAGAATGACACTGCGAGAATACAGAACAATCGAAGCTACAGGTTCATCACGGCTTCCGTCAACGCGGGGCAAGCGTGAATTGATCGCTGTCATCGTCCATTAACACTCGCCAGACGCTGATACGCTGCGCACGGGATGCTATGCTAGCAATGCATTTCAGCGGAGCGCGGTTTTGGTAGAGCGAAACTTCCACATCGGCGTGGTCCAGATGTCGTGCACGCCTGAGCCAGAGCAGAATCTGGACCGCGCTCTGGAACACATTCGCGCTGCCGCCGGCAAGGGCGCGGAAATCATCTGCCTGCCCGAGCTGTTCCAGACGCAGTATTTCTGTCAGCGCGAAGATGTCGCGCTGTTCGATCTGGCCGAGCCCATCCCCGGCCCGGCCACCAAGCGTCTCGGCGATCTGGCGCGCGAGCTGAAGGTCACCATTATTGCCTCGCTGTTCGAGCGCCGCGCTCGCGGCATCTATCACAACACCGCTGCCGTGCTCGATACCGGCGGCAAGCTCGTCGGCATTTATCGCAAGATGCACATTCCCGACGATCCGCTCTATTACGAAAAGTTCTACTTCACGCCGGGCGATCTTGGGTTCAAAAGTTTCGAAACCGATTTCGCCAAGTTCGGCACGCTGGTGTGCTGGGACCAGTGGTATCCCGAGGGCGCGCGGCTGACGGCGCTGCAAGGCGCGAATGTGTTGTTCTATCCCACCGCGATTGGCTGGCATCCGGACGAGAAGGCGCAATACGGCGAGGCGCAGTACGACGCCTGGCGGACCATCCAGCGCGCCCATGCCATCGCCAACGGAGTGTATGTCGCCGTGCCCAATCGCGTCGGCTTCGAGACCGGCAACATTCACGGCAATCAGGCGCCCGGCAAAGGTCTGGAGTTCTGGGGCGGCTCATTTATCGCCGATCCCTTCGGGCGGGTCATCGCGCAG
>JBEKQY010000250.1:0-7315 GCA_049519235.1 Candidatus Korobacteraceae bacterium | reverse complement strand
GAGCCCTGATTGCTAGTCGCTAGTCGCTAGTTGCTAATTGCCAGTCGCCAGTCGCTCTTTAGATGACCGCTGATTGCTGACCGCTAGCTGCTTCCTTCGGCCGCACCAGCTTGTCATAAATCCACAGCAGAATCGCCGTGAGCACGCCCACCGCCGTGATCACCACCCACATCATTCCCGGCTGATGTTTCACCTCCCCGAAATAGTGGATGAGCCAGCCGCCAAACGGTCCGCCGATCAGCGACCCGATGCCCAGCGGCAAAAATGCGAAGCCCATGTAAGTTCCCTGCTGCCCCGAGGGCGCCAGCCGCGAGATGTATTCGTAGTAGCGCGGCGATTGCGTGATCTCGCCGAGCGCAACTGCAATCAGCGTGAGCACCACGCCAACGACCGTCGGCCTCAGGATCAGGATGATCCACGCCAGTGAAGTGATCAGCGTCCCCAGAATGATCGCGCTGAAGGCGTGAATCCTCTGCGTCAGCAGATTGATGGCAACGGTGAGCGTAATGACCACGAGCGGGCCAGTCGCCAGCAGCAGTTCCGTGTTGGCATGAGGATCGACGTAAGCGTGAACATAAAGCGGCAGCGTAATGAACAACTGCCAGTAGACGATCCAGTAGCCGGTAAAGATCACGAGAAAGAGCATGAAGCGCGGGTTGGTGACGACGGTCCAGAAATTCCGGCCGGCCTGGGCCAGGCTGGTGGTCTCCACTTCGTCGTGGCGGCGCGGCTCGCGGAAGAACAGCAGCACCGCGATGAACATCAGGAAGACGCTGAGCGCGGCCACGCGGAAGACGTTCTCTACGCTGATGTGCTGATGCACGTAGGACGCGACGATAGGGCCGAAGAATCCGCCGATGTTCACCAGCGTGTAGTAAATCGAGTAACCAATAGAGCGGACGTTCTCTTTCGAGGCGCGCGCGGTTGTGCCCACCACGCTGGGCTTGACGAGTGCAACGCCCAGCGCCGGCAGCGCGAGCACGAACGTCACCAGCACCACCAGCGGCACATGGTCGCGCAGCGGCGCCAGCCACGGCGCGCCCAGCGATCCCAGCAGGAAATAGGCGCAGCTCAGGATCAAATAGGCGACGGACAGCGCGCGGCGGAAGCCCATGCGGTCAGCCAGCGTCCCGCCAAACACCGGCAGGAACCATACCAGTCCTCCGAAGAATCCGGTGAGCGTGCCCGTCTGCTCTATGGGGAAATGCAGGGCTTCGTGCAGATATCGCGCCAGCGAGGCGAAGGCCGCGTAGTAGGAAAGCCGCTCGAACAGCTCGCTAAGATTGGCGACCCAGAAGGGCCGCTCGAAGCCGGTGCGAATGTCGCGCCATCGCTGTGCAAGAGTCATAGCAGTTGTCAGTGGCCAGTTGCCAGTAGCCAGTTGCGGGAAACCAGTTCTCAGCAGTGCTCAGCAGTCAGTTGCCAGAATTTCAGCATAATCAAGGACGTTGTATTGGGCTGGCAACTGGCAACTGACTACTGGCTACTGCCTTTCAACAGTCTCGCTTCAACCTGCGCGGCCGACACGCCGGCCACGCGAATCACCTTGTTGCGGCTGCTCTGCCCGGCGGCTATGGTAACCGAGGAGCGCGCAACATTCAAAAGCTCGGCGACCTTCACCTGAAACGTCGCACCGGCGGGAGTGTCGCGAATGGAGATCAAGCACTACCCTCGCTTAGCTCTTAGCCTTTAGCTCTTAGCAAGTTCTACCGCGCAGTGCGCCAATCAGATTGCTAATAGCTAAGAGCTAATAGCTAAAAGCTAGCTAAAAGCCTCGACCGCCGTTGACTCGCGAGTCGCCGTCTCGTCGCACTTCTAATCTTCCTGCTTCAGAAACACGTGGTCGATCATCTCGCGCATGAAGTGGCCGCCATTCGCGCCGGCGCTGGCCGGCAGGATCTGGAGAAAAACCAGGTACACCTGTCCCCGGTTATGCGGCCAGCCGACCACGAACTGATAATAGGCCAGCACGACGGGAACGCCGATCCACACCAGTAAGAGCCATCTCCAGGGCCGCTGCTTCTTCCATACGCCCAGCAACATGCTGAAGGCCAGCACGCAGAGTGTCGTGAGCAGCGCATCGTCTACCTTCTGGTTGATCCATCCGGAAAGCAAGCCAAACCCGATCGCGAGGCCATACACCAACACACTGGTCCGGGGAACGGGCTTGCTGGGCTTCACCGTTGGAGAAGAACCGGAAAGGCTCGGCTTCGTGACCGGCGGCGGTGACTCGATGCGGAACTCCAAGGCCATGAGTTTAGCAGACGGCATGCTGTTATTATCCAGCGCATGGGCCGCGCGCGGACAGCGACGATTACCGTTCAGCTTGCACTGCTCGCCTACTTCGAGGTCTGTGTGCTGGTCCCATTAGGCGCGTGGAATGATCAGCCCGCAATGCGGGCCAACTTCTCCCCGGACATGCTGATTCTGCCTGCGGCCATCGCCTTCGGCCAACTCCTGCTGTTGCTGGGTTCGGTAAAGCGAATTCGATGGCTGCTCTGGATCGGATTGCTTGCCGATTCACTGTGGTTTGCCTCGCACATCGTCGGACTTTGGATGCCATATATCCGCGGAGCCACTCCCCAATATGCAGCCATGTACGCGCGCGTCTTCAGTCGCACGACAAAGGTTCTACCCAATTACGGTAATCATCTTGCACCGGATGGAATGCACGTCCTGCTCGATGTGCTCCTGCTGGCGGTCATCCTGACGGTGGCATGGCAGCTGCGCGCCAGACCGGTTGCATCTGCCGCGCATGCGACCTAATTTGCCGCCGAGCCGTCCGCTCCGTCGGGAGCGGTGACTGCAGCCACGCCGTTACGGACGCGAAGCAGCACGCAGGTGGAGTTGTCCTCTCCTCCGCCGGCATTGGCGGCGTCGATGAGGCTGTCGCAGGCGGCTTGCAATGAAGGCAACTCCAGCAGGATATTGCTGATCTCTTCGTCGTCCACGTGGCGCAGTATGCCGTCGGTGGTGAGCAGCACAATGTCGCCGCCTTGCGCGGGAAATTCGCCGAGATCGGGGAGCGTGCTCTCATCGGTGCCCAGGGCGCGAGTGATGATGTTCTGCGCCGACGAATGTTTGGCCTGCTCCAAAGTGATCATGCCGCGGCGTACTTGCTCCATCACCAGCGAGTGGTCTTCCGTCAACTGGAGCAACTGGCCTTCGCGGAATAGGTAGATGCGGCTGTCGCCTACGTTGGCGATGCTGAAAACACCATCGTCAAAGCGCACGGCGACCAGCGTCGTTCCCATCCCAGAGGTATTCTCATGCTCTTGCGCATAAGCCAGAATGGCGTCGTTGGCTTGCTTCACCGCCTCGGCCAGCAACCGGGCGCCCAGCGGCGCGTCGTTGAGATAAGCATTGTCTTCTACCTCGGGCTTCCGTTCGCGAAAGAAGGCAAGCACGGTCTCGACCGCGATCTCGCTGGCGATTTCCCCGGCCGCGTGTCCGCCCATGCCATCGCACACCACGAAAACGCCCAGCCGTTCGTCACAACCGAAATGGTCTTCGTTCGACGGGCGTACCCGTCCTACATCGCTGCGTCCCGCCACTTCAATTCCGAGTGACATGCGGGCAACAGTTTACCCTCTTAGTCCAAAGTGTGCGAGTCCCTAAAGTGGTGGCTCATCGTCTGGAGTTTCAAGTTTCCAGTTTCCAGTTTCCAGTTGCGTCGACCCCGTCAATCTCGGCCAATCGCTTACCGGCCACTCGCTCCTCTGGCTCGAAACTCGAAACTCGAAACTGCTCTTGTGACACGCGTCATGGCGACGATAGCCGGCGCGCCGTATAATCGCGGGTTTTGTTAGGACTTGGGATATGACCGACCGCCAAGCGGACCTGCTCATTATCGGCGCCGGAATTGTGGGGCTGGCAACGGCGTTGGAGGTCACACGCCGCTTCCCGCAGATGCGAATCATCGTCGTGGACAAGGAGGACCACGTAGCCGCTCACCAGACCGGCCACAACAGCGGAGTCATTCATTCCGGCCTCTACTACAAGACCGGTTCCTTGAAGGCGCGCAATTGCGTGGCCGGAGCAGCCTCCATGAAACGCTTCTGCCAGGAGCAGGCGATCGCTTTTGAAGAATGCGGCAAGCTGGTGGTTGCTACCACTCCCCAAGAGGTCCCGCGGCTCGAAGAACTGCATCTGCGTGGGAGCGCCAACGGCGTACCCGGACTGCGCCTGCTGCAACCCGAGCAGTTTCGCGAGATCGAGCCCCACTGCGACGGAATCTGCGCGCTGCAAGTGCCTTCCACCGGTATCGTCGACTACACCATCGTCGCCCAAAAGTATGCTGAGTTGATCCAAAAAGCCGGCGGCGAGATCGCGCTTGGCGCCAAGGTCGTGGCGCTGCGCGAGGACGGCGGGACCAACGTTGTCGAGACCCTCGCGGGAACATTTCGCGCCCGCTACGTCATCAACTGCGCCGGACTTTACAGCGACACCATCACGCGCATGGCCGGCGTCGAAACCAATCTGGAGATTGTGCCGTTCCGTGGCGAGTACTACGAGGTCCGGCCGGAACGGCGTCACCTGGTGAAGGCGCTGATCTATCCGGTTCCCGATCCGCGATTTCCCTTTCTCGGTGTGCATTTCACCCGGCGCGTGAACGGCAGCGTCGAAGCCGGCCCCAACGCGCTGCTGGCCTTTCGCCGCGAAGGTTACACCGGCGCGAAGCCGAATCTGCTGGAAGCGATGGAGACCCTGCGCTTTCCCGGCTTCTGGAAGATGGCCCGGAAATATTGGCGCATGGGCCTGGCGGAACAATACCGCTCGTGGGTGAAGGGCGCGTTCTTGAAGGCCCTGCAAAAGATGGTGCCGGAGCTGCGGGAATCGGACCTGGCGCAGGGCGGCTCGGGAGTCCGCGCGCAGGCGGTCGACGCCCACGGCAACCTGCTGGACGACTTCTATTTTGTCCACAGCGCGAAGATGATCCACGTGTGCAATGTGCCTTCGCCGGCAGCAACCGCCTCGCTCGCGATCGGCAAAGAGATCGTGGAGATGATGGCCCAGCGCTTCGACCTGGAACCCAGCAGAACCGGCTAGAGCGATTCCCGAATTGCTGTATCCGCGATGCTCGGGTAGAGCGGCGCTTCAGCGCCGCGTCAAGGGGGCCGTTTTCGTGAGGCTTTCCGCCCACTGCGGCGCAGTGGACGGAAAGCCTGAACTTCGGGGCGCAGCCTGGACGCGGACCTGAAGGTCCGCTCTACCGGATACACCGACGCTGGAACCGCCCTAGTGTCCCGAATCAGAAGTTCGTTATATAAATCGCGGTTTGTATCAGGGCACGACTTCAGTCGTGCCGAACCGTGGCCTAAGAAAACATTGGCCTTTAGGCCCTGAGGCAAAAGTCGAAGGCCTCATTCAATTCGTAATCGAATTTCTAATTCACCACACTAGCGAGCGATTGCCTTTTCGCGAAGGTACTAACAGGTCTTCCCATTCCCGGAATGGGATTATCGCCTGCGCAGAAAAAGCGGCTGAACCAAGCCCAATCAGTGCTAACATTCGGCTTTTATCCAATATCGTCCAATCCGGCAACGAGAGCGCGCTTACCTGAGGAGATTTTAAGATGCGATACAGAATCTGTCCGCGCGCCGCGTTCACGGGCATGATCGTGGCAATGTCGCTCTCGGCCGCGGTGATGGTGCCAGCTCAAGCACCGGCTGGACCGAACCGTCCGGCGCAGGTGCCCGAGGAATATGTCGTCACTCCGTTCGGCTACTTCCATCCATCTTGCGTTTTCCACTTGGCAAAGGACGAGGAACTACTGGAGGGCGGACAGGTGATTCAAAGGGCCGATGGAACTGTCTACACCGTTCCGGTTTGCGAATATCCCCACTATACGGCCCACGGAGAGATGTTCGCGGCGTCAAAGATCAAGCCTCCGACGATCATCCATAGCTGGATTGTTTCTGGGAGCACCACCACCAGCACATCGTATGGCGAGATTGTTGCGGACTGGAACGTCCTGTCCGCTCCGCTGTCTTACGACGGCCAGACGGTTTATTTCTTTCCGGGGTTAGTGGACTACCAGGAGGACGCCACCATCATTCAACCCGTCCTTGGCTGGAACGCCGATTTCAGAGAGGCATGGGGAATTGCGAGCTGGAACTGTTGTCCCAGGGGCACTGCGGACGAAAGTTCGCCAGTCCGGGTGAACACTGGCGACCTTATTGTTGGCACGGTCAAGTCGACTTGCAGTCCAGGCACGCTCTCTTGTCCCACATGGAACATTACGACGCGGGACGAGTCCACTGGCGGGAGCACAACCCTGAGCGACACGCCAAGTGAAGGGCAGACGTTTAATTGGGCGTTCGGCGGGGCCTTAGAAGTTTACAGCATTGTGCAATGCAGCGATTATCCGCCAAACCAATACATCACGTTCTCTCCATCTCTGTACGACGATAATTTCGACATTATCGAAAATCCGTCATGGTTACTGACCAACTATACCTGGGGTTTGACGCCGCAATGCAATTACGGCGGGCAACTCTCGTCGGACGAGGTAACTTTGGACTTTGGCGGTTACACCCTGACGATTTCCACCACTGGTGACGGCGTCGTCACCAGCACCGATGGCCAAATCAACTGCCCCGGCCAGTGCAGCTATCAGTACCTGCAAGGCACACGTGTCACGCTGAATGCCTCACCTGCGCAGAGCTGGGTCTTCGGCGGCTGGAGCGGCGCTTGCAGCGGCACCGGCTCCTGCAATGTGACGATGACGCAGAACCAATCGGTGACAGCTACGTTTACTACTGGGGATTACTACACGTTAACGGTATCGACCGCCGGCAACGGAACGGTGACCAGCACGGACGGCTACATCGACTGCCCCGGAACTTGCAGCCATACGTATCCTTCCCTCACTCAGGTGATGCTGAATGCATCCCCTGCCCAGGGCTGGAGCCTCAGCGGCTGGACCGGCGCCTGCATGGGCGTCGGTCCCTGCAACCTGATCATGTCGCAGAACCTGGCGGTCACGGCTGCCTTCCTTCAGCCGCCCCCTGGCTACGGGCTTCAGTTCGTTCCGGTCACGCCCTGTCGTCTGCTGGACACGCGACAAACTCACGATCCGATTCTGGGCGGTACCTCGCAGAATTACGTGGTTCCGCAACTTGGCAGTTGCAACATTCCCGCGATGGCCGCAGCCTATTCGCTAAATGTAACTGTGGTGCCGCGCGGACCCCTAGGATATCTGACCATCTGGCCTACCGGGGAAGCTCAACCGACCACCTCCCTGCTAAACTCGCCCGACGGCCGTATCAAGGCCAACGCCGCCATCGTTCCCGCCGGCTACCAGGGCGCCGTC
>JBEKQY010000249.1:0-5728 GCA_049519235.1 Candidatus Korobacteraceae bacterium | reverse complement strand
CACTCTCGACGGCTACCGGATCGTCCGCAACTTCGGGTTGGTGCGCGGCATTATCGTGCGCTCGCGCTCCATCGTGGGCACAATTGGCGCGGGCTTGCAGACGCTCATCGGCGGCAATATTACGCTGCTGACCAACCTGTGCGAGAAGACCCGTGAGCATGCTTTCGACTTGATGTTGGAACATGCGGCAGGGCTTGGCGCGAACGCCGTCATCGGCATGCGCTACGACGCGACCGAAGTGATGCAGGGTGTTACCGAGGTGCTGGCGTATGGGACGGCGGTGTACGTGGAGAAGAGCAGTTAGCAGTTAGCACTTGGCATTTAGCAGTTGGCACTTAGCACTTAGCATTTAGCGGTGCGCATATTGCCGCCGAATGCTAAGTGCTAAATGCTAATTGCTGCCTTGGTGAGCCCGGCAGGAATCGAACCTGCGACCCACGCATTAAAAGTGCGTTGCTCTACCAACTGAGCTACGGGCCCACACAATAACTATACCAGTTTCGGAGTTGCTGTAGACCGGGTAGAGCCAGCCTTCAGGCTGGCGTCCAGGCAGTTCGCTTTTATAAGGCTTGGGCCGCTGCGGTCATTTCCAATGACCGCAGCGGCCCAAGCGGTACTCTTGTCCGCGGCGAGAGCGCTAAAGCGCCGCTTTACAG
Source organism: Candidatus Korobacteraceae bacterium (assembly GCA_049519235.1). Classification (GTDB taxonomy): domain Bacteria; phylum Acidobacteriota; class Terriglobia; order Terriglobales; family Acidobacteriaceae; genus Bog-257. Next base: position 5,072 of record JBEKQY010000249.1, on the reverse strand, counting down.
GTGCCGGACTACACTAACTGTGAAACTGCCCTAATTTAACACAGACTACACGAGGTACCGGACAACAGCCTTGTCCGCTTCTGCCATCCGATGTTGCACGCTGTCAGTGGTGTCCGTTGGCTGCTCTGGAGTACCTGGTACCGAGCAGAGCCAATCGACAGCGGCCATCCGATGTTCTGGTGCAAGGTAAGCATACCGTACGGTCATCTGGATTGGCTTGTGTCTGGGTTTCCTTGCGGCTCAGAGGGTTTCGATCCAATCTTTACCAGACCATCGTGCCATTTACAGGCTGCCCAGTTGCTCATGCCGGCGATTGGCGGTTGTAGATATCTACACATGTGCAATTCATATTCACCATTGCTATCCTCATAGCGCAGGGCTGCGACCACCATCACAATTCTCTGGCCTCCATAAATCCACTGCCGCTGCTGCTCATTAAGTACAGGGCCTGCTGCTTCCAAGGCTTGTTCATCCATAGGTTGTCCCGGTCGCGATGGCTGTATGGTTTGTCCCGGACCCTTCTTGCGTAGTCGCGCCAACAATGGTTGCCAGCCCTTCTCAAATGTAGCAACCGCTCGCTTTTGTCTTGCATCGGTGTGATCCTGCAAGAGGAAAATCCTGCCAGCCCCGTATATATGTCTGGCTGCTTCGTTGCCATTGTTCAAATACTCCAATTTGATCCTGACATTTTGGTTGGGTGGGAAGGGATCAGGAGTATACGAAGGCAACGCCCCAGATAGGTTAAGCAAAGCATGGGATCCAGTTGTATTAGATGGCGGTACAGATAGGCCTGTTAGCCACCAATATCCACCCATCAGTAGAATGGCTCCCACCGAACCGAAGATTACATATCCCATCACCCTTACTTGTACTACGGTTGGCTTGATTCGCGTCCACTTGACACCAGCCGCGAAAAGCACGAAAGCTAACGCTGCCCATGCTAGCCAGCTCTGCCAATCATCGATGTCGTGTACAAACGCGCCCAACGCTACGAAAGCGAACCCAAGTGCGCAGGATTCAAAGAAAATGCAAACCGCAAGATCGCGAGCCGGCGGTCGATCAGCCATTAACAGACCCCTGAAGGAATTAGATTATCGTACACTCCGCGGCGGGCGAGCCACCTAAGGAAATACCCTTAGAAGCTTGGCCGGCATGCCTGCCAGGGGCGCGATAGGCCACGGCGCAAGTTCAGGTTTAACCATGTAAACAGCGCACGTTCGCGTTCCAAGCGAACCATTGGACTCGCTATACCTCTAGAGCTGTGAAGCTGACCATGACAGGCTCGGCCACGGGAGAAGATCCTTCCTTCGAACGGCGTGTCTTCCTGATTCTCGCCTGTCTGGCGGTAATCTGCGCATTCCTGGCTGGTCTCCGGACAGTCTCGGCTGTTTCGACTTTTTCCGCAGCCCGGCAAAAGTCCACCATCGGCGCATAGCTGCCGTGAAATTGCCGCCGATGCGCGCCTCTCAGCATCTCAATGATGTATGGCTATGAACGCGAAAACTCGTCCGCAGGTCGTCATCGTGGGGGGCGGGTTTGGCGGCCTGAAGGCTGCCGAATCGCTGGCCCGGCTGCCAGTCCAGATCACGCTGGTGGATCGTAAGAACCACCACACCTTCCAGCCGCTGCTGTACCAGGTCGCCACGGCCGGCATATCGCCGGCGGAAATTGCCGCGCCCATTCGCGAGATCCTGCATAAACACGAGAACGTCGAGGTACTGCTGGGCGAGGTTCAAGCCTTCGATCTGGAGCGGCGCAAGGTCCAAGTGCACGGCTTCGAGCTGAGTTATGACTATCTCATCGTCGCCGCCGGCGCCACCCACGCCTACTTTGGACACGATGAATGGGAGCCGCTGGCGCCTGGCCTGAAGACCATCGAAGACGCGCTGGAGATGCGCCGCCGCATTCTGCTTGCCTACGAGCTTGCCGAGCGCGAGGCTGCGCTCACGGGAAGTCACCGGCCGCTCAACTTCATCATCGTGGGTGCGGGACCAACCGGCGTGGAGCTAGCTGGCACGCTGGCTGAGCTGGCGCGCAAATCGCTGGCCGAGAACTTCCGCAATATTGATCCCGCAAAGACGCGTGTCCTGTTGCTGGAGGCTGGGCCGTCGGTCCTGAACGCCTATCCCGAAGACCTGCGCCGCAGTGCGGTGAAGCAACTCGAACATCTCGGAGTTGAAGTCCGGACAAACTCGCCGGTGAGCGGTGTGCGTTCGGGTCAAGTTTCCGTCGGCGAGGAAATACTGCCTGCCGAGGTCGTGTTGTGGGCCGCAGGAGTTTCGGCTTCACCGCTGGGCCGCGCATTAGGAGTTCCCGTCGATCGTGCAGGCCGGGTCTTGGTCGAGCCTGATCTCAGCATTCCCGGACATGGCGAGGTGTTCGTCATTGGCGACCTGGCCAGCATGAAGGACGAGCATGGCAATCTCCTGCCCGGAGTTGCGCCCGTCGCCATGCAGCAAGGCAAGTGGGCCGCACGTCAAATCGCCGCGGATCTGGCGGGAAAGCCGCGCGAAGTCTTTCACTATCTCGATAAGGGATCGCTTGCCACCATCGGACGCGCTGCCGCCATTGCGCAGTTTGGTAAAGTCCACCTCTCCGGCTTTATCGCCTGGGTGACATGGTTGTTCGTCCACATCCTGTTCCTGATCGGATTCCGTAACCGCATCATAGTGATGATTCAGTGGGCCTGGAGCTATCTCACGTACGAGCGCGGCGCACGCCTGATCACCGGCGAGTCCCGCATCGTGTCGGTGCCTTCGATGGAATACGCGGAGCAGGCGAGAACGTCACGCGACGGGCTGGTGGATGGGGACGTGCGCGAGTCGCCGCCGATGAGCAAGCGTAGCGCGTGAGTAGAATCGATGCTGAACCCATCGTGATCCATCACATTCGCCGCTGGTTTCGTGAGCCGCTCTTCCTGCTGGCCCTGGCAGCGGGCCTCATTGCATTCGTGGTGCAGTCGGGAGAGCTGGGCACCGCCGACACCCAACATCGGCTGCAGTCAGCTCACTCGTGGTGGACTGCGGAACCGCCGGTGTTTCCGCAGGAGTATCCCGAATTTGGGGTGCACGGCCGCGGCGGCAAGCTGCAGAGCTGGTATGGCATCGGACAATCGCTGCTGTTGCTGCCGGCGGATGTGATTGGGACATACATCGAGCGCCTGCCTGTCTTCGCGAATTACAACGGGAACGATCCCAGTGTGCGTGGTGTCTTCGTCAGCTACAGCATCAACATTTTCGTCACTGTGCTGACGGCGCTGGTTTGCTTCCGCTTCCTGCGGCAATTGAACTTTGGCGTGAAATATTCCGTTGCGGGCGTTTTATCTCTCCTGCTGTTGACCACCCATCTTCATTACACGCAGAACATGATGGAGAATAACTACATCTTTCTGCTGACGCTAATTGGATTCTCCTGGCAATACGAATGGTTGCGCACCGGCGAGCGGCGCGCTCTGCTGATCGGCTCCGCTGCCTTTGGGCTCAATCTGCTCACCCGCCTCACCACAGGTATGGACCTGGTAGCTGGAGCAGTTTTCGTGCTGCTGGTGTTGTGGTTCGAAGGAAGTCGTGGCAGCGAGCTTTGGAATAGATGCCGAACCTACATCGCGACCGCTCTTCCCGTGTATGTGCTTTTCGGGCTGATCGATCGCCTTTATCAGTACTATCGCTTTGGCTCGTTCATCAACACCTACATGAGCGTAGTCGCCCGCGAAGCGAAGCTGCGAGATCCAACTCTGCCTGCCAACTATCCGTGGGAGACGCCTTTCCACGCCGGATTTTTCGGTGCGCTGTTCGCACCCGAAAAGTCGATCTTTTTCTTCGATCCGTTGCTCGTCCTCATGATTCTGCTCGCTATCGTGGGCTGGAAACGGTTCAGCCCCGCCGTCAATGCGTACGTTGTAAGCGGATTGCTGCTGTTACTGGCCTACATCAGCTTCTATGCGCGCTATACGGTTTGGAGCGGCGACTTCGCCTGGGGCGATCGCTATGTTTCGACCAGCGCCGAACTGGCGGCGCTGCTGGCTGTTCCGCTGCTGCTGCGTTATCGCGACGCCGTGGGAAACGTGGTCTGGAGCGTAGGAATCGCGCTGTGCGCGATCAGTGCCGTTGTACAGGTCGCGTCGCTGGCTTTCTGGTTGCCACTGGAGATCTACCAGATGGAAACGCTCGGCCATCCGACGTTTGTGATTGCCTTGCGCCTGAAGAACATTGCCGCGTTCGCGTTGGGAAAAATGGATGCCTGGGGGCTGAACAATTACGCCATGCATTGGGACCCGTGGGACTACGTCCACATCACCGCGTGGAATTTTCTGCCCTGTCTGCTGAAGCGAGTGGGCGCAGCGCCGGAGTGGGTCGTGAAGATTGCATTCACGGTGTGGAGCATGGGGGTCGCAGCTTTGGCAGCCACGTTGTGGCGACTGCGCACAGTTCTTGCGGGGCGAGATTAGGCCTGGGATCTGAACTGCACCGGCCCTATCTTTTCGATGTTTTTCGCTTTTCCTCAGCATCACGTCTCCATGAGTCGTCGGTCACTGACAAGCACCGCCGCAGAGCGTTAGATGACTGTGGGAGAGGACTCCCTGGCCTTTTTCCCACCCAGTTCTGTTGCGCTCACGCGACGAGAAATAGACCTCCGACCTGGCCTCTCCCAAATGTCCACGCGTACCCGTTTCTAACGCGTCGCCCCACAATCCTGTTGAGCGGAATGGCAAGGAGGACAAGCCGATGCAAAGCCAAGAGCAATCTCTCAGTTCAAGGTTCCGCACAATTTCACTGGCGATAATCGCTGCGTTGGTGGTGGCAGTGGCCATCGTTCCCGCCTGGGCACAGAATACCGTTCCACCGACGGCGGTGCAGGCGGCGAAAATGCCGGAGTTCGCGCCGCGGCTGGCCCATCCCGCCAAGCGTGTCGCCCCGCCCAAATCTTCGGCGTTGGCGCCGGCAAAGGGGTATTTCCACCCGCTGCAAGACGAATGGATCTACAACAACGGCCCAATCAACGGCACCACCGATGCGCGGACCATCAACTTCGGGTATGTGGTTAGCGACAGCTTCACCGTGACCCAAGGCAAC
>JBEKQY010000248.1:0-6160 GCA_049519235.1 Candidatus Korobacteraceae bacterium | reverse complement strand
GGCAGCACCCCCGCGCCCAAGTACCCGGTTTACACTCAGAGCTGCCCTAATCCTGAGAATGCCGGTTACGTTGAGATTTGCAAAGAGGGGAGCACCCAGTTCCCACCCCCTAATCAGCTATACGATTTCACCGTGTACGGCCCACGTTTCAACACCGGTCCCACTCCCATTCAGGTTCCCCTTGGCGACTGTTCAGGACCTATCCAGGTTCCCTCCGCCCCTCTGAGCAATCCGGACACAATTGTCGAATCGCCCGTGCTCGGCGTCCTGGTCTCAGATGTCACCGCACTCGCGTATAACTCATTGGGAATGCAGATCAATGAACTGGCGAACTGGACAAGTCCGGATCTAAACGCCGGTGTAGGTGTCCAGGCAGGCGACGTCTCGCTGGAAACCGTCGCCAAATTTACATCGCCGGTCCGGGTACTCCAGTCGGTACGGTCTTTATGTTTTCCGCAACCGGTGTACCCAATTTTCCGCTGGAGGCCGGCCCGGCGGACCAAGGGGGCTACTGTGCCTTGGTCAACACATACCAGGTAAACACTCCGGTCACCATCACAGAAGTTTACAGTCCCATGCTCCCTTACCATGTGCCGCCCAACGGTATCACGGTCGAGTGTGATGGTTGCACGTACAACATTACAATCCCGAGCGTGACTACCACGATCGGCGCCGGCATCACCGAGGTGGACTTTACGAACGTTCCGAATATGGCGCCGATCTGTAACCCCAACGCTAGTCTTATCCAGAATGGCAGCTTCGATACGGGGAGCTTTAGCGGCTGGACTACAGGCGGCAACTTTGAAGATACTGAGGTGGTGAGCGGCGCGTTTTACGATTACAGTGGTGCCCAAAGCTTTCCGTATTACGCGGTGCTGGGCCCGGTGGGCGCCGATGCAACTCTCAGCCAGACCTTTACGACGGTTCCGTATCAGGACTACGCCTTTTGTTTCTGGTTTGCCTCGGTCGGAGACAGTCCCAGCGACTTTACCGCTGAGTGGGATGGTAACCCGGTGCTCATGCTGATCAATCCCAACACTGGCGTAAACTGGACGGAGTATATGTTCTACGAGCAGGGAACTGGCAGTGACTCCATCACTTTCAAATTCCGCGACGACCCGGGCTATATGGCGCTGGACAGCGTGGCGGTGTCGCCATAGCCAATCGTTCCGCGATACCGTGGGGCCGAACGATGACCTTAGCCCGTCCCCCCACCCAAGCTTCCTCGCTCGGGTGGGGCATTCCATAACCTTGTAAGCCATTGATTATGCACTGCTTATAGTAAGGCGTTTGTTTGGAAGATTTTAGCTGTAAGTCCTACGGGGAGAAGCTCTTAGCGGGAAATTTTTATTGATTATGATTGTTTTCAATGGCTTACGAACTGGCATTTTAGGGGGAATGCTTGTAAGTTGTTGATTCCAGGTAGAGGCACATCTCATAAGTCCTTTGTTTGGAATATTTTACCTGTAAGTCTAATGGCTGGACGAATTTAGCGGGAAAAATTTGGCATTTTCGTTTATTTTCATTGGCTTACAGAGGGCAATCAGAGGGGGGAGTCAAAAGACAGTTGTCAGTTGTCGGTTGTCAGTTGCCGGTTGTCCGAAGAGCAGCAGCAGGTCCCCTTCGACAAGCTCAGGGCAGGCTCTTCGCTCGGACTGAAGTCCTCGGTCGGGATGACAGGCAAGCAACAGAAGCGGGGTCGGAACAGCGTGCGGACGCTCCGCTCAGGATGACAATCTTGTTTTACGCTTCGGGCTCGAGCTCGGTTAGCGTTGGCGCGGTGCTCGCACCGTCATGCACTTTGGCGGTTGTCACCAGCGCGACTGCGGCCACGATGATGACCGTTCCGGCGAACATGAAGGCATCGAGCCGCTCGTTGAGCACCAGCCATCCGAGCGCAACCGCGACCAGCGGATTGACATACGCGTAGGTTGCAACCTTCGGCGTCGGCACGTGCTTTAGCAGCCAGATGTAAGCCGTGTATCCAACCCACGATCCGAAGACGACGAGATAGAGCACGGCCAGCATTCCGCGTCGCGTGATGACGATGCGGTGCTGCTCGCCGGTGATGAGCGCGATGATCGCGTTGCCCACGGCGGCAAAAGTCATCTCCCAGCCGGTTGCGGTGAAGGGATCGACCCGCATTTGCCACTTGCGCGACAGCACCGAACCAACCGACCAACTGAACGACGACAGCAGCAAGGTGCAAGCTCCGAAGAGCGGCATGATGCCGAGCGTGCTGCGGTGCTCGAAGCGTGGCCAGAACAGAACGGCGATGCCGGCAATGCCGAGCGCTACGCCGAACAGACCGCGGCGCGAGAGCCGGTCGCCGCGAAAGACGAAGGTCTCCAGCAGCAGAAACCAGATGGGAGTCACCGCGATGATCAGCGCGGCAAAGCCGGTTGGCACAAACTGCTCGGCCCAGGTGAGGCCGAAGTTGCCGCCCACCAACAGCAGGCAGCCGATGGTCGCCAGGCGCGCGGCTTCAGGCAGTGTGATCCGGATGCTGCGGCCGCTGAGGGCGAGGACCGCCAGCATCAGCACGCCCGCAATGGCGAAGCGCATGGCACAGGTGACCGCCGGCGGAAGCCGCTCCTGATCGGCAATGCCGATGGCCAAATACGTCGAGCCCCAGAAGATGTACACCAGGGCGAATGCAAACCACACTTGCAGGCGATGATGGCGATCGGAGGACATGAAGAAGTGGTCAGTGGCTAGTGGTCAGTGGCTAGTGAATGATTACAAGTTATCAGGGTTGCTCATTAATCAGAGCGGTGCGGCCTCGAAGTCGATCCGATAGTTTTCAGCCACTAGCCACTGACCACTAGCCACTAGCCACTAGCCACTGACTCCTTGCGCAGTCGCTGTCCCGTCACCAGAACGTAGTGCACTCCGGAAATCGTGGCGAAGGTGAAGGTCGCATACAGGAAAACCTTGATCAGCAGCCTGAGCCAGCTTCCGTCCACCACTTGCGACAGGACCACGCAGAAGACAGCAGCGATCTGGCAGGCCGTATTCAGCTTGCCGAAGATGCTGGGGCGGAAGTCGCGAAAGCCGACAGTCGCGTACAGCACCACCGCGGTGGCCACAATGCAGAGGTCGCGGCTGAAAACCACCACCGTGAACTTCCACGGAATCTTCCTGACGAACGAGAGCACCAGGAACAAGGAGCTCAACAGCAGCTTGTCAGCCAGCGGATCCAGATACTGCCCCAGCAGCGTCTGCTGATGCAGCGTGCGGGCCAGCAGACCATCCAGAGCATCGCTCAACGCGGCGGCAATCAGCAGGCCCAGCGCCCATCGCCAGTGGCCGTCGAGCACCGAGATGATCACGAAGGGAATGAAAATCAGCCGCAGCAGCGTGATCTGGTTGGGCGCCGTCCAGACCGAATTCCTGACCCGCGTGCTGTCGAGAAGTGGCATGTGGTTCGCGTGAGCAATGCCGTTGCGCAAGCTGGCTACAGCGTATGACGGTCGCGCAGCACTCCGATTGTGACGGGTTTGTCGGCGGCTGGCAATGGCCGGCTGTCGCTGGCTTGACAATCCTCTGATATGCTTTGGCGCAACCACATTGCTCACGCCGGGACAAATGGAGTAATGCTCAAGATTGCCAACGCTGCCCGCCTAGTCTTACTCATCGCGCTGGTCATGCTCGCCAGCGTCGAGGTGCGAAGCCGCACATTGGCCGCGCCTTTTCCGCAGGACTTCGGACAAGCCGCGCGCATCGCCGGCGACTGGTGTGCTCAGGGCGATAAAGCCAAGCGCTGCTCGATCAGCGTCGATGGGGCAGTCCTGAGCTTCACCAACGAAAATGGCAGTACCTCGTCAGGCCACTTTGTGAATCTTCAGCAGACGGAGTTCAGCGCTGACCAATGGCAATTTGTGAAGGGAACTCTTAGTCCGGATGGGCTCCGCATCGACTGGACCAACGGCACCTCTTGGATGCGATGCGGCTCCAGTGGCGGACGACGCCCCAATCTGGATGGGACGTGGTATCGCGACGGCAATCATTCCCAGGCCTGCTCCATCCGGCAGAAGAAAGGCACTCTGCGCTTGAAGAATGAAAGTGGCGAGACTGCGACCGGCTCGTTCGACGGGCCGGGTCACATCATGACCAACTGGGCCGATGGTCAGATTGGCGGCACGATCAGCTCCGACGGCAACACCATCCATTGGGACAATGGCACATCATGGAGCAGGTAGGAACCACGACTTACGTCGCGATGCTGCGCGGCATCAATGTCGGAGGCAAGCACGTGCTCCCCATGAAGCAGCTCGCCGAAATGTTTGTCGAAGCGCGATGCGCCAACGTGCGCACCTATATTCAGAGCGGTAATGTCATCTTCACCGCCTCACCGAAGGTCATCAAAGGGCTTCCCGCTCTTCTGAAGAAGAAGATTGAAGAGCGCTTTGGATTCTCCGTTCCTGTTGTCTTGCGCAATCGTGAGGAACTCGCTCAGGCGGCGCGCAGCAATCCACTCTTGAAGGCAGGATTGCCGGAGCAGACGCTCCACGTGTACTTCCTCGCCGACGTGCCAACCGCCGACGCCGTCAAGGCTCTCGATCCACATCGCTCCGCGCCTGATGCCTTTCATGTTTCCGGCCGCGAAGTCTATCTGCACCTGCCCAACGGCATGGCGCGCACGAAGTTGACCAACGCGTACTTCGATTCCAAACTCTCGACCATCGCTACCGCCAGGAATTGGGCCACCGTGCTCAAGCTGCTGGAGATGATGAGCTGAGCTGCGACCTACGAGCCACGAGCTGCGAGCTTCGGGCCGCCCCGCGCGCGTCGAGTGCTGCTTCACATCGGAACGCAGAACAAGGCCCTCGTAGGTCGTGGCTCGCAGCTTCAGGCTCGCGGCTCGTAGCTGTTCGCATTGCCGCCGCCCGTCCGCCAACGGTACACTAGACCACTACAAGGGGTCTCCCAATGCTGATTGTCATGAAGGCGCACGCCACCGAAGAGGATGTGCGGCGCGTCTGTGAAAGGATCGAAAGTCTGGGCCTGCGCGCTCACTCCATGCCCGGAGCGCAGCGCACCGCCATCGGCATCACCGGCAACGAGACCGAGCTCGACCCCGGCACCTTCGACGAGATGCTGGGCGTGCAGGAAGTCATCCGCGTCAGCAAGCCTTACAAGCTGGTCAGCCGCGATCTCAAGGAGGAAGACACGGTAATTCGCTTCGCCAACTCCGATGCGACCATCGGCGGCGACGAAGTAGCAGTGATGGCCGGCCCTTGCGCCGTGGAGAGCCGCGAGCAGGCGTTTACCACTGCCGGACATGTCGCCCGCGCCGGTGCCCGTTTCTTCCGCGGCGGCGCGTATAAACCTCGCACCTCGCCCTACGCTTTTCAGGGTCTGGCGGAAGACGGCCTGAAAATCCTGGCCGATATTCGCGACCAGTTTGGCCTGCTCATCGTTACCGAGGCAGTGGACAACGAGTCACTCGAACTGGTCGAGAAGTACGCCGACATGATCCAGATTGGCGCGCGCAATATGCAAAACTTCTCGCTGCTGAAGCGCGCTGGACGGGCGCACAAGCCGGTGATGCTGAAGCGCGGCATGTCGGCCACGCTGGAAGAATTCCTGATGGCGGCCGAGTACATCATGAGCGAGGGCAATTACAATGTCGTGCTCTGCGAGCGCGGGGTGCGTACCTTCGCCGATCACACGCGCAACACGCTCGACCTCAGCGTGGTGCCCGCAGTGCAGCGGCTCAGTCACCTGCCCATCATCGTCGATCCCAGCCACGGCACCGGCAAGCGCAACAAAGTCACACCGCTCTCGCGCGCTGCGGTTGCAGTGGGCGCCGACGGACTGATCATCGAAGTTCATCCCGATCCCGATCGCGCGCTCAGCGATGGCAAGCAGTCGCTCTATCCCGAGCAGTTCGATCAGTTGATGGTCGAGATTCGCCAGATCGCCCAGGTAGTGGGCCGCTCCGTGGCCGACCCGGTCACGAATCCCGAAGCTCGCCGTCCTGCTTCGGTTACCGCAAGCGCCGGAACTGCTGCCGCGCGCTGATAGGTAGAGCAGGCCTTTAGAGACTGTGTCGTGAGTGCGTGCAACGGGCCGGCTTGCTAAGCCGTGTCGGCTGCCTGATTGGCCGCTTCTTAAGCAGCCCGGCCCAGTGCCGTCTCTTTAGCCTTGCCGCACC
>JBEKQY010000247.1:0-5791 GCA_049519235.1 Candidatus Korobacteraceae bacterium | reverse complement strand
GTAGGGTGAAGAATAAGAGAATGGCCAGAGTAACATGGGTGGGTCAGTTGTGCTGTAGGCCTGTTCTAGGCCGACGACGTAGGGAGGGCTGCATAAAGGAGGCTGCGGCGCGGAACCGGTCGCTGACCCCAAGCTTTCCCGATGCTGACGGTAAGGGGTTAACAAGCAGGAGCTTCCGGCCGCGATCAAGCATGACTGCCCGCCGCAGGTGCTTAAAGCAATCGAAGTAGGAGGAGAATCGGCGAAAAGCATGCCCGTAATAAGGATCGGGCCGTTAGTCCAGAGTCCCATCCCGGTATTGCCATCCACCTTGTGGACATATGACGCCTCATCAATGATGTAGACCTCGTTGGCAACCGAGACGGTGGGCGAAGCATCAATCGAGCCGTTCGCCATGTATGTCCAGAGCAGCGTGCCGTCGGCTAAATTGAAGGCGTAGAGATTCCCGTCCTCTCCTCCCGCGAAGACGAACTGCTGACAAGACTCCGTTGGGGGGCAACCCGGGGCAGTAAATAATCCTGGGGAGGAACGAATTGGCATGCATATGTTTGTTCCTTGGGTGATTGTGTCCCAACGGTAATTGCCGCCCTGGGTTCCATAGGCCCACAGGCCCCATACGTTGCCGCCGCCGCAGGCTGACGAGGGAGGTCCTTGCGCGGCAAAGATGATATCCGAGTTGAACGGGTCTCTAGAATCCAAATTAACCGACGGCGAGGAGGTTAGCCCGGGGGGGAGCACTGGCAAACCGCCGGTTGTATTACTGAAATCGAGCTGTAGGCACCCGGCTTTCACAACGGGGCAGTTCAGAACATCGCTCTGCGCATTCCCGGTGTGGTCCTGGTCCAACCTGTATTGCAGCGAAGGACAGCCGGGGTTGAATGAGAACCTCCCAATCGTTTGGCAAGAGGAAGGACCGTTATTGGGGTTGGGGCACGTCGGTGCCGGCGTGCACTGCCCCCAAGCCGTAGCGGTGGCAAGGAGAGTCAAGAAACTGAGCACGAGAATCAACTCGGCAAGTTTGCTCCCAGCCAATGCGCTTCTCAGGGCAGGCAGTTCATAGAAGCTATGCGGAATCGTACAGTTTTGGTCGGCGGTTTGCGTTTTCATGACGACCTCCCTTCGGTCATGGATCGGCGCGGCGGTCGACGCTGACGTGGCGCCGGTTAGATTGGGGGTTCTTCGCGACGCGGCTGCGCGCTCATCACCCCACTTTCAAATGAGCGCGACAGAAAGCCAAGCCGTCCCGGCGAATGGAATTCAGGTACTGGGGAAAGGCGACCTTTACTCCTGCTGATTCGCCCTTGGCAATGGGCGAATGCCTCGCAGGAGTTCCCTGCCTGTCTTGCGAACAGCTTGGACTTGTACTACCCCAACATGTGGAATGTGCTACCGGCTACACGCATGGCCGAGTAGCCCTACTACGATAAAGAAGGATAAAGACTGCATTGTGGCGCTAAGGCGCGAGAATGTCCAGAACTTTTTAACCGAATCGTAATATTTATCCCCTGCTCTTCCGGACGGCCAGGGTACCGTCTTCAAGCGGACACTCATTCACAACAACCCCGAATGAGCGGGGCACCCGACCGCTATTGGCGGAGAGCTAGCTGACGAAACAGTTGTTGGACAGTATGCTTGGGCCGATCGCCGGGCTGTCGCTTCCGGCGGGATAGTTGAGGTAGAGGCAGCCGGGAAATCGATCCAGAGAAAAGGGAAGCAAGCGTGTCTGACAAAACCAGATAGGAGGGTCGCGGCCAGCATTCGGGGGACTCGCATTGGCACAGGCTGCGCCATGTCCCAAGTCCTGGGCCTGCCAAGGAAATAATTATGCGCTGGAATCGCTCGATGGGTATATAGTGTCGAGCTGTTGGGAGCTAGAACGGAAATTCCCTGTGCAATGAACCAACCAAGAAACTCCAAGCAACCCGACAAGCCGAAACACTGGTGGGAACGATCGAAAACATCCGAGCCCACAACCGTTGCGGGAAAGTCGGTGCGGATATGGCTTGCGGCTGGGGCCCTTTCCATCGTCTGGTGGATTGTCGCCGGGCAGGATAACAAACCTCGATTAGTTCTTATGGTGGGACTGAGCTTGGCTTCCTTTATGGTTGGCTGCATGGTTGGCTTCCTATTCACAAGTTACGGCGAAGAAGCGGGCAGCGTTGGCAAAGTCAGGGACTGGCTGGTGGGTGGCATTACAGCTATCACGATAACGCAGGCGGGGGCTATCAAGCGGCTGCTGGTCACGTTCGCAGCGGGCCCAGGCCCGAATGAGTTTGCCTTGACCGCGGGTGTGGCCGTCACTTATTCCGTGCTGGGCTTCTTCTTCATGTTCTTCGAACGAGACTTGGTTTTCAACCCGCTCTTGGCGGAAGGCAGGTTGGAGCGCGGGCGTGTGGAAGGCACCAGACAGGCCGGACAGATAGCTCTGCAATTTCTCGCGAAGCTTCCGCAAAGCATTCTTTCTGGCGTTGAAGATGTCGATGACATCCTGAACTTTCGTAGGCCTGAAGCCGACAAGCTTCGCGATCGTCTCGACTCTGATGAAGTTAAGAAATTCCTGGACCAGGCCGATCAGGCCGTCAAATCCGGGACCGCGGACTGGGACATCGTGTCCACGGCAGCAAATCTCAGCTATTACGCACCATATTTTGAGAAAGATGACGAAAAGAAAATGCAGAAGGCGGAGGTGGCCGAGCAGTGGATATTACGGGCTCTGGCCATGAATCCATTGCAGGTTGACTTTACCGCGAAACACGCGGCCATTTTGGGCGTTATGAATCGCTACAATGAGGCCGTCGCCATTTTGGAGGGGCTCGATCGCAGGCCGGAAACTCCTGCCTATGTGAAACAGTGGTTGGGCTACTTCCTCGCGGAGGTGCCCGATCGCCTCGACGACTCCATTCGCTACTCGCAGGCATATCACGCTATGTTCCCTGGCGAATCTGACGCTCTCTACAATATTGCAAAAGCTTATGCGAAAAAATACTGTCGAGGGCTCCAAGCTGGCGAAAAACAGGCACACCCAAGCGACCGCCACCTGGCCCTATCCAATCTCAAGGAAGCACTCGACAGACAGCCAGCGTTTGCCCCTACCGTACGAGACAAATGGACGCAGCGAGATGGGAGCTTCCATTGCTTGCTGCACGACCAGGAGTTTCGCTCGCTGGTCGGACTTCCAGCCGAATCTGCACACGACGCCTAGGGCAACGACGCGAGCCTGACGGCCCGGACTACCCGAGCAGCGTGCTAGCCTCCCGCCGCCCGGCGAAGCCGCATACATCGCAGAGCAGTCGCTAGTTGCTGTAGCCCGGACACACGACTACGCCGGCGGATCTGCGCTTTGGTTTGGGAATTGACTTGCGTGAACCTTCAGCGCCCGTTGATCGTCCTCTTGTCGTTGCGCTGTTCCTTCAGGCTCACGAACCAGAGGTAAATCTCGTCCACCCGGGCGATGTCTTCGTTCAGGACCGGCTGGTCGGCGTACTTGTGAATGTCCGCTCCGCTTTGCCGCCGCTTTAAGTTGGCGACGGTCTGATACAGCTCGTCCACCTTGGCATGCATGATGCGCAAGTCGCTCACCAACCTGACCTCGTCTATGTCCAGCCAGCGCCGATCGATAGGCTCGGAATGCTCGGAATTTTTCATAAACGTCCTGATCGTCACGCGAAGGGGTCATCGCCATTTCCTGGCATGGCAACACCTGTTTCCGGGGCAGTATCATACCCAAACTTTAAGACGCGGTTATCGCCCTTCGCGGCACGGGCATTATTCGCCGACGCGAAAAGGCCGCTGTCTTATTCACCCTGACATCCCGAATGTTGCAGCCTGCTCGGTCCTGACCGTAAGGAATCGAGGCAGACTGGTGTGCGCCGCGCCGTTCCGCCTGCCGTGTACAATCGCACTCTGATGCCGTCTCCGGCCGCATCCAATTCCAGCCAACCCGCGCCCAGCTTGGGAGCGCGGCTGCTGCGCATCCTGCGGCCCTCGCACCAGCACTCGGTATTTTCCGCCACCATGTTGCTGATGGGCTCGGTGCTGGCCTCGCGCCTGCTCGGCTACCTGCGCGAGATGTACATCGCCTGGGCCTTCGGCGCCGGACACCAGACCGACGCCTACTTCGCCGCCTTCCAGATTCCCGACTTCCTCAACTACATTCTGGCTGGCGGCACCGCGTCCATCACCTTCATTTCTATTTACACGCGGCACATCGCGCGCGACGACGAGGCCGGCGCGCAGCGTGCTTTCGACTCCACCATCACCATCATGAGCGCGGTCTTGTGCGTGGGCACCGTCTTCCTGGAGATCTTCGCGCCGCAACTGGTGCGCCTCGTCTTCCCCAAGTTCTCCGCCGACCAGGTCGTACTCTGCGTTCACCTCACGCGGATTCTGTTGCCCAGCCAGATCTTCTTCTACGCCGGCGGCATCGTCTCCGCCGTGCTGCTGTCGAAGCGGATGTTCCTCTATCCCGCGCTCAGCCCCGCGCTCTACAACGTCTTCATCATTGCCGGAGGCGTGGTTGGCGCAAAGGCGTTCGGAATTTCCTCGCTGGCCTATGGCGCATTTGCCGGAGCGGTTATTGGGCCGTTCCTCATCAACGCGATTGGCGCAGCTCAGGGCGGCCTGGGTTACCGCTTCAGCTTCGATTGGCGCAACTCCGGATTTCGCGAGTGGATCAAGCTTTCCATCCCGCTGATGCTCGGCGTCTCGCTGGTCTCCGCCGACGACTGGATCTTGCGCTACTTCGCCTCCGGCGGCGTGGGCGACATCTCGCGCCTCAACTACGCCAAGCGCCTGTTCGCCGTGCCCATCTCGATCCTGGGACAGGCGACCGGCCAGGCCTCAATGCCGTTCTTCGCCTCGCTGTGGGAGCAAGGCAAGCGCAAGCTCTTCGCAGACACGGTGAACCAGACGGTCTATCGCATATCGGCGGCGTCATTTTTGGCGTCGGCGTGGATGATGGCGGCGGCGCTGCCCATCATCGACCTCGCCTTCCGTCACGGCCGCTTCAGCTTCGCCGACGCGCAGGAGACTGCCACCTACTTCTTCTGGTTTGCGATTTCCCTCGCGCTGTGGTCGGCGCAGGCGCAGTACGCGCGCGCCTTTTACGGCGCCGGCAATACGCTGACGCCGATGGTCGCCAGCACGATCATTGTGGTGGCGTCGCTGCCCATCTATCGCACGCTGTTCCATCAATACGATGTGACCGGCCTTGTGATCGCATCTGACATCGGCATCCTGATGCACACCCTGGTGCTGGCCTGGCTGCTGCACCGCAAGAAGATGGTGTCGCTGAGTGGGCTGCCATGGCTGGAGCTCATGAAGTCGCTGGCCACTGCGATTTTCGCCGCCGTCGCTTGCTCCATGCTGAACCGGTACATCTTGGGCTACGGACAATACGCCGTTGGCCGAAGAGCCGCCGTCCGCGGCAGCATCAAGACTGACTTGCTTTCGCTGCTGCTCATCAGCGCGTCTTGGCTGGCTGCGGTCGCGCTGGGATTGTGGATCACGAGATCGAACCTGCTGCACGAACTGCGTCGCGTGAAAGCCCGCGCGACGAACATCCCCCCGCCCGAGCCCATGGTGGACAGAACAACCGGAGGAGTCGAGCCGTAGGTGCGGAAACGCTACACCCCTGCCGCAGTCGCTCCTGCACCTGCCTGGCTCGGTACGGAAGCGCTTTCCCTGGACTCGCCGTTGGCCTTCTGCCCGGGCTTGCGAATGTCGATGCCGCCCTTGAAGTACGCTCCGTCCTCGATGCTGATGCGCTGCGACACCACGTCGCCGGTCAGCG
>JBEKQY010000246.1:0-5796 GCA_049519235.1 Candidatus Korobacteraceae bacterium | reverse complement strand
ATTCGAGGGTCCCGCCTGTCCATCCAGCAACTGCACGATGGCGCGCTTCAAGGTGGTTGCCCGCGTTTGCAGGATCCCCGCAACCCACTCATTCACGGTGGTGCAGATGATGGCCAGCAGCAGGTAAACAAAGATGAGGCCAATCACCACCTCTAGAATGCTGGATCCCAGCAGCCCGTTCCCCATGCCCATGCCTCCTTTCGCTCGCTACGGAAATGTCGCCGCCGATTTCAGCCTCTGATCGGCCACGCAGCATCACGCGTTGCCGCTGGGCAGCGCAGGAAATTCGGCGGGGAGCGTTCGCGGCCCAAAGGCGACTATCGCCAAGCTTGAAGTTGAAAAGATGCGCACGATATTACTCCGGCACAAGTGATTGTCAAGAACAAATTCTGGGTACCCCCAGACTGCATCGCGCCAACGGACTTGCCGATTACAAGTCGATAAGCGACGGTCAAAGCAAAGCAATGATCGCAGGCCGAGTGCTATATTCGCCACGTGCGCGAACCGGCCAGCAACGCGGTGAAGACTGTGCCGCCGTTCCGGCGCATGATTGGCGACGCTCGCAGATTCTTCCTGCTGGTCACTCTGGCCGCGTTGGCCTTGCGGCTGGTCTTCTACTTCAAGTTCCCGCACGTCGCCGGCGATTCCCTGGTTTATGGCGACATCGCTAGGAATTGGCTCGACCACGGTATCTTCGGCCTGACTCAGCCCGACGGAGTGCGTCCCACATTGATCCGCCTGCCGGGATATCCGGCCTTCCTCGCCGTATGTTTTGCACTCTTTGGCCGCGAACACTACCACGCGGTGCTGCTGGTGCAGATCGTCGTCGACGTGGCGAGTTGCTTCTTCATCGCCGACCTGGCGCGGCGGACCGTGTCCGAACCGGCGGCACGATTTGCATTTCTGTTGGCCGCGCTGTGTCCCTTCACCGCCAATTACACTGCTGCGCCGCTGGCTGAGACGTTGAGCATCTTCTGTGTCGCAGTGGCGCTGGACGCCGCCGCGGCAGGTTTCAGCGCTGCGGAGCAGGGAAGCGACGCACGCTTAGCTTGGACATGTTGTGGCCTGCCGATCTCATGTGCTATCCTGCTGCGCCCCGATGGCGGCTTCTTGCTGATCGTGCTCGGCCTCTATCTGCTGTACCGCCTGTGGCGTCGCCCGCGGGAACGCGCACACCTGTTCTGGGCCGGGGCGCTGGTGCTGGCCATCGCGCTCGCCCCGCTGCTTCCCTGGACCCTCCGCAACTGGCGCGACTTTCACCGCTTCCAGCCGCTGGTTCCCCAGTCGGCCAGCGATCCCGGCGAGTCCGTTCCTGACGGCTTCGACAAGTGGGTGCGGACCTGGTCAGCCGACTACGTTTCCACGGAAGAGGTCTACTGGCAAGTTGAGGGCTACAAGGTTGATCTCAGCCTGCTGCCGTCGCGGGCCTTCGACAGCCCGGCGGAACGCGAGAAGACCCAGGCCATTTTCAATCACTACGACGAGGCGCTGGTGATTAATCCTGAGCTGAACTCTCAGCTGATGAGCCTAGCCAATCAGCGCATCCGCCGCCATCCCCTGCGCTATTACCTTTGGCTGCCGGCGCTGCGCATCGCCGACATGTGGTTGCGTCCTCGGACCGAGATGCTGCCCTTGGATTCGCGCTGGTGGGAGTTCAGCGATGACCCCAAATCCTCAGCGATTGCCGCGCTGTGGGGATTACTGAATCTGCTTTTCATTTTCGCGGCGGTAATGGGAGTTGTGCGCGGTCCGCGTCCGCGCTATCTGGGGATGATGCTGCTGTTTGTGCTGTTGCGGTCGGCCTTTCTCGGCACGCTCCCCAATCCTGAGCCGCGCTACACGCTGGAATGTTATCCCGTAGTACTGCTATTAGGCGGGGCGTGGACATCTACGTTGAGAATTAGAGCGCGCGTATGACAAACAGGCTTTGGCCGATCACTTATGGCATGGCGATGTTACGTCAGCTACAGTTTCGATATGCGCATGCATCAACGAAGGACGATGGCATTACCGTCGCAAAAAGACCGATTGCCAACATCGCATCTTCCTTTGCCACGTTAGCTGGCGGCCCAGGTTAAGTCAAACGATGGAGGAACCTGTGACACCCGGCAAGCCAGCTTATTTGGCGGAATTCAAGATCTTCTGTTGTTCGGGTGAGGCTATGGACCGCATCAAAACATACTTGGTTTCTGTCGGCTTCTGCATGGTGTCAATTTCAGTTGCGTAGACAGTGTTCCCGACCACGTCTCCTGTTATTTTGAGCCTCGCACCGGCTATGATAGCCAAGCTAGGTTGCCGATATTTATTCAATAGAACTGTATAGGTCTTATTCCCAACAGAGACATCCAGTTCTGTAGCCACGTACCCCGAAGACGCAGTCATCATATTCTTGGTGATCTCTACTGAAGAGACGAATTGATGGCCCTGCACCAAGATTCCCGGCCCCCACTTCGGATACGAGCCGTACGGTATCCGAACCTCGACCACAGTGCCGACGAGTGGTTCCGGCTGAGCGGCTAAGGAAACTGGCGGCTGGCTTAACTTCGTTGTCTGCTGGACGGTTGGGCTAGTCGTGCAGCCGATGAGCAGAAGCGCTGCAACCGTAGAAGCCAGCGTAGTGAGCGCCTTGGGAGAAAAGCTTGTCTTCATGCGCAAAAGTGTACGGTGCCAAGCAAGCCTATTCCAGCATTAGTTCGTAGCTGTTATTTGCGGGCCGTTACACCACCAATGTGGAGCCTTGCTGCCCCGTTCTAGCCTTCCTTTTGGCTAGGGCGGGGAAGCTCAATTTAGGTCAGCATGATGTTGTCGATCAACCTTGTCGTCCCGAAGTACGCGGCAACCGCGACCAGCGCGCCCCGCGAAAGATCCGCAACCGGTTCCAGCGTCCCTGGATCGACGATCTCGAAATAATCCAGCCGCGCTCCCGGCTCTTCGGCAATCATGTCCTTCCCAATCTCACGTAACTTGCGGGCGTCGCGCTCGCCCCGATCCGCCGTCAACTGCACCCGCATCAAGGCACGGTAGAGCACTAAAGCTTGCTGACGCTGCTTAGGCGTGAGATAACCATTGCGCGAGCTCATCGCTAGCCCATCCTTCTCGCGCACGATAGGACAAACCACGATCTCCACATCCATGTCGAGATCGGTGACCATCTTGCGCAGCACGGCCACCTGCGCCGCGTCTTTCTGGCCGAAGAAAGCGCAGTCGGGACGAATAATCTCAAACAGCTTGGCGACGACGGTGGCGACGCCGCGAAAGTGGCCGGGCCGCGATGCGCCGTCCAGCTTGTTACTCAAGTCATCGACCAGCACGTAGGTCTCTGCGCCGGCAGGATACATCTCACTTACGGACGGCACGAAGAGCAAATCCACTCCTAGTTGTTCCAGCAGACTGGCGTCGCGTTGCAAAGTGCGAGGATAGTTGTCGAGATCTTCTGTCGGACCAAACTGCAGCGGGTTAACGAAGATGGAAACCGCCGTGATATGGCAGCGCGCCTTGGACGCGCGCACCAGCGACAGATGTCCTTCGTGCAGTGCTCCCATGGTGGGAACGAAGCCCAGCGTCTTGCCGCTGCGCGTGACCTGGCGGCAAGCGACTTTCATTTCGGCGATGGTCGAAATCCGTCTCATGGAGTTATCTGTAACCGCGAAAAAGATGTTCTGCACGGGTGGAAGCGCCGGGCTTTACGCCCGGCGAGATGTGAGGCCGCCAAAATGGCTTCAGCCATGGTCCGGGGCTGAAGCCCACGCCGGAAATACAGCCCGTGCGGCACGGCTAAAAGCCGTGCCCTTCCACCAATCTTCAATCGTGCGGCGCCTTTGACGGGGGCTTGTTGGCCGACGGCGACGGCGACGCTTCTTCATCGCGGTCGCTCTCGGGCGGCTCGGGCTGCGGCAGTGTCCAGCTCTCCAGAACGCCCTTCAGCACCGGCTCCAGCCGCGCCAACTCTTGCGGAGCACACTTCAAAGCTACAGAGTAGATCTCGTTCTCCGGCCCTTGAATAAAGATCAACTCCTCAACCCAGTCGCGGCCCGTCGCCTTGTCGCGATACCGCGCCTTCAACATTTGCGCGGGCTGGTGATCGACCGTCCGCTCCTGGCGTTGCAGCGTTTGAAAATCTTGGACAGCCTCACGCATCGCAGCCGCCGCCTGCTCCACGATATCGTTCAATCCCGGACCTTCTTCATCGCCTTCGGGCGAAGGCGCGACCATCGCCAACGTGATCTCGTACCACAGCGCGCGGTCTTCCTTCTGCGGAGGCGCGACGACCACTCCGTTGCCGTCAAAGACCTCGCCCAGCATCGTCCACGAACCTGGGTATTTAAAGCAGAAGCCGGCATTGGGCTGGCAGTATCGTTTCCAGGGAACAGGTTTGCGCGCTGGAGCGGCAGCCTGACCCGCCGCAACCGACGCCAGTCCCAACGCCATTCCAATCAACCAACCAGTCCGCAGTGCAAGCCGCATGTCACTACACTTGCACAGCTCGCTTGCGTTCGGCAATGGTCTGGAGCGCGGCCAGCGTCTCCTTGGGCAGATGGTACGACTCGGCGTCGGAGGGATATCCGCCCGACTTCACATCGTCCTTGAACGCCAGCAGCGCGTTGCTGATGACCGCGCCGACCTCGGCATAGCGGCGCACAAACTTCGCCGGCGGGGAAAACGTCAGTCCCAGCAGATCGTGGAAGACCAGCACCTGGCCATCGCACTCCGGGCCGGCGCCAATGCCGATGGTCGGAATCTCCAACTCGCGCGTGATCATCGCTGCCACTTCGCGCGGAATGCCCTCCAACACAACGCAACAAGCGCCGGCGCGCTCCAGCGCCAGAGCGTCGTGCATAAGTTGCTCGACCGCTTGCAGCGTCTTGCCCTGCACCTTGTAGCCGCCCATCGCATGCACCGACTGCGGCGTCAGGCCGATGTGACCGACCACGGGAATCTCCGCCTCGACCATGCGCTCGACCAGCCGCGCGCGCTTTTCGCCGCCTTCGATCTTGACCGCCTCGGCGCCCGCCTCCTTGATGAAGCGCGCGGCATTGCGCAGCGACTCGCGCTGGCTTACGTGATAGGAGGCGAACGGCATGTCGGCAACCAGGAAGGCGCGCTTGACGCCGCGGCGCACCGCGCGCGTGTGATGCAGCATCTCCTGCATCGTGACCGGCAGCGTGTTCTCGTAGCCCAGCATCACCATGCCCAGCGAGTCGCCGACCAGCGCCATGTCGATGCCGGCCTCGTCCACCAGGCGCGCGCTGGCATAGTCATACGCGGTGAGGCAGGTGATGATTTCCTGACGTTGTTTCTTTTCCAGAAGAGTGGTAGCAGTGATCTTGGCGCGGAAGTCGCCGGTGGTAATACTCACGATGTCCTCCAGTGCAGTTCCGCGCTCGCGGATACCGCCTGATTGGCCTCCTCACGTTGTGATCCCCGTTGGGGAGACGATTGCATTCTACACCCCACGATGCCGTTCAGCGCTCCTTTTTCAGCATGGGCTGCTAGCGGGCGGCACATCTTCCCTCTACTGCGAGCAGGTGTGGCCGCGTTGGCGGTTGCTAATGTTCTGACGGCCTAGCGTGCTTTATTGTCCGTCTTCTGAGACGACCCCCAGAATGCCGCTACCTTTTTCGCCACGTTTTCGGCAAAGCTGGATGTTGCGCTCGATGCAAATTTACTGCTGTAGACGACGTCACCCCATAAAACCTTTCCGTCTTTATCGGTCAACCGTACCGCTCCCTGAACGCGATAACGTGTGTAGCCGTTCGTGGTCGCACTGGCAACCTGGAAAGAACCAGTTAAAATCGC
>JBEKQY010000245.1:0-5805 GCA_049519235.1 Candidatus Korobacteraceae bacterium | reverse complement strand
GGAGGGGCTGCCCGCTTTGTCCGCCCAGGTCTCATACAATATCGGCGTTGCCCCTACCTGCCTGGCGGCACGGGTCCAGTTGTTAACGGCTGAATAGGTTTCGTCGATCCTCGCTTGCGAGCCTGTCCACTCGCTTTGCTCCTGCAATACGAGATAATCCCAATGCTGTAACTTGAGGGCATTATAGGACGTGGCATTCTGGAACATATAGGCCAAATGCGCTCCGCCTTTTGTTACGGAAGACACTTCCAACTGAATCGTATTGCTGGCATCTGACGAAGCGATTTGAATCAGCTTGCCCGGTATGTCGTTGATGTAAGTAAAGCTATTGCCTATAAACAATATGCTTATTGTCTTCGTTGGTTTGCCCCAAACTTTTGAAAAAGCTGGTTTCGACGCCTGGGGTTGCGATCCCGTTATCATCGCGAAAACAAATAAGGCAAGCGTTCCAATTCCAGCCAGACAGATGGCAGCCAGTTCTCCTCGGGTAACGTCGAGTTTCTTCATGCAGTGCATTGCGTTGGCAGAATAGAGTGACAAAACATTTGAATTTTGATCACGAGCGCTAGGTGCTAACTCGCCAGTGGCCGTCACTTGGGGCTGTACTCCAGGCCGAAGAAGCCAGCCGGGCTGAATCCCACCACCTTCCAGCCCTTGGGCTCCAGCTTCAACTGAAATCGCATTTGCACGCTGCGCCGCGCCGGCACCGGGCTAAATTCATACGGCTGTGCGTCCATGGCAATCTCCGCGGTGGCTGAGCCATGGTCGTTGTCCGCCGTCACCTGAAGGACCTGATAACGGAAGCGCACCTCGGCGTACTGATGGAAGAAAGCTTGGAGCTGTCCTTGCAGATCGGGGGAGTTGTTCGACTCTTTCCGGTCGAAGATCGACAGCACCTTCTCCAGGTTCTGCGTCTCTATGCCCAGGCGCAAAGGCTCCAGCACATCGCGAACAACCTGGTCGCTCAAACTGAGGCCTTCGGCGTCGGGGGAATTCTGAGCCTCGGAACCCGGAGACGCCGATTGGCCCGGGGATTGTTGTTGCGCAGCAGCCAGAACATCGCCGCCTGGCAAGCGGACCCAAGCCGGCACGGCAGAGCTCAATGTCCCCGGCAGCAGTGCAAAGCACCAAAGCAAAACCGTTCGCGTGAAATTCATAAGTGCTGGCGATACCGCCTCTCGTGCATAATACTGGTTTTAGCTTTGCGATGCTGTAACGTCCACCGCAATGGGCGGCGAGTTGTGTCAGATTAGTCGTCGCCGAGGCGCATCGAAACCGAACCGCGCCGCCGGGGTTGGGGCTGACCATCGTGCCGGATTCAGGGAAGACGCGATTCCGGGAGGGTTGTTGTCTGGTCGCGTACCGGCCGGGAGCTGCGGAAGAGCGCCCAAGAACTTGGGCCCCCGGCGGTGCAACTTTGTGGCGCGCCTAGGGTTACAAGGAATGTGGGCAGCATCGCACTAGATCGGGCCATGCTAGCTGGAGGCGTTGCTCAGAGGACTGCGCCACCGGCGGCCAGGCGGGGCGAATTGGCTGAACCTGTCGTTTTACAGATGCTGAGCGACGCCGAGGTCATGCTGCGCGTGACCGCAGGCGACGATTCCGCCTTCGATTATCTGGTCGACAAGTATCGCCGGCCGATGATCAGCTTCATGTATCGCATGACCCGCAATCAGGCGGTAGCGGAAGAGCTCGCTCAGGAAGTGTTTCTGCGGGTCTATCGTTCGCGGCAAAGTTATGCCGCGAGCGCCAAGTTCACCACCTGGTTATATCGCATTGCGACTAACCTGGCGGTGAATCACGCGCGCGACACCAAGCACGAACGGCCGGAGAACACAGTCAACATCGACGAGCCCGACGTCGATACTGGCATGACCACGGATGTTGCCGACAGCGGCTTGAATGCCGAACAAATCCTCCTGCGCCGTGAGCGATTGACCGCAATCCGGCGTCAGGTGGAGGCGCTGCCCGAACGGCAGCGCATGGCCGTGCTGATGCACAAGTATCAGAACATGGACTACCGGCAGATTGCCGCGGTGCTGAAGCTGAGCGAATCGGCGACCAAGTCGCTGCTGTTCCGCGCGTACGAAACGCTGCGTGAAACGTTGAAGGGTTTTATCTAAGTGTCGATTGGTGGGGCGAAAGGGCACGGCTTCGGTGAGTAATTGAAAGGGCACGGCGTTAAGAGTGTGCGCGTGAGAACTAACTTCGGTATTCGCGGTGGACTACAACCGCGAAAAAGAGAACCCCGAAGGGGTGGAATTGCAGTTAGCCCAGGACGGAGCGTAGCGGAGTCCTGGGTAAAGTGGGATTCTCGTCCGAGTCCCGTAGGGACGGCACAGTTCTCACACATCCTCTTTAGCCCTGAGGTGCCTCGAATTCCGCAGCAGGATTGATGAGATAAAGGCGGGGGAAATGGGTGCAGTTATGAAGTGCGACAAACTTCGGCAGGAATTCATGGAAGCGGTGCTGAGCGGGCCGGAAACGGTTTCGCCTGAGCTGCGGGAACATCTCCAGAGCTGCGCGGCTTGTGCGGACGAACTGGCTGCGTTGCAGCGGACAATGACGCTGCTGGAGGAGTGGCAGACGCCGGAGCCGTCGCCGTATTTCAATACCCGCTTGCGGGCGCGTATGCGCGAACAAGCGGCGACGGCTGCGACGAGCTGGCTTGCCTGGCTCCGGCGTCCCATCGTGGCGGCTGCGGCTGCGGTATTGATCGCGTTGGGAGCCGGCTTGCTGGAGATTGGGCACTTTAGGAGCGATAGCAACACGCTCGCAAATAATGACAACGTCATCCGCGTGAACGCCCCGGAAAGCGCGGTGGGCGATTTGCAATACCTCGACAAGAATGCCGATCTGTTTTCTGAATTCGACGCCCTTGATGGGCCGTCTTCGACGGAATAAATAGGAACAGCCGTGCGTCTGGCCAACTCCATGCCGCTGATCGCGATGCTGATCGTCAGCGCCATGCCGGCGTTCGCCCGGTCGCCGTGGCAGCATCATGTATCGTCACCTTCTCCGCAGCAAAGCGCGCCGAGGACGAGGCCAAGCGCACCTCCGCCTAGTTCGCATATCCAGAGTGCCCCATCGAACCGGCCCAGTTCGAACGGAGGATACACCTTCCATCCCCAAGGTCCGGGACCGCATAATGGCGCCTGGTTGCGCAAGTACATGGCCGCGCCACCGAGCCAGCAGGAACGACAACTGCAAAACGATCCCGGCTTTCGCAGCCTGCCTCCTGAACGTCAGCAACAGCTAATGAACCGGCTGCGCGAGTTCAACAGCCGGCCCCCCGAGCAGAGGCAGCAAATCCTGAACCGGATGGAAACCTTCGAGCACATGACGCCGCAGCAACAACAGATGGCACGGAATCTGTACGGCCGTTACCGCAATCTGCCCGAGGACCAAAAAAACAAGGTTTCCCAAGCCTATCGCAGGCTGCGCGGCATGCCTCCTTCCGCCCGCAATGAGCTGTTGAATTCCCCTGAGTTCCGTAACCACTTCACCGATGATCAGAGAGACCTGTTACGCGGCATGACCGATCTCAACGTCCCTCCCGGGCGCTAGACTAGCCGATCAGTGAAGGGGCGCAGCTTTAGCCATGCCCTGAGCTTGCCGAATGGGTGCGCCGTTGTACGCCCTGCATTCTTGCGATTCCAAGCGGGCTTCAGCCCGCGAGGAATCTGCATTTCGCATCCTCTGTAAATTCCTTCCTCCAGAGAACCTTGGGATTGCGGGTCGAGTGCCAACGGCTCGTGCCTTCGATTGTGCTATTTCGCGGCAATGTGAATAATGGAGCGGCAAGAAAAAATGACGGAGGAGAATGCAATGCGGCAAAACCGGTCGTGGATACTCATCCTGGCAGCTCTGACAGCCCTCACCGCAATGATGCTTGCGCAAGATAAGAAACCGCTCAGCCCTCCCGGCACCGCGAGTTTCACCTTCGCCGACGGCCGCAAGGTCACCATCGACTACAGCCGTCCTTCCATGCGCAACCGGAAGATTTTCGGCGGACTCGTCCCCTATGACCAGGTCTGGCGCACGGGCGCGAACGCGGCCACTAGCCTTAGGACCGACGTCGACCTCAACATCGGCGGAGCCACCGTCCCTAAGGGAAGCTACACGCTCTATACCCTCCCCGGCATGAGCAGTTGGCAGCTCATCATCAACAAACAGACCGGCCAATGGGGTACCGAGTACGACCAGGCCCAGGACTTGGCGCGCGTCCCTATGAAAGTCACCCAACGTCCGTCAGGGCTGGAGACGTTTACCATCTCCTTCGACAGTGCGGCCATGCTCAAGCTGGAATGGGATAACACCATCGCCAGCGTAGACGTGCAGGAAAAGAAATAGCCGACGACATACCGGGCGGCTTAGGTCTTGCTATACCAGTTTCGGAGTTAGTGTAGACCGGGTAGAGCCAGCCTTCAGGCTGGCGTCCAGGCAATTCACTTTTATAAGGCTTGGGCCGCTGCGGTCATTTTCCAATGACCGCAGCGGCCCAAGCGGTTCTCTAGTCAGCGGCGAGACGCGGGCCTAGTCTAAAGGCCCGCTCTACCCAATCGCATCTACATTAACTGTGAAACCGCCATGGATGCGCCGTAAATCGGCATCCATATTCAAACCGGCAGCTCATCCTGCAACCAGCCCGCTTCCTGCGGCTTCGGTTCGGCAGTCAAGTCCAGCACCAGGTTTTCCAGGATCAGACGCTTGCTGGGAGGATTGGAGCGCAGCGCCAGATCGGCCCGCGCTACCCGCCGGATGGCAGCGGTCAGCTCGCGCCGCGACTTGTAACGGCGCGCCTGCCGGATGACATCTTCTGCGGCAAAGGGCGGGATGCGAAAGCCCTGCCACAGCGCCTGCCACAACGCGCGGGAGTCGCGCACATTGCGCTCCAAAATGACCAGCATCTGGCGAAAGGTGCGCGCCAGCATGTACAGATGACCAATGGCAGCCTCTTCTCCGTCGCCGCTGCTGAGGATGGCATCCAGCACGGCCAGCGCGCGCCCCCGGTCGCGAGACGAAATCGCGTCGGTCAGCTCGTAGAATGATCGTTGCTTGGCCGCCAGCACCAACGTTTCCACATCGCCCAGAGTGATGCGCTTCTTGTCGCCCACGAACAGCACCAGCTTCTCCAGCTCGTTGGCCACCATCATCATGTCGCCCCCGAGCGAGTCCACCAGCTCGCGCGCCGCATCAGTGTCCAGCTTCACGTCTTCCGCGCTCGCGGTCGCAGTCGCCCACTTCACCGCGTCGCCTTCCTCAACCCGAGCGAATTCCAGCAACGGGCAGTACTCGCCCAGGGTCTCGCGGATTCGCTCGTAACGCTCCTTGTCGGTCAGCTCCATGCGGCGCACGTCCGCCGGAATGCTGATGTAGTCGGCGATGAATACCAGCAGCGCGTCCGGATTGGGGTTCTTGAAGTAATCCTCAATGGCGGCAAATTCGTCATCATGCTTGCCGCGGCCATAGAGGTTCTTGATGCCGCGGATGAAGAAGACTTGGAAAGGAGACATCAGCGACGGCGTCCGCGCCTTGTCCAGGACCTGTTGCAACTCCACTTCGGCCAGATCCATGTCATACAGGCTTAATTCGCGGACCTCGGCGGGCACCAGGTGCTGCAAGATGGCATCGCGGCAACGTTTGCGAAAGAACGCCTCATCGCCGATGAACACATATCCCGGAGCCAGCTTGCCCGCCTTCACGTCGGCCACGAAGCGGTCGGAAGCCGCGAAGCTGCGCATCTAGTAGGCCTCCAGAATGTTGGCCACCAGCGTCTTGGCGAAGCTGGTTGCTATGCGTTGC
>JBEKQY010000244.1:0-5838 GCA_049519235.1 Candidatus Korobacteraceae bacterium | reverse complement strand
CGGGATCGCGGGGGAAACTGGCGATCACGCTATTGGTGAACTGATAGCCGGCCGTCAGCGTGATCCGATTGGTGAAGCGAATGTCGGTGCCCAACTGAAACCCCAACGATTGCGTACTCCCCAGATTCTCCCGCATTTGCGTGATCAGAGTCGGCGTCGAACTCAAGGTGATGTTCTCCACCGGAGTGGTAACCACGCCGCCAAAGACGCTGCCGTGGATCGACACCCGGTTGTTCAGCATGGTGGTGCGTAGGCCGCCCTCGCCGCCGGAAAAGCGTTCCGCCTGCAAAAAGGCATTGGCCAGGACCTCTGTGTCACCCACGCGATAGGAGCGGTACAGCTCATTCAGTGTCGGTGCGCGAAACGACCGATAGCCCGATGCATACAGCACCACGCGCCCCCCCAGCCGATACGACGTCGACACCCGCGGGTCGAACGCATTCTGTCCGCGGTTCGGATAATTCGTGTCAGTCTCATTGCCGTGCACCGGAATGCGGATGGAGCTGGCGTCGTAGTTGCTCCACAGGTCTTCCCGTCCGGCCAGCGTCACCGACCAGCGTGGGCTGATCTGCACAATGCCTTCGACGAAGCTTCCCAGCGCCTCCTGAGTGCCGCCGTTCCTCAAGTCCGCCGTGGGCTTGCCACTCGAATATGTGGTCTCCAGGCTCACGCCCTGGACGTACGTCCCATCCACACCGGCCAGCATGGTCAACCGGCTGACGATCTGCTTCGACCACTGCCCGATCAGTCCCATCTGCTGCACCGGAACGTTCTGCACGTCGGTGAGCGATTCACTGTCGCGGTTGAGCGGGACCGAGGAGAAAGTCTGATGATAGTTCTATGTTCCGCCGTACAGCCGCAGCGTGAACAAGCCGGCCGTGGGACTGTCGTAGTCCGTTCCGAAGGCCAGTTGCCGTATTGTGGTGTCGTTGATTTGCAGCGCCGTGCCATTCTGCCGGTCTTCGCCGTAGAAGATGCCATTCAGGAAAACCCTCCCGCGATCTCCGATGAGCCGCTCAATCTTCACATTGCCGCCCCCATATTCCTCGTTGACCGGCGTGTCCACGGTGCCGCGCACATCCTTGGGAACATCGATGTAACCGTTCGTGCGAAATCCTTCACCGCTGGCCGACAAATCCCACTGCCCGAAGCGCATCGCTCCCCAGCCTGATCCGAACGGCGAATTCTCATTGCCGTATGACATCTCGATGTTCGCAGCCGTCTGCACCGCTGTGCGCGTCTCCAAATTGACCACTCCCCCCAAGGCGTCGTTGCCGTATAGCGCTGAAACTCCGCCGGGAACAATCTGCACCTCGCTGAGCGACGACTGCGGCACCCGCGCCCAATAGATCCAGCCGCCAAACGGATCGTTGATCGGGATGCCGTCCACCAGCACCAGCGCCCGGCTTGCGCCGCTGGCGCCCAGTCCACGCAGCGACACTCCCTGAGACGTGGGGTTTGCCGTCTGGCTGCCCGATCGCCGCAGCAGCGAGAAACCCGGCACCAGCCGCAACTTGTCGTCGGTGGTCAGCGGACCCCAGTCCTCCAACTGCTGATCGGTGACCACCACAGCGTCCGGCTGCGACTCCACATTGTCGACCCCGGTTGGAAGGATCGATGTTCGCGTGGAGGTGACATCCAGGCTCTGTTGCACCGTAGCAGGCTGGAGCGTGATGGTGAGCTGATTGTCGCCTGCATGCCAGGCAGTCGTACTCGTGGCAAATCCCGAGGCGCTGACCTCGATGGTCCCAGCCTCGCCCGCCACGCCGGTGAACTCGAATGTCCCGTCCGGCTGGCTCACTCGTCCAAAGTTCTGCCCCTCGACGTGCAGCACCACCTGCGCTCTGGCAATGACCGCTCCGCTGCGGTCCTTCACCGTGCCCCGGATATCTTGTGACGATGCGCCCCAGGCGAGAGATTGGGCGACAAACAGCACGAGGGCGAGGCTGACGCAGTCCTTGATGTTGGCGAGGCGCGACACGCCCAGTTGCTTTCGCGTGAACATGGGGTTTCGGAAGAGTGTACTAACCAGGTCTTGAAAGTCAAATCGTGGTCCGACCGGGGAGCAACCGGGCGAAATCGCCAGCGTACGTCCTACCGCGTTACAGATCACAGAAGGCTTTTCGCATCGCGGATATACTGACAATATCCATTACTATGTAAGGAGTCGCCTAATGGCTACTGTCGCAGAACCGACCGCTCTTATGGAAGATCTTGTTGTTCATCCCCCGAAACGGCTGTTGTATGGCCCCGGCCCGGGACAGGTGCACCCTCGCGTCTATCGGGCGATGGCCCAGCCCATCGTCGGCCACCTTGATCCTTACTTCTTTCAAATCTCCACTGAAATTCAACGTCTGCTTCGCACTGTTTTTGGCACGAAGAACGAGATGACCTTCGTCATCTCCGCCACCGGCAGCGGCGGCATGGAGACGGCAATCAGCAACTTTGTGGTGCAGGGAACCAAAGTGGCGGCCTTCGCCAATGGCTTCTTTTGCGACCGTCAGACCGAGATGGCCCGCCGTCAGGGCGGCGAAGTCGTTCGCTTCGAAAAACCCTGGGGCGAGGTCTTCGGCGATCAGGAAGCCACCGAATTCATCGAGCGCGAGAAGCCGCAGGTCGTGACCTATGTGCAGGCCGAGACCTCGGCCGGCGCCTTCCAGCGCGGCGAAGCCATCTGCACAGCAGCGCACGAAGTCGGCGCGCTGGTCATCGCCGACTGCGTGACCTCGCTGGGCGCTATGCCGGTCGAAGTCGACAAGACCGGCATCGACATCGCCTATAGCTGCTCGCAAAAGGGCCTGAGCTGTCCTCCCGGGTTGTCTCCCATCACGGTTTCCCCCCGCGCCATGGAATGGCTGAAGGCCCGCACCACCCCCAATCGTTCCTGGTATTTCGATATCAAGCTCATCGCCGACTACCTCGTCCAGTCGCACCGCTATCACCACACCGCCTCGGCAACCATGTTCTACGCCCTGCGCGAAGCCTTGGCGCTGCTCGAGGAAGAAGGCCTCGAGAACCGCTGGGAGCGCCATCGCAAGGCGCACCTCGAATTCGTGAAGAAGATCGAAGCTCTCGGCTTGGAGATGCTGGTCGCGCCTGAGCATCGCATCTGGAACCTGAACACTCCCAAAGTGCCGCAGGGCGTTGACGACGCGAAAGTCCGTGCGACGCTGCTCAAAGACAACGGCATCGAGATCGCAGGGGGTTTCGGACCGCTCGCCGGTAAGGTCTTTCGCGTCGGCCTGATGGGCCCGCTGGCCACCAGCGAAAGCGTGAACCACTTCATACACTGCTTCGACAGCGCGCTGCGCGGGGCGGGATACAAGGAATGATCGAAGTCGGTACACCTAGCCCCATCGGGTGGCCTGCCGCCTTAGAGGCTCAAAAAGGAGCTCTTCAGGAACTTGGAGACGTAGAAGCATTACGCCGCGAAGAAGTGCCCGCATCTTTTGATTAAGTAAGAAGAGCTCCTTGGGTTTGGGAACGGGTCTGTTGCGTCGCAGCTTACCTCCAGCGTGCGTGTAGAAGTTTCTGCCGTCGACCACATCACGGATAAACGTTTCTGGATCGAGCTTCATTTTTGAGAGCGCTGTAGGAGTAAGGCGTCTACACAGGTCGGCCAACCTCGACGCAAGCGTTGGCTCATTCGCGTAGGACACCGACTCGCAGATTCTTACCTTCAGAGCGTTGTCGATTTCCTCAGCTTGTATCAGCGCCGAGATCTTCTTGCGCACCTGTCTGAGCTGTGCCTTATTTGGGCTCGTGGTGGTTGTCGTGGCGCGGTGAAAACCTTCCAGCGCTTGTGCAAGTGACAGGAACTCGGTCTCTACAAACAGCTTACCCTTGCGTAGCACCCCGAGCGCAAGACCTTCCACAGGATGAAATCTCTCGTCTTCGCCGAGCCAGATCTTCACCGCGGTGCCGATTTGGTCGGGGTTGCAATGAACGCAGTCCAAGAAATCAAACGTGCCGGGCCTGTCTCTGCGCTTTAGGTTGACGTGTGCGCTTTCCTCGCCGCGGTAAAGAAACATCGTTTGCATGGTGAGGGACGTACCGGTCAACAAAGAAAAGAGGTTTTCTAGCCGGTTGCCAACATCCAAGTACCAGGAGAGCGACTCCTTTTCGTTGTTTTCAACCTCCACGAAAGGGACTGATCGGCTGACCCGACCTCCTCCTTTTCCGGAACTCTTCAGCTCTGAGCCGAGCTTTAGTTTGACTTTGATCGGCTTGCTGTCCAATTCGACCGCGACGAGGTCCCTATGTTCTAGGGGCACCTTTAGAACGACAAATTCCTTTTCCCAAGTTTCGCCGACGTACTGAGGAAGCCACTGATTCCAGCTGCTGAAGCTATATCTTGCGGAGTCCAAGCAGCGGTCTTCCATGCTTCGAAGTTGCATGCCCATTACGCAGACTGACAGGCGATATCGTATCGCTGCTACCTCTCTGCGCGATGACATGTCGGTGATCCCGAGGTGTTTCTGATCTATCAGATGGCACAAAGTACACATTCCGTCCGAAGTAAATCCGTGAACAACGTCAAGTATCTCGTTCTTGCTGAAGTTGAAAGCATTGAAAGCATTAAGGATATCTTCGGTGGAGAGCTCTGGCCTGTACACTGGCGCCGTCGTGAGGGTCAGATATCGTCGGTCGGACTCGAGCGTCCCCGTGATTATGTCCTGAGGAGAATCTGGCTGCCAGAAGGCTCCGACGACGCTAAAAACCGAATGGATGCGGTTACTCTTGTCGGCCACTCACTAACTTTACTGTAAATAAAGGCGCGGCGAACTTTTTCGATCAGAAGTCGAAACAGCAGATCCCTCACCCGACTGAAGTCGGTTCGGGATGACAAGAATTTAGGGGTGGTTTACTGCGCGGCAAAAGCTTGCCCTTGAGCGCTGCCGGTCAATCCTCAGCATGCCATTCGCTCCAGCCTCACCTTGTGTGGGAAAGGAGAGCATCTTCCCAAATTCCCCACCAGCGTTCATAATGACTGATTGCTTTGCATGTGTACGTCTGGACTGTGGGTCAGGCCAAGCTCTCGTTCGGAAATCCGGTTCCAGGTAACTGCTTGCCGGTTCTGACCGATCAGCAGGTTGTATCACATTCCCATGAATCAGAAGGAAATTAAAGAACTCATAGAGCTTCTGGTCGAGAAGGACATCACCGAGTTCGAGCTCGAACGCGGCGACATCAAGGTGCATGTCAAGCGCGGAGGCTCAACCGCTTCGGTCGTCCAGGTTGCTCCTCTCGTTGCTGCGGCGCAGCCGCTTCCGATTGCCGTGACCCAGCCGGCTCCCGCCGCCGGCGGTTCGGCGCAAGAGGCCGGTGCGCAACCCGCAATGCCGGCCGCTTCGTTTTCCCCCGGTCCAACGGCGGAAGCGCTTTCGGATGCCGACTTGTACATCGTGAAGTCGCCCATCGTCGGTACCTACTATGAGGCGCCTTCGCCTGGCACGCCCCCCTTCGTCAAAGTGGGCGACACAGTCAAGGAAGGCCAGGTGCTCTGCATCATCGAAGCTATGAAGCTGATGAACGAGATCGAAGCGGAAGTTTCTGGCGTGATCGCCAAAATGTTCGTCTCCAATGGAAGCCCAGTCGAATATGGAATGCCGCTGTTCGCCATTCGCCGGCAGTAGCATGATTCGATCGGAGCGCGTCGAAGTCCACATTTCATGTTCAAGAAAATCCTAATTGCGAACCGCGGCGAGATTGCCCTGCGCGTCATCTGCGCCTGCAAGGAGCTCGGCATCAAGGCGGTCGCTATCTACAGCGAGGCCGATCGCAACTCGCTGCACGTTCGCTTTTCCGACGAAGCCATCTGCATCGGTCCGCCGCGCC
>JBEKQY010000243.1:0-5855 GCA_049519235.1 Candidatus Korobacteraceae bacterium | reverse complement strand
CTGCGCTCGCGGGTGCGCTCGTATTTCGTGGAAGGCGCGGCAGCCAATGCCAAGACTGGAACTCTGCTGCGCGAGGCGGTCGATCTCGATTATGTCGTAGTCGACAACGAGAAGGAAGCGCTGGCGCTCGAGAACAACCTGATCAAGCAGAAGAAGCCGCGCTACAACATTCTTCTGCGCGACGACAAGACGTATCCCTACATCAAGCTGACGATCGGCGAGCGCTACCCGCGAGTATTTCCGACGCGGCGGCTGCGCAAGGACGGTTCGCTGTACTTCGGTCCGTACTTCCCCACCAGCCTGGCGTATCGGCTGGTTGACCTGATCCATCGGCACTTCCTGATTCCCTCGTGCAAGCTCGATCTGAACCGCTACTATCCGCGCCCGTGTTTGCAGTACTACATCGGGCGATGTCTGGGGCCGTGTGTTGAGGGACTCACCACTCCGGAGCGGTATGCCGAGGCGGTGCACGACGTGAAGCTGTTCCTGGAAGGCCGCGGCGCCGACTTATCGCGTTCTCTGCACCAACGCATGAATGCGGCGGCGGAGCGCGAACAATACGAGCTGGCGGCGAAGTATCGCGACCTGATCTCGACTCTGGAACTTCTGGAGCAAAAACAGCGAATTGCCGCTGTGGATGGCGACGATGCCGACGTCTTCGGCTATCACTACGAGAACGAGATGCTGGCGGTGAACCTGTTTCACATGCGCGGTGGCAAGATCGTCGATAAGCGCGAGTTCTTCTGGGAAGAGCTTCCACCCCAACATGTCCAACAGCGGGACGTGTGGGGGGCCCCGATGAGCGAGATGATTGGCGAGCACTTCGACCCGGGCGAGTTCTTCTCGGCGTTGTTGAAGCAAGTCTATCTCGATCAGCAGTACGTGCCGCACACAATTTATGTGCCGGTGGACTTCGAGGACCGCGCGACGCTGGAGGAGATCCTGTCGGAAGGACAGAAGCGGCACGTGCAGATCCATGTTCCACAACGTGGAGAAAAACGATCGCTGGTCGACCTGGTCGGGCAGAATGCGAAACAGGCGTTCGATCAGCGCTTCCGGGTGATGAAGCCGGCGGCCAAGGTGATCCAGGAGGCACTGCAGGATGCGCTGATGCTTCCGGAATCGCCCAAGCGCATTGAGTGCTTCGACATCTCACACATCCAGGGCGCGGAGACCGTCGCGTCCATGGTGGTCTGGGAAGACGGCAAGGTCAAGAAATCTGACTATCGCAAGTTCATCATCAAAGGCGTCGAAGGGGTTGACGACTTCGCCTCGATGCGCGAGGTGGTAACCCGACGCTATAAGCGGGTGCAGGAGGAGAAGCAGAAGATGCCGAGCCTGGTGCTGATTGACGGCGGCATCGGACAACTGCACGCGGCGGCGCAAGCGCTGGAGGAGTTGGGAATTGTAAACCAGCCGCTAGCATCCATCGCCAAGCGGGAAGAGATCATCTACATACAAGGTCAGGAAGATGAGCCGGTGGTGCTCGACCGGCATTCGCCGGTGCTGCACCTGGTGCAGTTGGTGCGCGATGAAGCGCATCGTTTCGCGGTGACATTCCACCGCAAGCGCCGCCAGATGCGCGATCGCCAGACGGAGTTGTTGGACATTCCAGGCATTGGCGCCCGCACGACCAAGCGCCTCTTGCAGCACTTTGGCAGTCTGCAAGCGGTAAAGCAGGCGGATGCCGCGGCATTGGCATCGGTGGTAAGCCGGGCACAAGCAGATGCAATTCTGCACCATTTTCGCAAAGACGAAATGCCCGCTGAAGCGTCTTAAAGGACAGGGGGCAGAACCCGGCTGCTCCGCCGCAAACGTGAGCAGAAGCGCGAGACATTGCCCGCGGGCCAGTGAAACGCGTTTGCCGCATCTGCACTGCAAATCTGCATCCCATCCCCTTTTACGGTCTGTAGTGGGAACCTTTCCCAGACTCGCCCGTATATAGCTGCAGAGGTCGATCCGGTGAGTCGACCAAGGCACTCACGGCGCAACTCCAGGGTCCTCCAACAAACCCCCTTTGGCGGTTGTTGAGGGAAGCCGTTTCTAAAGGAGAAACGTTATGGACGCGAAATACAACTGGCTGATCGACAATGGAGCGATCCGCGTCACCTTGAACACGGTGGCCTTTGCCCTGTGGATGGTGATGGCTTTGGGATTGCTAGAGCTGGCTGCGAAGGTCTAGCTCGAAATACCATTGGCCCAACGTGACGAGCGAGCCTGGATAAGGCGATGCTACCGTCAAAATGCAAAAGAGTGCCGCCGGCTGAAGCCGGCTCCAATTCACAAACGCAGGTTACCCAGGGCTCCCGCCCTGGGCTAAGTGCACTTTCGCCCTATCGGGATCTATTGCGACTCGTCCTACAGTTTCGCAGTGACGAGCTCGATTTGCGGCTCGTCTTACGCGCTCCACACTTCTCGCTCAATACAGACAATCAAAGTTCTAGCTGCGCGTGGTTTCCGCTTCGCGCAGGCGAGCGGCTTTGCCCCGAAGCGCGCGCAGATAGTACAGCTTGGCGCGGCGAACATGTGCCGAACGCAGCACGTCGATTTTATCGATGACCTTGGAGTTGATGGGAAAGATGCGCTCCACGCCCTGGCCGAAGCTCATCTTGCGCACGGTGAAGCTGGGCTGCGCGCCCTTGCTCCTGGCGATGACGATTCCTTCAAAGGCCTGGAGGCGTTCCTTGTCGCCTTCCTTGATCTTCACGTGCACCCGCACGGTGTCGCCGGGCTTGAAGTCGGGGATATCGGTGCGCCGGGTCTTGGCGAGTAAGCGATCAATGATCTGTGAATTGGACATTTATGTTCCTTTCGGAACTAGCAACTAGCAATTAGCAACTAGCAGCTAGCTTTTGGCATTTAGCTCTTAGCAAGCAGCCCTTAGAATTAGCCTTTGACTACCAAAAGCTAATGGCTAAGAGCTAACGGCCTGTAATCTCACTACTATTACTCCAGCTCAATCTCTTTCAACAGCTTCTGATCTTCGTCACTCAAGAGTCCACGTCGCAACAGATCGGGGCGATGGCGCAGCGTCTTGTGCAAGGCGCACCGGCGGCGCCACTGGCGAATCTCCTCGTGGTTGCCGTTCACCAACACCTCAGGAACCGGCATCCCGCGAAACTCCGCCGGCCGCGTGTAGTGCGGATAGTCCAACAGGCCGCCCGAACCGCACGTCGAACTTGGCGGTTCGCCGGGCAATCTCTTATCGGCATCCGGCGCGCTTGCCGTGAACGACTCCTGCTGCGAGGACGCCGCGTTGCCCAGCGCTCCCGGAAGCAACCGCGTCATTGTATCGATGACGATTGCCGCAGCCAACTCGCCGCCGCTCAGCACAAAATCGCCCACAGAAATTTCGCGATCGGCCAGGTGCTGGCTGACGCGCTCATCCACGCCTTCATATCGGCCGCAGATGAGCACGACGCGCTTGCAGCTCATCATCTCCTGTGCCAGCGCCTGGGTGAACAATCGACCCTGCGGCGACAACAGAACGACCGACTCGGGTGCACCTTCCGCGAACCGCTGCTGCTGAGGCCCGATCCCCAGCGATTCCACGCATTCAAAGATCGGTTCCGGCTTCAGCACCATGCCCTCACCGCCGCCGAACGGCCTGTCGTCTACGGTGCGATGCCGGTCGTGGGTGAAGGCCCGCAGATCGTGAATACCAATTTCAACGAGCCCGGCTTCGCGCGCCCGCCGCACGATGCCATAATCCAGCGGCCCGCGAAAAAAGTCCGGAAAAATCGTCAGGATCTCGAACTTCATTTCCAAACATCATCAACAGTGTCATCCCGAGCGGAGGTTCGCTGTCTTTGCGAACCGGAGTCGAGGGATCTGCGGTTCGCGTCGAGGGCCAAAAGCCCTCTTCACAAGAGGCGTCCTGAGACCCCGGCCTAAAGAGACTGTGTCGCAACCCTGTGTCGCCGCTCTGCGGCTCAGGTCTTGTGCCACTTCGCGCGTGGGCTGACGCCCACGCCTAACATCATCTCGCCGCTTCGCGGCTGGGCTGGTCGATTTTCAAGCGGTTTGTTCCACCGCTAAACTCTCTTGCCGGTTGCGACACAGTCTCTAAAGGCCGGCTTTTCCACCACTGGTCACTTCTTCCCTCGCCCACGCCGCTCGCCGGCCGATCTTGCCTCGTCAGCTTCGGTTTTCTGGCGCTGCTTCTCTTCCCCGCTCAGCGGCGCATCCAGATCCAGCAGGCCGCCGGGCAATTCCATCTCAAGCCGTTTAGCCGGCAGGTCCAGCTTCTTCACAAACTCCTCGGCGTACGGCACAAGGAGTTCTGTACTTGTCTCGCCGTGACCGACCTTTCGCGCCGCACAGATTGGAAGGGTCACCACTAATAATGGCGCTTCTCCCGCTCCAAACTGCACATCGCTCACGCGGCCCAGAAACCGCTGACCACCATTGATCCAGACATCGCAGCCAACGATCTCGCTCACATACGCCGAGCCTGCTTCCAACTCGCTGCGCTGCTCTTCCGGAATCTGCAATTCCAAGCCGGCGAGCTGCTCAGCCTCGCTAATGCTATCCACGCCGGTAAACTTCAGCACCACGCCGCCCTTGTGGAACCAGTGCTCCTGTAGTTGCAGCTCGCGACGGTTACCATTCGGCGCTAATCCAGACAACTGCCGGCGCTCCGCAAAGCGCTGCGGAAAATCGGTGTGCAACTCCGCCAGAACTTCGCCGCGCCGACCCTGCGGCTTCAGCACGCGAGCGATAGTGATGAACTCGCCAGCTATTCCAGAATCTCCAACTGATAGCGCTTGCGTGTGCGTAGGCTGGCCGCGTGCAAGATAGTTCGCAGGCTGCGCGCGGTCCGTCCGTGACGTCCGATGACGCGGCCCACATCGTCCTCGGCAACCACCAGCTCCAGTACCGTCTGCCCATCTTCCTCGAAGGGCTCGACCGTGACCTCGTCGGGCGCTTCTACCAACACCTTGGCCAGATGTTCCGTCAACGCGACGATGTCCGGCTTGCTATCCGACATTGTGGGACTCTCCTGCGATGCGACCTCCGCTGGTTCGGTGGCCCTGGGCTAAAGCCCGAAATAGTATCAGGCATTCAGACGCTGGCCTAAAGGTCAGCTCTTCCACCGGGCTACCTCTCCACCTAAGCTACGCTCGGCACTTCCG
Source organism: Candidatus Korobacteraceae bacterium (assembly GCA_049519235.1). Lineage (GTDB taxonomy): Bacteria > Acidobacteriota > Terriglobia > Terriglobales > Acidobacteriaceae > Bog-257. The sequence continues at coordinate 720 of JBEKQY010000243.1, read as the reverse complement.
CCGTGGGTTCAGAGGCAGGCGCCGGCACGTTAACCGGATTCTTCTCCACCAGCTTCCGCACGCGGTCCGACAATTGCGCGCCCTTCGACTTCCAGTAGTCGATGCGCTCGCGCTTCAGTTGGACGCTGGCGGGATTGGTCCGCGGGTTATAGGTGCCCACCACTTCCACCGAGCGGCCATCGCGCGCCCGGTCCTTCTCGATGACCACGATGCGGTAGTACGGCTGCTTGCGCGCACCGCGGCGCGATAGACGAATCATTAACACAAAGAATGTTTCCTTTCCTGCAAATGGTTAGCCATGCGGCAGCGCTCGGCTCGCAGCAAAACAATTCGACGCTGAGCGCTTAAGCTCCGGTGGCGACTTTTCCTCAGGCGAGATGATCGGCCCGCCAAACTCCGATTGACATCGGCGGGATGGGTGCTCCAGCGATCTACCACCCCGCCAAGCGCAAAAACAAGCGCTCGTCGGGGACCCCGGCGTCGCTACCGCACCCCAATGAGCACAGCTCAGGCGCTCATCGGACCTCACATACCTGGAGGCGACAACCTTTCAATTATTGCGGATAGGCACGGTTTTGGCAAGGGAAGAACGCCGGTTGGTGACGTCAAGCTGCTTGTGTAAAAACTCTGAGGGTGCGGTTTTTCCATTCCAGGTTAAAGCGCTGGAAGATGGAGTAGATGATCCGGTCCACGCTTTTGACGTTCACGAAGCAGACCATG
>JBEKQY010000242.1:0-8976 GCA_049519235.1 Candidatus Korobacteraceae bacterium | reverse complement strand
CAATAGAAAGGTCATCCGCAACAGCCACCCGGGAATCGGCCTGAGCGCCGGTCACGCCGCCTACTTTAATTGGAACCGCCAGGACCCGCAGTCCGAAGTGTTTGGCTTCCGATTCGCTCAAAACTGACACGTCCGCTCCCGTATCAAACCAATACGTTGCCGGCACGCCATTGATCGAGATCGGCAATCCGGCGTCTTGGAGTCGCAGTGTAGTCGAACGTCTGCGCACCGCCTCTTGATCAGGAAACTCGCGGAGGGCCGCGAGCAGTGGAAGGTCGTCCCGGGCATCGGAGTCCCCTGGCCTGAGCGCAAGCAGGGCTGTGACTTGTGCGAAGGCCTCTCGGTACTTTCCCTGCCGCATATAGGCGGAAGCTAGAAGCCTATGGGCTTCAATCGCGTCATCGGACTGTGGGAAAGACTTAATGACAGGTGCCAGTTTCTTCTCACACCGGTGCAGATCATTGAATGCACACGCCACAGCACCGTGATAGAAGACGGGGGCGGTGCCTTTTGCGACGGAATCGCGAAGCTCGAACCATCGATGGGCGTCGTAAAGGGATTTTAGATCTGGCCTGTCATTATCAGCGGCAAGACGCGTCTGGGTTAGAGCGAGCAACACGAGGCACGCAACAAGGATGCGCATACCGCTGAATGTAGCAACTCTTTAGCCGAGGAGCAATCCGATATGCGCTCAGACACCTTGCTGCCGACGGACTTGGCGGGTGCCCCACTCATTCCTGATGTTGGAACGAGTGGGACTCGCAGTAGTGAGCCACAGGGAAGGATTGCGAAACTCGCCTGGTCCCACACCTTCGAAAGGCGCGAATGTGTGGGCCACCGGTCGGGGGATCCGATTCAGGATGGGTTCAGATACAGACGCGTGATTTCGGTGTACGGTGAGCCTCCCGGGTTGGGAGGGTTCGCACCGGCCTGCACGTGCTTCCCCCGTTTATCGCTGCAAGAGCCACTGCCAGCATTTGATTCTGTCCTCCTTCCGCCGCATAGAACCACTGCCCAACGAAAGCGGCAGGATTTGCCGTATCGGTGAGGTTGATGTAAACCACAGGATCATTTGTCTCCGTACCGTCTGTTGCCGGCCCAACGTTGTTTACAACGCATGTGTACCAAGCCATCGTTTCTCCTTCCTTTTTCTTCAGACTTGACCAAAGGACACAACGAGATCCTCAAAGCAAAATGGGCACAAGATATGAGATATCCGGCGACAGAGTCGACTGAATTGGGCCGGGCGTTGCGAAAATGGTGATCGAAAAGCCACCCGGCACACAACTATCGACCTGCACCGTCACGCCCTCGCCTGTTGCGAATGCTTGTCCTACCGTGAGCGCAGTTTTCGTGAGCAGGTTGAGGGGGGCATTTGGTTCTGCGCGTTTCCGAGCGGGTCTGTTGTTTGGACCTGGTACACAATGACGCCTTCGCTGGGAATATTAACGTCGAATTGATCAGCTCGAAGACGGGCTTCGACCATGAAGTACGGCACCTGCTGACCGGCTTGCAGGGCGGCTATCCTCCCGGTCGGGGGCGGCTGAATAAGACTGATGGCGTGCAGGGTGTAGTCAGCTCTCTGACCTTTGTGCAGCGGAATAGTCGAAGGATCAAACCATTGGATGGCCCGTTTGGTCCAGCCCGAGAAGTGAGTGGCGAGATACCCAGCCTCCTGGTCAAAACCGACCATGTTCTCCTCCGGATATTCGTTAGTGAAGTCGAACAGATCGGGGAGAGCGCATAAGCCAGTTTGATGTACCAGCTCTCCAACCCAGTGACCGAGATCATCGGACATACAGAAGCGCGACCAGTAGCCTATCGTCTCTCCACCGTCAGGTCCGCCGAGCATCACAATCGCGGCGCCATCGAAGCCCTCGGACCGCAACTGGGCGCCCATCGTTGCCTCCAGAGCATCGGGCGCAATGTCCTGCCCAGCGATGGTCTGTGGCTGCTGTACGACAACATCGAGGTCCGCCAACCCTGACGATACAGTGTGGATGTACGCGCGGACTGACCGGTCAGTGCCGGAACTCGGGTCTTTGTCGAAAAACACCCGTTGCATAATCTGTTCCACCCAATCTGTCGGTATGACATCCGGCGGCTGGGCGTTTGTCCGGGACAATGGGATGAATGCGAGCTTCTTTCGACCTAGCCAAGCCATGTCGGTCTCCGCGTACCGCAGAAGCGCCCACGCTAGCATGTTTGCCCGTGAATTGTCGATGACTTTCTAAGCCGAGAACGTCCTCAGCCGCAGATCGGACGTAGGCTCACCTGCGAGACGTATATCCCGATTTTGAACACCAGGAACAGAATCTTACGTCCACTCCTGGAGCAACCTCAGTGAGCTCTGGCCTCGCCAATAGTGAACGGGCGGGTGGCCCATCCTAGCATTCCGGGGGTGCCCCATCCGAGCTTCGTTTGCTCGGGTGGGGCTTTTCCTCGCTAATACCAAACGTGACGGGAGTCCTGACAAGCTTCGCCCGCAGCGGCATCCCCATCCGCTCCCGCCTCCTTCCCGTCCACTCCGACTCGATCTCCACCAGGCCCTCTGATCCCGTCGCGTAGTGACGAAAGCTACTCCAAGCCCAGTCCTCCGGCTTCTCCACCAAGCCGCGTCTCACATATACCTTAGTTTCTCAATGAGCTTCTTCTTCGACCAGACATTAAAGTCGTAATACCGGGTCTGCCAGAAGTGCTTGCCGTCGCCAATCAGCCGCCGCGCCACCGATTGCTTCAGCGCCTGCAACGCAGTCGCCAGTGTCGCCCGCTCCGGCTCGCTCACCAGCAGGTGGACGTGCTCCGGCATGACCATGTATCCCGTGACCCAAAACCCGTACTGCCGGCGCGTCTGTTCCAGCGCCAGCTCAAACACTCGTTTTTCGCGGAAAGAGTTGAGCAGTGGCTGCCGCTTGTAGCAACTCAAGGTAATGAAGTTGAGATTGCGGGTCTGCTGATATCGCTTCAGTCCCCAAGGCATAAACCCGACGATACGCCGCAGCACGACCCGTGGTCTACCCGTGGTCTGTGACGAACAGCCTAATTCCACTCCACACGAAAAGCCCCCACCCGAGCAAACGAAGCTCGGATGGGGCACCCTCAACGTCATAACCAAAGGGCTTGGGCGGGCCACCCGCCGATTTCTCAATAGGGGCTGAGCAGGTAGGCGTGCCCGTTGCTGCCCTCCGCCACAATCTGGCCGCTATCGTTGATGGCAAAAGCGTCTGCCAGTGTGGTTCCGATTGCCCGCGATAAGGCCGAGTTTAAATCGATCAAGGCGCCGTCGATGTAGACAAACGCGTGGTTATCCGGACTATAGCCGGTCGAAGTTGTGTCAGAAGCAAACCCAACCACTGCGCCCGCGCTGTTGATGCCATTTGCGACGGAATTGCTAAATCCCGCTACTGTGCCTAGATCGGTCATGTTGCCGTTGCTATAGCTGAAGGCATGGTTGTCCCCATTGGCAATGGTGCTATAGCCCACGATGGTACCTGCGTTGTTGATCGCGTTGGCGCTTGAATAGCTTCCACCCGGCAGCGTGCCCAGAGAGGTGTAACTGCCGTTGCTGTAGCTGAAGGCATGTGCGCCATGGTTGCTGTTGGGATTGGAGTAGGATCCCACTATGGTGTCCGAGTCGTTGATCGCTAAGGCATAGGTGACCCACGCCGGCCCGAATGCTCCCAGACTGGTAAACTGACCATTGGTATAGGTGAAAGGGTCCCAGAAAAAATTTCCGTAATTAAGGGCGTATCCCCCGGCAACGACACCGTCATTGTTGACGCCCTGGGCGGTGGTGGTTCCGCCAGGATTCGATATGATTTGGAAGCTGCCATTGTTGTCGACGAAGCTCACGTAGGGTTGCGAGTAGGTCTGTGGGTTGACATACCCGGCTCCAACAATAACGCCTGCGTTATTGATGCCAGTAGCTTGCGCATAACCCTGGATTCCGGGCACCATTAGAGGGGTCAGGATGCCGTTGCTGTAGTAAAAGGCATATGATGTATTGTTGGCGTCGATCAGCCCGACGACAGTGCCCGAATTGTTGATGGCAGTGCCTGTAGTGCCGCTGCCAAGATCCACGGGCGAATAATGGGTTGTTCCATAGAATCTTCCCTGCTGGTCCATGGTGATTCCGCCGCCCGGCGATGCTCCCTCGCTGCCGAAGTGGTGCAGCACGGTGAAGGTCTGGGCGGGCGCTGATTGCGCGAACAGTGTCGCGCACGCAAACACGATTGCTATCGCCAGTGCTGTAGTTGCGGGCCGGAAACTTAGGTTGAGAGCCCGACTCTGATGCTGTGCCGAATACTTCATAAAGAATCTCCTTAACCAGTATTTCCGTTTTGGCACCCTGGGTGGTGGACACTATACACCCGAATAGCCTCCGCTTCTGAGCTTTTTTCATGTTTCTCATCCTAGCGACCCCGGCCCCCCAGAAGAGGTCAGACTTGCCTTGCCGGGCCATCAATGAGATGCCAATCGCTTCGCTCTGAAGCGATTTCTCCAACACCTCTCCGTCTTCTTCTCGATTTCAACCGATTTGCTTTGCGAGCCATCCCTACCGAGTCGGCAGCGGTAAGGCGGCCATCCGCCGCAGCATACCGCCAAACAGCCGCCGCGTCAGGTGGCTCTCCGCTAGCAGCAGCCAATAATAGCGGGCATGCTTGATCAGACGGCCACCGGTCTTCACCAGCCGTCGCTGCAAGCTGGTGAGTGACCAGTTCGCAATCCGCTGCGGCAGCATCAGCCGCCGCCAGAGGTTCCCTAGGTTGTAGGCCAGGCGGGTGGCCCATTCTACCAACCCGGGGGTGCCCCATCCCGAGCTTCGCTTGCTCGGGCGGGGCTTTCGTCGCTTGTGCCAAAGCTGATGGGACTCCTGTCAGGGCACGCTGGTGAAGCGAGGGCTCCACGGGCCCAAAAAATTTTGTTGGCAACCTGCGGTCTCTGTGACTACACTAAACACCCGAAAGCTCCCTCCGGTGAGGACACTCTTGGCGAGGTTTTCAGCAAGCCTTGTGGGGCGGGCATTCCCAAGCGAACAATAAAGGGAGAGCGCAGACTCGTCTATGGCCCCGCCGCCCGCCGGAACTTTTCAGCAGGAAAACGCCGAAGCCGACATCACCATCTGGAAAGAAGCCCTATTCGCAGCCGACCTTCTCCTGTTGCATGCTTCTCCGGTTTACTACGGCCTAGGTATACCTCGCGGCGACGGTTCCGCGGTTGTTTTGGTGCCGGGCTTTCTGGGAACGGATGCCTATCTGGCCCAACTGCATTCGTGGCTTGGCCGTATCGGATACCGGCCATACTTCTCAGGAATTGGTTTGAATGCCGAGTGTCCCAACCTGCTCATCCAGCAGCGACTCAACGACAACATTGCAAAGGCGCTGTGCGACACCGGAAAGAAGATCCACCTGATCGGTCACAGTCTGGGTGGGATTATCGCGCGTTCTGTGGCCGCACAACGTCCCGACGATGTTGCTTCGGTTGTTACGCTGGCGGCGCCGTTCCGCGGCACCGTCGTCCATCGAACCATCCTGCACGCAGCCGAATCCGTGCGTAAGCACATTCTGAAGGAACATGGGCCGGGCGTGCTGCCTACTTGCTATACCGGACGCTGCACGTGCGATTTCCTTGCCTCGCTGCGCCGCAAGCTGCCCAGCGCGGTGCTGGAGACGGCCATCTACACCCGCAACGACGGAATCGCCGACTGGCGATACTGTATGACCGGAGATTGTAAGAATGATTTCGAGGTGCGCGGGACGCATATAGGTCTGGCTTTCAACGCATCCGCATATGCCATCATCGCCAAGCGCCTGGCGATGGCCCATCCGACTAATTAGCGGCCGGCAATTTTTGCGCGAGCCACTGCGGAGCAGACCCTAGAGCGTGTTTCAAGAACTTCGTTTTGCTACCTCCAGGGCTAAAGCCCCTTTCCTTGGAGCGACGGTTTTCGCGGGCCTAAAGGCCCGCGTTTCCACCCAGAGCCCTTCGAAACATTTTTGAAACCAGCTGTACTACATAAGTCGTACTCGCCTGGCCGTGTTCTGTATTGCAACCCGATGAAACCGGCCGTACTCTGACGTGGATTGCAGCTATGTAAAAAGTGCGTGCCAATTCGGGAATGTAGGTAAAACATTCCAACTTGGCTCACTGAATCCATTCCGGTAATGGAGCATACTGAATCAGGCTTAGCCGATCTTGGACGATTTGCAACCCTGCAAAAAGGGTGCTCGTGCGCCGGGATCGGCAGCTAACCCAATTATTTGGCCGACTTCCCCGAACCTAGGGCGAGTGGCAAGGAGATTTTTTCATGCGGCCTAAAGCTCTCTCCGCCGTCGTTATTGTGTTTGTTCTTCTAACCGCTGTTAACTGTTTCTCCCAACAAACCGACGTCACGCAGTTCGCCGCTTTTGGCGGCTATTCCTACCTGAGCACGCCGTCGTTGAATCTGGCCCAGCGCGGATTCGACGGTGACTTCGGCTATAACTACAACAGTTGGTTGACGCTCGGTTTTGATTTCAGCACCTTCACTGGCCACAGTTCGATAGTGCCGAGCGATCTTAATTCGGCCACACAAGCGAAATTGGTGCCGTATCTGCCGTATCTACCGCCGGGTTTCGGCGTCCCTTACAATTCTTCCGTCCAAACCTATGAGGGCGGACCGCAATTCAATTACCGGCATTTTAAGTACGTGACGTTGTTCGCGCGTCCGGCGCTGGGGGCTTTGCACGCGAATTTTACAACCACGTCAGACAACCCGCTCGTCCAGGAAATTGTCAAAAAGCTCCTGAACGGAGGTCTGTCGAAATCTGACACGGTAGTGTTTTACGGCGTCGGCGGCGGAGCGACATGGGAGATCACCCCGCACTTCGGCATACGTGCCACCATTGACTATGCGCGCTACAACTTCTTCTCGGACCTGCTGAATGGTCCCCGTAACAGCGTGCGCTTCTCGGTGGGAACCAAGTTCGGGTTTGGCAAGAACATCATCAAGTAAGAGCTGGTCCGATCGCACGGCTCGAGCGCGTTCCTGAAAAACCAGGAGCGCGCTTTCTTGTCTCGAGATTTGGCGACCGGCTTAACATGCCGGCTGGTGACACCGAACTTATAGATCATCCTTTACTTCCACAAATCATTCCGCTAGTCGACAGAGTCACGTCAGCACCAACGAGAGGCTCCTTCGCGGGCTTGACAATACTAGAAATTGCGGGCATCCTACGCGTCACCGTAGGAGTGCGCCATGTCTCGCTTCCGGACCTGGACAAAATTGACGCCTGTGTGCGCCGTTGCGCCTGCGCGCCGCGCCGGCCTTGGCGACAACCTGACTCGTAGCGAATCCAAAGGGGTGTTTATGTCTCGGAAGGCCCAAGCACTTGCTCACTCGTCCCGTCATCGCAATGCAGCCATGTTTCTCGTCTTGCCGGTGCTTGTCTTTGCGCTGGTCGTCGGACTTAAAGGAGCAAGCAACAGTGGTGCTCATGATCCCGGCGTGCGTCCCGGACCTCCGGACGCCGGTACGCCGATAGCCGGCCTCACCACCGACCAACTGGCATTCTTCGATGCGGGCGGGGCCAGCTTTGTAACGGTATTCTCGGTTACCGGATCCATCGGCCATACCGGCAAAGGTCTGGGGCCGAGGTTCGATGCCGAAGGTTGCAGTCAATGCCATGCCCAGCCTGTCTCGGGCGGCACCAGCCCGCTTCCCAATCCGCAGGTCGCGATCGCCAACGACCAGGGCGCGACCAATCAGGTCCCATTCTTCATCACTGATAACGGTCCGGTGCGCGAGGCGCGCTTTCCCTATACGTTTACGGGGCAGGTTGACGGCAGCGTGCATGGAGTGTTCACCATCACCGGACGCACCGACGCTCCCGGCTGTAACATCCAGCAGCCCAACTTCACCGAGGCTCAGGACCTTGACGACTTGATCTTCCGCGTTCCCACTCCCGTGTTCGGCGGCGGCCTGATCGAGGCGATCCCCGACGCGACCATCCTGACCGGCATGAGCAGCAATCAGGCGCAAAAGCGTCAACTGGGAATTGCCGGCCGGCCCAACATCAGCGCCAACGATGGCACCATCACCCGCTTCGGCTGGAAGGCGCAGGACAAGTCGCTGGAGGTGTTTGCCGGCGAGGCCTTCAACGTGGAAATCGGGGTTACCAACGAGATGTTCAACACCGAGCGTGATCAGACGATAGGCTGCCAGTTCAACCCCACGCCGGAAGACAGCACGAACTTCGATTCCAGCGGCACATCGTTGCCCAGTAACGTCGTCCTTACCACCATGTTCATGAAGATGCTGGACCAGCCGACCCCGGGCCAGAGCTCTGGGTCAACCCGGCACGGATCTCAGGTCTTCGTTCAGATCGGCTGCTCCCTGTGCCACACACCGTCAATGACGACCGGACGATCGCCGATCTTCGCGTTGAGCAATATCCATGCGCACCTGTATTCCGATCTGCTGTTGCACCACATGGGTCCGAACCTGGCCGACAACATCAGTCAAGGGGTCGCCAACGGCGACGAATTCCGCACCGCGCCGCTCTGGGGATTGGGGCAGCGAATCTTTTTCATGCACGACGGCCGCACCACCGACCTGGTACAGGCGATCAGCGCGCACTCCAGCCCGGGCAATCACCAGTATCCCAGCTCGGAAGCTAATGGCGTGGTCAACAACTACAACCATCTCTCCACCTCCGACCAGCAGGACCTGCTGAACTTCCTGCGCTCGTTGTAGTTTCCAGGCGACTGGCGCAGCGGGCTTGAAGTTAGAGCAGTTTCACAGTTAGTGTAGTCCGGCACGGGTAGAGCGGCGCTTTAGAGGCTGTTACGAAACTCAGCTCGTCTTTTCCGCGGCGGAACAAAACAACGAAATCCAAGTGCCGTAGGCACGGAACAGTCTAGCCCAGCACGGAGCCGAAGGCGGAGTGCTGGGTCAAGTGGGAAAAGAATGCGAGTCCCGTAGGGACGGCATACGTT
>JBEKQY010000241.1:0-5995 GCA_049519235.1 Candidatus Korobacteraceae bacterium | reverse complement strand
GCTGGGCGGCAGTAAATACGCTTGCTCGGGGTTGTACACCAGAAATCGTGACATACCCCTTTGTGCATCATTTATCCTTCCAGCGCAAGTGAGTTCTCACGCACTCACTTTAGTCGTGCCGATAAGCCGCTTATTTTTGTCATCCCGAGCGGCCTTCAGGCCGCCGAGGGATCTGCTGTTCCGAATTTTCCCGCAGCCTGTTCAGCCGTGCCGCCCGACTTCAGCCCCTATCGTGTCTTTGGAAACTTGCTACGCTACGACGAGAACAATTGCGTCAGCTTGGTGATGCGCAAAAGCTCCGCCACGCGGGGCGTTAGATTGACAAGTTCCAGCGTGCAATATCCCGCGTTAACCGCAGACGCCTTCAGCCCGACCAGCGTGCCTAAGCCGGAGCTGTCCACATGTTCCACATCGGTGAGGTCGATCAGGATACGGCCACCGAGCGGAATGAGCGGCTTGACCACTTCCCTCAACTGAGCTGCGGTGTCGCTCACCACCCTGCCATGACACTTGACCGTCGTCACAGCATTGTTCAATTCATCAGTCGATTTCTCGATCTTCCAACCAAAGGAAGCGCGCGGCGCCGTACTCATGCAATCTCCTTTTGCTCCAAACGTTAGAAAGAGTAACATTCGCGCCTTTGCGCGTCACATCACTCCGTCGACACCGATTCCTGCTTCCCTTCCAATGCAGCCTGAAGTGTGTGCCAGGCGAGGGTTGCGCATTTTACGCGCACGGGAAATTCCGAGACGCCGGCAAAAACCGCCAGCTTGCCCAGCGAGTCGCGGTCGCCGTTCGCTTGTCCCGTGACTAAGTTGCGAAAGCGCTCGAACAACTTCGCGGCTTCTTCTTTGCTCTTGCCCTTCACGCTCTGGGTCATCATCGAGGCAGAAGCCTTCGAAATCGCACAGCCCGATCCCTGAAACGTTACGTCGCGAATGGAATCGCCTTCCAGGTCGAGATACACGGTAAAATGATCGCCGCAAAGCGGATTGTAGCCCTCGGCCTTATGGTTCGCCGTCTGTAGCTCGCGGAAATTCCTCGGCGCCTTGCTGTGCTCCAGGATCACATCCTGATAGAGCTCGCGCAAATCGGACATCAGGCGAAGACCTCCTTCACCTTTTGGATGCCCTCGACCAGCGCATCGACTTCGGCCCGCGTGTTGTACAGCGCGAACGACGCGCGAGCGGTCGCTGGAATACGGAAGCGCTGCATTACCGGCTGCGCGCAATGGTGTCCGGTGCGAATCGCAATTCCTTCCCGATCGAGTATGGTACCGATGTCATGGGGATGAATGCCTTCGATGATGAAGGAAATCACCGCAGCTTTCTCCGCGGCGGTGCCGATGATGCGAACGCCAGGGATTGCAGAAAGCGCTTCCGTCGCGTAAACCAGCAGATCGTGTTCGTGAGCGGCGATGTTGTCGACTCCCAAATGACCGACGTAATCGATGGCTGCGCCCAGGCCAATGGCGCCGCCAATGTTTGGCGTGCCCGCCTCGAACTTGTACGGCAAATCGTTGTACAGGGTCTTCTCGAAAGTGACCGAGCGGATCATGTCGCCGCCGCCTTGATAAGGAGGCATGGCCTCGAGCAGCGCCTGCTTGCCAAAAAGGACGCCGATCCCCGTGGGCGCATAAACTTTGTGCCCCGAGAAAACATAGAAGTCGCAATCCAGTTCCTCCACATCGATCTTGAGGTGCGGAGCAGCCTGCGCACCATCCACCAGCACGGGGACATTGTGCTTGTGTGCAATTTCGACGATCTTGCGGAGTGGATTGATCGTGCCCAGCGCGTTCGAAACGTGCGTCACCGCGACCAGCTTCGTCCTTGGATTGAGCAGCTTCGGCAACTCGTCCATCAGCAACTCGCCGCGGTCGTTGATGGGAACCACCCGCAAGTGAGCGCCCTTCTCTTCGCAAAGCATCTGCCAGGGAACAATGTTGGAGTGGTGCTCCATCGCCGTAATCAGGACTTCGTCACCGGCGCCGACATGTGTGCGGCCATAGGTCTGCGCAACCAGGTTGATGCCTTCGGTAGCACTTCGCACAAAGATGACTTCGCGCTTGTCCGCCGCATTCAGGAAGCGCTGCACCGTGCGACGCGCGGCCTCGTGCTCTTCGGTCGCGTGTTCGGACAGAAAGTGCACACCGCGATGGATGTTGGCGTTGCCACGCTCGTAATAGCGGGAAATGGCGTCAATCACCGCGCGCGGCTTCTGTGACGTCGCGGCGTTATCCAAATAGACCAGTGGATGCCCGTAAACCTGCTGGTGCAGGATGGGAAAATCGCGGCGAACTTCCGCTACCGGAAATGTTGTTTCACCAACCATCGCAGGCTGAAACTCCCAAGGCACGCTGTTCGCGGCGGCTGTCATCCTACTTCCTCCCAGTTTCTTCCCTTGTCCTCGCCGCGAGCAGTCGCAACCGGCGCGGCCTTGGCCATCCCAAACAGATGGCGATTGATCAATCTCTCCAGATACATCCTGACCGCGTCCTCTTTCATCCGGTCGAGGCATTCGTTGGCGAAGGCGAGCAGCAGCAGTTTGCGCGCCGAGGGTTCATCGATGCCGCGCGAGCGCAGGTAAAACAGCGCGTTCTCGTCGATCTGGCCGATGGTCGCGCCGTGGGTGCACTTCACGTCGTCGGCATAGATCTCGAGCTGCGGCTTGGTGTCGATTTGCGCGTCGTCGGAGAGCAGCAGATTGCGATTGGTCTGTTTGGCGTCGGTATTCTGCGCGTCCTTGTGGACGATAATGCGGCCATGAAAAACGCCGTGCGAGCTGCCATCGAGAATGCCGTTGTAGAACTGGCGGCTGTCGCAATGCGGGCTGGCGTGCTCCACCAGCATGTAATTGTCGAGGTGCTGGCGTCCGTTGCCGATGAACAGACCGTTGATGAGACACTCCGCGCCTTCACCCGCCAAAACGGGATGAACGTTGTTGCGCACCAGACCTCCGCCCAGAAGAAGGGAGTGAGAGGCCACGTTGGAGCTTCGCCCCTGCTGGATGCGCAGTGTCGAGACGTTGAAGGTCTCGCGATCCTCGCGCTCGATCATGTAGTGCGAGACCACCGCGCTCTCTGCCGCGACCAGCTCAGTCGCAGTATTGCAGAAGGCCACGCCGCCATTGAGTGAGACGTAATCCTCGACAACGGCGAGTTGCGATTGTTCCCCGGCGACGATCAGATTGCGGGGATGGGTCATCAGCGGCCGGTCGCCGCCGGTTGAGACGAAGAGCATATGAATCGGCTGCTCCAGCACCTTGCCTTTGCGAATGTGAACGAAGGCGCCATCAGCGAGAAATGCCGTGTTCAGTGCGGCAAAGGCATCGCGCTGGGTGTCGAGATAACGTCCGAGGTGCAGTTCTAAAGACGCCGGATTGGTGCTGAGTTCGGCGGCGAGGCCGTTCACGCGAACTCCGGCTGGCATATCGCCAAGCGAGGAGAGTTCGCGGCTGAAGTGACCATCGACGAAAACGAGTTGACAGGCGGCGCCGGGCAAAAGCCACGGTCTCGGATCGTTGTTGGTGCTTAGTTCGCTGCCACCCGCGGCGAGGCGGAATGGCGTCTTTGCAATGGCGGAGACGTTGATGAAACGCCAGTCTTCATCGTGCGTCGTCGGAAAGCCGACGTCGCAGAAGCGGGCGAAGGCATCCTCCCGCAGTTTGCGCAACCAAGCCAAGTCACGGCCGGGAGCGGTCTTCTGGAAGTCGCTGAAGCTCTCCAGGTATGTCTCTAATTGTGGGATCGCGGTGATCAATTTATTCCAAACCCTCGGTGAATGCCAAAAGTCGAAAAGCAGATCCCTCGCGGGCTGAAGCCCGCTCGGGATGATAAAAATAAACGGCTTATCGGCACGACTAAAGTCGTGCCCTGTTACAAACCGTTCCAAAGCCGACCTTTTCAGCAGCCTGTAAAGCCGCGCCCCTTCAAAAATCTCGCTCGACGCTGGCCTGAAGGCCAGCTCTTCCACCTACGCCGGCGCGGTCTCGCGGGATTCGGTTTCCATCGAGCTGTAGCCCGTTTCTTCCAACTCCAGCGCCAGCTCCGGGCCGCCGGAACGCACGATGCGGCCGTTCATCAGCACGTGCACGAAGTCAGGGACGATGTAGTCCAACAGCCGCTGGTAGTGCGTGACCACAACAAACGAGCGCTGCGGGCTGCGCATGGAGTTCACGCCCTTGGCGACGATCTTCAGCGCGTCAATGTCCAGGCCGGAGTCGGTTTCGTCCAGGATGGCCAGCCTGGGCTCCAAAATCGCCAGCTGCAAAATCTCATTGCGTTTCTTTTCGCCGCCGGAGAAGCCTTCATTCACCGAGCGGTTCATCATCTTCTCGTCCATCTCCAGCAGCTTCAGCTTCTCGCGGAACATGGGCAGGAAGTCCATGGCATCCATTTCATCGCGGCCGTGATATTTGCGGACGGCATTCAGTGCCGAGCGCAAGAAGTAGGCGTTGCTGATGCCGGGGATCTCGACGGGATATTGGAATGCCATAAAGACGCCTTCGCAGGCGGCGTCCTCGGCTTTCATTTCGAGCAGATCTTTGCCGTCGAAGGTGACTTCCCCGGCGGTGACGTTATAGCTCTCGCGGCGCGCGAGCACCTGGGCCAGCGTGCTCTTGCCGGAGCCGTTCGGGCCCATGATGGAGTGCACCTCGCCGGGATTGACGGTGAGGTTAATCCCTTTGAGGATTTCGTTGCTGTCGACCTTAACGTGCAGATTCTTGATTTCCAGTAAGCTCATCGGTTCTAGTCGTCCTCAATGTTCGCGGGAGCCAAATGGCGTCCGCAGTTCAAAATTTGTCATCACGAGCGGGGCGAGGGATCTGCTGTTCGCCGCGCGGATTATGCCGTCCCTAAAGGGACTCACGCTCTTGGTGACATGCTCACCGCGGGCTCACGCCCACGGCTAAAACAAATGTCGCCCTTCGGGCTGGGGCTGAAGCCCCAATTCGAAAACTTGACGCGGTAACGCTGGCCTAAAGGCCAGCACTACCCGACCGCGCAACGCGGACCTAAAGGTCCGCTCTACCTTTACCCGACGCTGCCTTCCAAGCTCACGCTCAGCAGCTTCTGGGCTTCCACGGCGAATTCCATCGGCAGCTCGCGGAAGACGCGCTTGCAGAATCCGTTCACGATCATTGAAACCGCGTCTTCAGCCTTCAATCCGCGCTGCCGCAAATAAAACAGCTGGTCTTCGCCGATCTTCGACGTCGACGCCTCGTGCTCCATCTGCGCGGTCGAATTTCGCACTTCGATGTACGGGAAGGTGTGCGCACCGCACTTGTCGCCGATCAGCAGCGAATCGCACTGCGTGTAATTGCGTGCACCGGTCGCACCCTTAAGGATCTTGATCAGCCCGCGATACGTGTTCTGACCGTGCCCGGCGGAGATGCCCTTCGACACCACCGTGCTGCGCGTGTTCTTGCCGATGTGGATCATCTTCGTTCCGGTGTCGGCCTGCTGATAGTTGTTGGTCAGCGCGACCGAGTAGAACTCGCCCACCGAGTTATCGCCTTGCAAAATGCAACCCGGATACTTCCAGGTGATCGCCGAGCCGGTCTCCACCTGCGTCCAGGAGATCTTCGAGTTCGCACCCTGGCACTTGCCGCGCTTGGTAACGAAGTTGTAGATCCCACCGCGGCCTTCCTTGTCGCCGGGATACCAGTTCTGCACGGTCGAGTACTTGATGGTCGCGTTGTCGAGCGCCACCAGTTCAACCACCGCGGCGTGAAGCTGATTCTCATCGCGAATCGGCGCGGTGCAGCCTTCCAGGTAGCTGACGGACGCGCCTTCGTCGGCGACGATCAGCGTCCGCTCGAACTGGCCGGTCTCGGCCGCGTTGATGCGGAAGTAGGTCGACAACTCCATGGGGCAACGCACGCCCTTCGGCACATAAACAAACGATCCGTCAGTGAAGACCGCGGCATTCAGCGCGGCAAAAAAGTTGTCGGTATAAGGCACCACCGAGCCCAGATATTGCTTGATCAGGTCGGG
>JBEKQY010000240.1:0-6024 GCA_049519235.1 Candidatus Korobacteraceae bacterium | reverse complement strand
CGGCCAACTCGTTTAGGGGTTGCCGATGGTATCCGCAGATCGCAGTTCCGTTCTCATCACGTGCTAAAGCATAAGCAATCCGAAGTTGACGATAGCGGCTTGCGTCCACTCCCGGTGAAACCATCGCTCTCATCGTCAACAGCTTTATTGTGAGGAGAACGCTCAATGATTCGTTGCGCATGGATTGTTGGTGCCGCCACGTTTGGTCTTGTGTTTGGGGCCGTTGGTGAAGCCTGGCAGACGCCATCTGCTAACTCACCGGCAAAGGCCGTGTCTCATACGGTCAGCATCGCCGATGAAGACAACAGCAAAGATGTCGATCTCACATCTGGCGGCACGCTGATCGTGAAGCTCAAGAGCAATCCTTCTACGGGATATAGTTGGGCGGTTGCCGGCGATCCGTCTCCATTGAAGCTCCAGAAAACTTCCTATCGAAAGAATACGGCGTCCTCCAAAGCGGTCGGCGCTCCGGGAGTGCAGGTATTTCGGTTCAACGCCAGTTCCGCGGGGATGGCGACGCTCCATCTCAGCTACCGCCGGTCTTGGGAATATGACGTACCGCCGGCGAAAACGTTCAGTGTCAGGGTAAATGTTCGCTAATAGCCGATGGAAGGAGACTCGGGAAACTATGTCATTTTTCAGAATGTCAAATATCCTTTGGAAAACCAGGCTGCGGCTGTCGTGTTGTCTCGCTCTAGATGAGTATGCATACCAAGTTGTGGGACTGCGCTGGCCGGCACAGCGGCGAGAAGAGTTTCAAATTTGTTGCAACAGTTCGCGCAAATGATGCAAAAAACGCTAGTTTGGGAGCATTTTCCGGGATTCCAGGAAAACGTTCAGATGTCACAAACAGGTGTGACTTTGGTCGTTGCCTGGGAGCGTGGGAGGGGTAGAATAGAGTTGGAATTGAAAATGATTTTCAACTTCATATTCGGCCGTCGTAAGAAAGATCGTCAGGCGAAAGCCGGTGCCCTTGCCGATTTGCGTGTGGGCGAGAGCGCCATTCTTTCCGATCTCGAATTGTCTCCTCCGGTTGCCGAGCATCTCATGAACCTGGGATTCGTTCCCGGTCTGGTGGTAAAGGTCCTGCGCAGCGGCCCGGGTGGCGATCCCCGCGTCTATCGCGTGGACGGTGCCGAAGTTGCCATGCGCCGCGATCTCTCCCGCCACATTCACGTCGAGCTTATCGGGGCTCCTGCGTTTGGAGACTAATCGATGGGAGCTTCGACCATGAGCTGTCACGCCGTGGCAACAGCCAAGGATGAAGCTCTCGGCGCCTCGTATCGAGCCATTGCCGTCGTAGGTCCTCCCAATTCCGGCAAGACTACGCTGTTCAACCGTCTCACCAAGCTGCGCCAGAAGGTCGGCAACTTCCCGGGCGTTACGGTTGAGCATCACACCGGCTACGTGCGCGACGCCAACGGGGAAGAGATTGCCCTCATCGATCTTCCCGGCGTCTACAGCCTGATTCCCAAGTCCGAAGATGAGAAGGTTGCGGTCGACGTTCTGACCGGCAAAATGCCGGGAACGCCGCGTCCGGACGCGATCATCCTCGTCCTCAACTCCACCAATTTGCACACTCACCTCGTCTTGGCGGCGCGCGTGATTGCGCTGGGCGTCCCAACCCTTGTGCTGCTGAACATGGCTGACGAACTGCGCAAGCAGGGTGGTCATGTCGATGTGTTGTCGCTGGCGCGCGAGCTGGGAACTCCGGTGGCCTTGGTGAGCGCCACGACGGGTGAGGGCATGGTTGCGGTGCAGAACTTTCTGTCATCGGCAGCCGCTAGTCCTGATCCGCTGGAGCTGCCGGTTGTAGGAAGCACCCGCGGCTACCGCGAATGGGCGGTGAAGGTGGGAACGAATGCGGGATACCGCCGTCCCGCGACTCCCGTCTGGACGGCTCGTCTGGACTCGATTTTCCTGCATCGCACTTGGGGTCCAATTATCTTCACGCTGGTTGTGATTGGCGTCTTCCAGACGATCTTCGCCGTCGGCCAGCCGCTTTCCAATCTGCTGCAGAAATTCCTGGACTCGAGTGGCGCGCAGATTGGCACTCATCTGCCGGCGGGCATGTTCCAATCGCTTGTCATCAACGGAGTGTGGAAGGGCACTGGCTCGGTGCTGGTGTTTCTGCCGCAGATACTGTTGCTGTTCCTGGTGATTGGAATTCTTGAAGATTCCGGCTACCTGTCACGCGCCGCCGTCATCGCCGACCGCACCATGTCGCGCGTCGGCTTGAACGGCAAGAGCTTTATCCCACTGCTGTCGGCGTATGCCTGCGCCGTGCCGGCCATCATGGCGACGCGCACCATCGAGAGCAAGCGCGATCGCATCGCCACTATTCTGATTGCCCCGTTCATGACCTGCTCGGCGCGTTTGCCTGTCTACACCATGGTGATTGCAGCGTTTCTGCCTGCTCGTCCGTTGCTTGGCTTCTTTCTTGGCACGCGGGCGGCGGCCATGCTGGGTCTTTACGTTCTCGGATTTCTGATGGCAGTGCTAACCGCGCGGCTGTTGAAGTCCACCATTCTCAAAAGTAAGGACGCTCCGTTCATCCTGGAGATGCCCCCCTATCGCTGGCCCACGCCGGCGGGACTGGGATTGCGGGTGGTTGATCGCGGCAAGGCATTTCTTTATCGCGCAGGCACAGTGATCATGCTGGTGTCGCTGCTGCTGTGGGCGGCTACGAATTTCCCCATGCATCATGGGCAACCGCCACAGGTGCAGGACAGCGTAGTCGCCAAAGTGGGGCACGCGATCGAGCCGGCGATTCGTCCTCTCGGTTTCGACTGGAAGATCGGGGTCGGCCTGCTGACTTCAATCGCCGCGCGGGAAGTCATTATCGCGACCCTGGGCACGCTGCACGGCGTCGATCCGCAATCTCATGCCACCGACTTGCAAACTGCGTTGCGGCACGAACTCACTCCAGCCGCGGCCGTGGCCTTGCTGGTCTTCTTCGCCTTCGCCATGCAGTGCATGTCAACTGTTGCCGTGGTGCGCCGCGAAACCAATGGCTGGAAGTGGCCGGTGCTGCAGTTCTCCTATATGACGGTTGTGGCCTATGTGGCCGCATTCGCCGCCTACAATATCGTGAGTCACCTCGTTCACTAAACTCTTCTGCGCTTTACCTCGGGAGTAGAATCGTTTCTGAGCCCGACGAATTCTATCCGCCAAGCTCTTTTACCAGTTTAGGCAGCACCTCTCCCGCTTTGCCCAGCACTACCGTGTCGAAGAATGCGCGATTGCTGGGCTCTTCCGGGCCAATATAGATGGCCCGCGCCCGATTGATGCGCGCCATGCGCACGAAGCTGGCGGCGGGCTCAACTACTCCTGAGGTGCCGACCGTCAGCAAGACAGAGCATATTCTCAACTGCTCGAAGATGCGGTCCATGGCATACGGGACCTCCCCGAACCAGCAGACATGCGGCCGCAGCAGCGCTCCGCATTGCGGGCAAGTGGGAATCTCCGCCCGCTTCGTGTATAGACGCTCATCGTCAAAGGGTTTGGTGCGGCAGCTTTCCCGCGAGCAGCGGGTCTGCATCAGCCGGCCATGCATGTGCACGATGCGCTGTGAGCCCGCCTGTTCATGCAGGGAGTCGACATTCTGAGTGCAGAGAAAGAAACGCTCATCCAAGGCCTGCTCCAGCTTGGCCAGCGCGAAGTGGGCTGCGTTAGCGACGACGATTGCGTGCCGCCTGCGCCGCTCCGAGTAAAACTGCCATACCATCTCCGGGTTGGCGCGGAAGGCCTCAGGCGTCGCCACATCCTCCACGCGGTAGCCGCGCCAAAGCCCGTCGGCGCCACGAAATGTGGGCAAGCCACTTTCGGCGCTTACGCCAGCGCCGGTGAGCACAAATACGCGATCATGCGACGATAACGGCTGAATCATCTACTTCAGCTACTTCAGCGCCCGCATAGGAGCCAGCAAGACAACCCGTCAGTCCGTGGACGCCCCTATGCGAGCATTTCGACACTATATACTGAAAAGTCCGTTGACAGTCGCGGTCTTCATGCCGCGAGCGCATCCGTCCGGCCGGTAAAGAATCTATAACCATTAGCGCTATGAAGCAACGGCCTACCCTCCCGTTGTGGCAGGCTGAGGCCGAGGAGCTATTGATCCTTGTCCACTGTACTGATGAACGTTGACAGCGAGAAGCAGGAGCGTGTGCTGGACGCGTTCCGCCGCTGGGGATACCTTCAAGCCAACCTCGATCCTCTGGGCCACTTTACTCCCATTGCACATCCGGAGCTGGACGTGTCTGGCGACGTGGCCGAAGCGGCGCGTCGCGCTTACAGCGGCAGTATTGGTGTCGAGTTTATGCATATCGCCGATCCCGAGCGGCGCCAGTGGATTCAGGAGCGCATGGAGTCCGAGCAGCCGGAGACGCTGGACCGTTCCCGCATCCTGGATCAGCTTGTGCGTGCGGACATTTTCGAGCAAACGATCCAGGCGCGCTACATTGGCACCAAGCGCTACTCGCTGGAAGGCAACACAGCGCTCATTCCTCTGCTGGACGAGATCCTGAATTCCGCGTCAAAATACGGCGCCGAGCAGGCTGTGCTGGCCATGAGCCATCGCGGACGCCTGAACGTCATCATCAACATCGTGAGCCGACCGGCGGCGGAGATTTTCGCCGGCTTTGAGGATGTCGATCCGCGCAGCGTGCTGGGCGGCGGTGACGTTAAGTACCACATCGGCGCCACCGGGATTTATACCAGTGCAAGCGGGCGGCCAGTGCGAATTCATCTTGTTTCCAACCCCAGCCATCTCGAAGCGGTTGACCCGGTGGCGCTGGGCCGCGCTCGCGCCAAGCAGACCCGCCTGGGACGTGACGGAAAAGCTCGCGTGCTGCCGGTCTTGATGCACGGCGACTCCGCCTTTGCGGGGCAGGGAATCAATGCGGAGACGCTGAACCTCGCCAATCTGCGCGGCTACACCGTCGGCGGAACGGTGCATATCATTGTCAACAACCTCATCGGATTTACCACTAATCCCAGCGAGGCGTACTCAGGCCGTTTCGCGTCGGACCTTGCGAAGCGCCTGCCGATTCCGATCTTCCACGTCAATGGCGAGGACGTTGACGCCGTGGTGCGCGCCGGCCGCATGGCGCTGGAATATCGCTACGAGTTTGGTTCCGATGTGCTGGTGGACCTAATCGGTTTTCGCAGACATGGCCACTCCGAGGTCGACGATCCGACCATTACTCAGCCGATCCTGTATCGCAAGATCAAAGATCATCCCATGCTCTACCAGATCTACGCCAAAAACGTAGATCTCGATCCGCAGCCATACGTGGAGAAATTCCAGGCAGCGCTCGATGCCGCGGAAAAGGCCGGCAAGAGCATGGTCAAGAAGCCGTCGATGCGGCTGATGCCAAGTTACTGGGCGCCCTTTCACGGCGGTCCCTACAACCCTGAGGACGAAGTTGACACGGGACTGTCCGCGGATAAGCTGCACCAGATCACCGACGCATTGGTCAAATATCCCGAGGACTTCCATATCCATCCCAAGGTGCAAAAGCTGCTGGAGCAGCGCCGCGAGATGGGCTACGGTAAGCGCGCGGTTGATTTCGGAATGGCCGAGGCGCTCGCATTCGCATCGCTCGCCCTGGAGGGAATACCGATTCGCCTTAGCGGCCAGGACACGCGTCGCGGCACCTTCAATCAGCGGCATTCGGTCCTTATTGACATTCTGGACGAGCGGGAATATGTGCCCCTGTGTCACCTGGGATCCGGTCAGGCAAGGGTGGAAATCTACAATTCAGAACTGTCGGAAGCCGCCGTGTTGGGATTCGAGTATGGGTTTGCGCGCGACTATCCGGAGGCGCTGGTGGCCTGGGAAGCGCAGTTTGGCGATTTCGCCAACGGCGCGCAAATCATCATCGACCAATTCATTGCCGCCGGTGAAGACAAATGGGACCTGCTGACAGGACTCGTGATGCTGTTGCCGCACGGACATGAAGGACAAGGGCCGGAGCACTCCAGCGGACGCATCGAGCGTTATCTACAGCTCTGTGCCCGCGA
>JBEKQY010000239.1:0-6049 GCA_049519235.1 Candidatus Korobacteraceae bacterium | reverse complement strand
TTAGAGCGGCTTCAATCGGACGATCTTGCGCCTCCCTCTCGGGCCGACCCATCGTCCAGTTGAGCGCTTCACGATTGCCGGACTCCCCATCGACCGGCCAACCAAATCTGTTCGTCATTACTATTCGCAACCAATGAAGTATTTCCTTGCCCGCCCAGTCATTGCGCCAGAAATCGTTTGACCACTGACAGTCTTTCCACGGCTTGAACTTCGCGTCGAAATCGCCAATAACATCGTATTGGGTCGCTTGGACCTGCTCGATCCAATTTCGACCGTTCTTCTCCAAACCAGTCCGAAATGCTTCGTAATCTGGCGAAGCGATGCCGTTTTCTTTCCATTCCGGCCTGGACCGGATTCCAAAGAGCAAAGCGGAGCCCGGATCAGTTGATGCCCATGTGCGTCGCGCCCGAGCCGTTGCGTACTGGCCCGCCTGAAATAAGGCGAGTGCAGGCAATATCTCATTGAGTGCCCTGACAATATCGTCGTCGCTGCAATTAAAGGCCGCACGGAAAACAGGCAAAAGCACATCCGGTTCTAATAGGTAGTTCTCGATTTCGCATCGATTCCATGTGCACCATGCGAGAATTTGGACACCTCGGCGTTCGCGGTCTTTCCGAACTTTCTCACAGTCCTGCCGAGATTCGTCCGGCGACCGGAAGTCGCGATCTTCGATGGCAAATATGGGACGGCTCCGACCGATCGCGTCGCTAATACCGAGGATGGATGTGCAGGTTCCGCAAGGCCAGATATCGACAAGCGGCTCATTTCCCAGTTCTGCGCCGGTCCACTTTTGAAATAGGGTCGCTTCATACCCAATTACGTCGCCTTCGCACAACAAGGCAACCTTGCCCGGACGAGGATAGGCGGAGATATAGGGCATTATGTGTTCTCGATTAACTGGCCCATCTCTATAAGCGCCTGATCTCTCGCCGCAGCGGCATACAATTCGGTCGAGTGCGTCGTGACGATGTACTGATTACCAATGCCGATCTTTGGAAGAGCTAGATACAGCTGTCGAATCCACGCAGGATGCAAATGTATTTCAGGCTCGTCGATGAGTATGATGCTGTGGTTCATGGGACTCGGATAGGTTAGGCGGGCCAGATATTCGATGATTACTTGCTCACCCGACGCAGCCATCTCAAGAGGGTATGTGCTTCCATTGTCTTTGAAGTAAGGCGCGCCCAAAGGATCGTCACTCCGATACATGAAGCCGAGGTACTCCTTAGGAGCACAAATCCGGTTAAAGCCCTCGCGAATACGCTGCTCCCAATTTTCTTGTGTTTTAACGCCTTCTGGTCTACTGCGGGAGTAGTTGCTTAGATACTCCAATATGCCCCAAACGGAAGAAACACCCCTACCTTTTCGCTCTGCTGCGACCATGAAGTCCTCATCTTGAGTTACTCGTTCGCCCATAACACGAGATCGCAGACTTCTGTCTTGAGGAAATAAGTAAATGCCACCAATCCTATCGAGCAGCGTCCGGTCCCGAAATCTTCGACTCGTCCATCCGCTGATAGCGTTCTTTCTTCCGTGGAACCAAGGTAGCGCGTAGCTTGGGTCAGTGCGATTCAAAAACCAAGTTGGCTCAAGCGTCCCGTCTGGTTTTCTTTCGGGCGGATATTTCCACACTGCCCGCACCGTTCCATTCGGAAGGTCTACAAGCTCCTCCTCGGGACTGACTTCAGCCATGACTGTGCGGATTGCAGTTCTCTCTTCTTCACCAAATTTGACATCGAGAGTCACGGAAATGGATGGAGGTGTCGGCGACAGGCCACCGATTGAGAGCGGCCTGTGAATGTCCAGCTCTTCTGGCTCCGGGACATCGGTTGTTCGATAGCCCATTACCCCTCGGAGTGCTTGGATGATGGCGAAGAGAACCGATGTTTTGCCCGAGCCATTCGGCCCAGCAAGAACCGTCACGGGCCGAATGGCGCCTAACGCATCAACGAATAGAACTTCGGTTTCCTTAATCGCGCGAAAATTTTCGATTCGGACTTTTCGAAGCTGCATTTATCCCTGCCTAAGCAACGGCCAAGTCTCGCACATTTCGTCGTTGGATATTCAAGCATAACCCCGATTGCCTATCTCTCATAGAGGGTCAGACCTTAATTACGCAGAACTGCCCCAGGTTCGCGTCCGTCGTTTGGACGCTGACCTGGCCAGCGGAAGATTCGGGGTCGCTCACCGAACATCTTCAACTCACGATCTCTGGCCGTCAACCTTCCCGCAGCCGTCCCGAAACATACTTGTGCAACAGGCTGGAGATCAGGGTCTGATAGGGAAGGCCCTCCTCGAGCGCGCGCTTCTGGATGGCCTCCAGGTCTTTGCTGGAGATGCGGATGTTGACGCGACGGTCCTTGCGCAAGGTCGCCTTGACGTAGCGAGCGTACCGGTTGCGGTCGCCCTTCGTCACCTTCACCGGTCGCCCTTCACCACGCTCGACCGGCGGGTGGCCCAGGTCTCGCGCTTTTCGAGACTTGGGTGAGTGCGACGTATCACTCCTCCCGGGTCTGGAACACCGCGAGACCCAGGGCACCCGGCGCACCCGCGCGCACATTGGCGACCGTGTCTGGTTACGAAAGTACAATAGCGCGTATTGTACTTTCGTAACTTGACAACTTTTTTGCAGGCCCTACGCTGTTAAGTTGGGCTAAGTGTGCCTGACGGTCTCGGGGGCGGCAGACGCGCCGGAGGTCGAGAGAGTTCTTTGAAAACTGAAGAGCGGATCTGATTTCGCAAGTTGTTTAAAACACTATAGTTGCATGGTCTCCGGTAACTCTCCTTGAATCAATACTTTGGAGATACTGTTTGCAAAGTATTGAAGATATGGAAGTTGCATGCACACTCAAGTCTATTGGAATCAATACTTTGGTGGGAAGTATTCATTAAAGTATTAATTGCAAAGACTTTATTTTATGGGGGGGTGGGGGTGGCAAAACCTCTTGCGATTGAAGGCGACGAGACGCGCTGTGTACTCGCAGACTCCGCATCCTCGACTTGGGGCGCGGTTCCGGTTATGGTGAAACGGGAGATCGCAACCGAGTGACAGCGACGGCAACCAAGCAACCACCGCGGTTGGTGGTGCAGGCGTTCTGGCTGACAGTCTCGAAGTTTGTCGCCGCGGCCTTGAGTATCGCGTTGCCGGTGCTGTTGGTTCGCCTGATGCCGCAAACCGAATACGGCATCTTCAAAGAGGCGTTCCTGTTCGTTTCCACGACGACCAGCATTGCGACGTTTGGCGTCGGCATGAGCGCGTACTACTTCATGCCGCGACATCCGGAACGCGGCGGGCAGATCGCCCTCAACATCCTGGTTTACAACTTTGTGGCGGGATGGATTCCGCTGATTGCGGTCGCGTTTTACCCGCAGGTGCTGCACTTCCTGTTTCGCACCGACGCGCTGATGCCATTAGCTCTGCTGCTGGGATTTCTGGTGCTGCTTACGCTGACCTCGAGCCTGGTGCAGCAAATCCCGGTCGCGATGCAGGATGTGCGGTATTCCACGATCTTCATTGTGGGAACGCAGATCGCGCGAGTGATCCTGTTCGCCGCTGCGGCCCTGTGGTTCCGCTCGGTGAAGAGCATCCTGATTGCGGCGCTGCTGAATCAGTTGCTGTCGGTCGCGGTTTTGGTCTGGTATCTGGACGTCAGGTTCCCGCGCTTCTGGATGCACTTCGACTGGGAGTTCTTCAAAGAGCAACTGGCTTACGCGCTGCCTTATGGCGCGGTTGGAATGATGTGGGTCATCCAGAAAGATCTGGACAACTACTTCGTCAGCCATTCGCTGGGACCGAAGGACTTCGCGATCTACGCGGTTGGTTGGGTCGATGTGCCGCTGCTGACGCTGGCGCTGGAATCGGTAGTGTCGGTGATGATCGTGCGCATCAGCAGCCTGCAAAAGGAGGATCGCAAGGCGGACATTCGCTATATCACCGCGTCGGCGACGAACCAGTTGGCTGCGATCCAGTTTCCGCTGTTCGCGATGCTGTTCGTCGCCGGACACGACCTCATCGTCCTGCTCTACACCAGAAACTACGAGCGGAGCGCCAACATTTTCCTGGTGAGTTTGGTGCTGCTGCTGCTGGGAGTGTTTCTGCTCGATCCCATCATTCGCGCCTATAAGGAGCTGCGGAATTTCCTGCTGGTGGTCCGGATTGGTATCTTCATCGCGCTGTTCTGCACGCTGGGACCGGCAATTCGCCACTTCGGAATGATGGGCGCGGCGGTAAGCACCGTCACCTGGCAGGTGATTGAACGTATCCTCATCGCCTGGTTCGCCGTGCGCGTGGTGGACGCAAGCGCTCACGACATCCGGCTGTACGACGATCTGTTCAAAGTCACGGGCGTCACGGTTGTGGCTGGATTGCTGGCGCACGTGGTGCGGAATCTTATTCCGCCGGCCCACTTGGTCCCGCGCATTCTCGCTGTCGGCGTGTGCGTGAGCGCGATTTACCTTCCCGCGATGTACGTGCTGCGGCTTCCGGGATGGGACATGTTGACCAGGGAGCGCATCACGGCGTTCGTGAAGAAAACCTTGGGACAACTACGAAGGGCGAACGCGTAATGGTGCGGAGTGAAAACCTGGCCGCTTATGCTGCGGATGTCTATAGCGATTGCTGGATTTAAGTGTATCCGCCCCGTTTGGGTAGTGCGGGCCTTCAGGCCCGCGCATAGGGGCGAGGAACAAAATCGCTTAAGCCGCTGAGGTCGTCGACCTCAGCGGCTTAAGCTGGATAGTTGGCTGCTGCGAACGCGGCGCTGAAGCGCCGCTCTACCCGTAAGAAACGGATCCATCTATTTTGTAACAGCTCCAGTCAGCAAAACTCCGCCGACATAGCGACCACGCGAGGCTACGACTTCTCGCGCGGTGGCTCCGCCTCAGTCGCATAAGTCCCATCAGCCGGAATAGCGGTTTCGCCCAGCAGGCTGCCCGCGGCGTTCTGTTCGGGCACCGCTTCAGTGACGGGCTCGGTTTCAGGCGCTGCTTCGGACGCTGCTTCCGACGCTGACGCCGGATTCGGCGAAGCGGTCTCCGTCGCAGGAGCGCTGAACAGCTCCGCCTGCGGTTCGCCCAGCTTCTCAAACTCCTCCATACTTGGCAGCTCAGAGACATCATTCAGCCCAAAGCGAAGGAGAAACTCTTTCGTGGTCTTGTAGAGAATCGGCCGGCCGATGACCTGCTTGCGTCCGGCGGTGGTGATCAGCTTGCGATCGAGCAGAGTCGCAATGACGCCGGCGGAATCGACGCCGCGAATCTCGCTGATCTCCGGCACCGTCACCGGCTGCTTGTAGGCAATCACCGAGAGCGTTTCCAGCGCCTGCAATGACAGCCGCACCGGCGGCTTCAGACTCTTGGCGAAGCTCACCACGACGTCATGGTGCTCGGGCTTCGTCGCCATGCGATAGCCACCGGCGATCTGGCGAATCTCCATGCCGCGATCGCTGGACGCGTACTCGGCGACGAGCTCGTCGACGATCGTGCTCAGGCGCGCCTTGACTGCCTTCAGTTGCTCTTTCTCTTCCGCCTGCTTCTGTTCCTTCTTCGTGGGAGCAGAACCGGAGCTTTCAGGCTGAAGCTGATCGACGACAGGGATTGCTTCCGCCGTGGCGGATGGCTCGTTAGCAAATTCCGCTGCGGCCTCTTCGAGCGCCTTTGCAGTGATGAGGGCTTCGTCTCCTTCGGGAACAGGCTGCCCGTCGGAGACTGTCTCGTTCAACGCCAGCCGAGCTTCTTCCTCGGCGCGCAACTCCGCCAGCACCGTATCTTTCAGCAAGGAGGCGAGCTCGTTGAGCGTGACCGGCTCTTCGGTCGCGTAGATGATGGCTTCGACTTTGGCTTTCAGGCTCATGTGGATTAGCTGTCAGCCGTCAGCTCTCGGCTGTCAGCCCGATTCCTCTGCCCCGCTACCCCGACGCGACTAAATCGGCGGCGTTGATCGCCCCGTCCGTTCATGACGCCTTCCTCGCGATCTAGCATTTCTCTGCGCATAAACCAGTCCCGCGTGCGGGACGGAAGAGCTTAGCCCAGCGCTTCAGCGCTGGGAACG
>JBEKQY010000238.1:0-8314 GCA_049519235.1 Candidatus Korobacteraceae bacterium | reverse complement strand
ATCGGCACCGTGTAATCCTCCGCCGGCAGCTCTTCCTTGATGCGCCGATATAGGAACTTGTGTTCGAAAAACAGCACCGGATTGTTGTCGCGAATGGCCGACTTGATGAGCCCCTTCGCGTCATACGCGCTGGCCGGGCAGATCACCTTCAATCCCGGCGTGTGCGCGAAATAGGTCTCGGGGTTTTGCGAGTGGAACGGCCCTCCGTGCACCCCGCCGCCTGATGGCCCGCGCACCACCACGGGCACCGGCGCCCCCCAGCGAAAATGGGCCTTGGCCAACATGTTCGTGATCTGGTTAAAAGCGCAGCTGATGAAGTCCATGAACTGGAATTCGGCAACCGGACGCAGGCCCGTGAGCGCCGCCCCGAAGCTGGCATTGATAATCGCCATCTCGGAGATGGGCGTATCCACCACGCGCTCGGGCCCGAAGCGGTCAATCAATCCGTCGGTGACTTTGAAGGCCCCGCCATAAATCCCAATGTCCTCGCCGATGCAGAAGACCGCGGGATCGCGCTCCATTTCTTCCCAGATGCCTTGCCGGATCGCTTCCAGATACGTGATCGCCGCCATGAATTCTTATGCCACCCTCGCCAGGATTCTAAATGAATGGGGGCCCGCGCGGCTTCAATGCGATTACTATCGTAAGGGCCGGCATTGGCGGACACTGAAAGCATTGCATGGCAAGCGGCGAAGACAACATGCCGGGCGCAAACTTTAGTAACCAAGAGATCCTCCGTTACTCGCGCCACCTCATCCTGCCCGAGGTCGGTGTCGAGGGGCAGCTCAAACTGAAACAGGCCAAGGTGCTTTGCGTTGGCGCTGGAGGCTTGGGCTCTCCGCTGGCGCTTTATCTTGCCGCTGCGGGTGTGGGAACACTCGGTATCGTCGATTTCGATACTGTTGATTTGACGAATTTGCAGCGGCAGATTATTCATGGCACCGGCGATGTCGGCCGCAAGAAACTGGATTCTGCGGCGGAAAGTATTGCCGCCATCAATCCCAATGTCAACGTTCGCAAATTCGAAACCCGGCTGACTAGCGCCAACGCGCTCGAGATCTTCCGCGATTTCGACATCATTGCGGACGGCACTGACAATTTCGCCACGCGCTATCTGGTCAATGACGGCTGCGTGCTCACCGGCAAGCCCAATGTTTACGGCTCGGTCTTCCGCTTCGAAGGCCAGGCCAGCGTCTTCGCCGCCAAAGGCGGCCCCTGCTATCGCTGCCTGTATCCTGAACCGCCTCCGCCCGGAGTGGTTCCGTCGTGCGCCGAGGGCGGTGTGTTGGGGATCTTGCCGGGACTGATCGGAGTGATTCAGGCGACGGAGACGATCAAGCTCATTCTTGGCTCGGGAGATCCGCTGATCGGACGCCTGCTGCTGGTGGACGCCCTGGCCATGCGCTTCCGCGAGGTCAAGGTGCGCAAGAGTCCCGATTGCCCCGTCTGCTGCCAACATCCCAGCGTGACGCAACTGATCGACTATGACCAATTCTGCGGCATCCGTGGCGAGCCGAAGCCGGCAACTGCTACCATCGGCGACATGACACCGGAAGAATTGAAACAGCGCCTCGATGCCGGCGATGACCTGTTCGTACTCGACGTCCGCGATCCGCACGAATATCAAATCTGCAATCTCGGCGGTCATCTCATTCCGCTGAACGACTTGCCCAAGCGCGTCGGCGAGCTCGATCCCTCGCGCGAGATCGTCGTCCACTGCAAGCTGGGTGGCCGCAGCGCCAAAGCGGTCGACTTCCTGAAGCAGGCCGGCTTCACCAAGGTGCACAACCTCGCCGGCGGCATCAACGCCTGGGCCGGGCGCGTCGATCCCAAAGTGCCGAAGTACTGAAGTGTTTCGTGGCGCGAAAATGGCTTGAAGGTCAGTCACGGAACCCTGTGACCATTCGCACAGTATAGCGTGACGAGGCGCTATTCTCCTTGCATCGGCCAGTTCCAACAGCCACAATGTCTGTGCTTCCCGAACCTCCAGAACTGAGTAGTCGCTCCCAATCAGCTCCGCGTTTGGTCGACGTTCGTTGGAGGAACTATGCACACTTCGTTTCGTCTCGCCTCCGTGATGTTTTTGTGTATTGCGGTAGTGACGGCCCCGATTGCAACCGCACAGCAGGCCTCACCGCCGCCAGCTACGACTGCGGCGAATCACTCATTCACGCTTGACGACGGCACTCCCATCAAGCTTCGGCTGGACCGAAACCTCAGCTCCGCAGATGAGAAGACTGGCGACAACGTCGACTTTGAAGTGCATGTCAAGCTGGCAGATGGCGAGAAAGCGGCAATCAGGGCGGTAAAGGAAACGAAAGGCGGCGGGCATACTGGAGCGATGACCGGCGCGATCGTTGCGACGAGCTTAGTGGTTTGGCCTGCTGCGCCATTTTTCCTTTTCATGCACGGCAAGGACACGACGATTCCCAAGGGCACTGAAATTACCGCCTACGTAAACGGCAACATGCCACTTGATCCAGTAAAGTTCGCACCCGTTGCCCCTGCAACTTCCAGCGTTGCTAGGTCGCCTGCAGAAACTTCGCAGGACACCCCGACGACTAACGCGCAGCTAGAGATCACCTCGAATCCAGTGGGAGCCGAGATTTCTGTTGACGGTAATTTCGTCGGTGACACTCCTTCAGAGTTGGCGGTTACCCCTGGAGTTCACACGATTGCGATTGCGAAGCATGGCTACAAGCAGTGGGAGCGGAGGCTGACCGTCCCAGGTGGAAAGGTCACCGTGCTGGCCGATCTGGAGCGATAGACCCTCTCCTCTGGCTACGCCGCGAACAAGGCCATGTCCACTCCAACCGTACAGCAACGCCCCTTCGAGGAGGAAAAAACACTGTGTTTGGCCGAGCCATTATCGCTCTGATTTGCGCACTCACGACTGTCGTACCATCTTTGGGGGCACAGCAACCCGCCCCCCTGGCCTTATCTCGACCTGCAACCGACGCAAGCTCGACCAAATTTCTTCTCGAAGATGGGACGCCGATCAGGCTTCGCTTAAAACGGCAGATCAGCTCGGCTGCTGCGAAAACAGGCGACAACGTCGATTTCGAGGTCTCGGAAGAAGTGAAAGTTGGCGAAGTGGTTGTAATACCACGGGGCAACCCAGCCGTTGGCACAGTAACTGCCGCTCAGAGTGCCCGGCGCATGGGGAGAGGAGGAAAACTTAATATAGAGATTGACTATGTGAGACTCGCAGACGGCGAGAAAGCGACGCTCCGGGCAGCTGAGGGGACGAATGGCGAAGGCCACGTCGGAACTATGGTCGGGGACATGGTCGTGAGCACGGTAATACTGGGCCCTGTAGCAGCTCCCATCTTTCTTCTCACGGAAGGAGAGGACTCTATGTTCGAGAGGGACACCGAAATCACTGCCCATGTGAACGGAACGATGCAACTTGATTTGGCTAAGTTCAGAACTACCCCTACGCCACCGGTCAATACGCGATTACAAATCATCTCACATCCTCCTGGGGCGGAGATTTCGGTTGACGGAAACTTCGTGGGTAGCACGCCTTCGGAAATTGAGATTGCCCAAGGTTTGCACACGATCACCATTTCCAAGGCAGGCTGCAGGACATGGGAGCGCACACTTGTGGTACCTGCCGGCAAGGTGACGACCCTGGCTGCAACTTTGTACCCCACCGCGATCAAGCTTCGCTGAGAACAGCGCCCGCCGTCCCGCGTGTTAAAATCTCCTCTGGATACCTGCGCGAGAGAAGCACATTTTGATTGAAATAGCGCCGTCCATTCTGTCGGCCGATTTCGCCCGCCTGGCTGAGGATGCCAACGCTGCGGTGCGAGGTGGCGCCACCCTGCTCCATGTGGATGTGATGGACGGTCACTTTGTGCCCAACATCACCATCGGGCCGCCGGTAGTTGCGTCCCTGCGCAAGGCTGTGGATGTTCCCCTTGACTGCCACCTGATGATCGAAAATTGTGACGCGTACATTCCCGCTTTCGCCGATGCCGGCGCGAATTGGGTTACGGTCCATCAGGAGGCCTGCATTCACCTGAATCGCAGCCTGGAGCTGATTCGCAACCATGGTATGCAGCCGGGTGTTGCCATCAATCCGGCGACTCCGGTCCAGACCCTGGGTGAGGTGCTGGACATTGTCGACCTCGTGCTCGTGATGTCGGTCAATCCCGGCTTCGGCGGCCAGAGGTTTATTCCAGCGGCGCTGGAAAAAGTTCGCAAGCTGGCGACCATGCGCAACGCCAAGGGCGTGGACTTTCGCATTGAGATCGACGGTGGGATCGACCTGGACACAATCGGGACCGCCGCGCGCGCGGGCGTGGAAATTTTCGTGGCCGGCAGTCATGTATTCGGAAAAGGCGATCCGGCTCGCAATGTAGAGGCCTTGCTGAGAGCAGCTCACGAGGCGACACTGCAGCGCGCCTGAATCGCGGCTGCAATAATTTCCCCGGCCAGCGTCTTCCCTGCGGTCGCCGGGTTATCAGAGTAGGTTCGCAAAGGTGGTTAGGATGTTTCGTCGGGTACTCATAACGGTAATGGTGGGGTTAGTGGCATCGCTGTGCTCCACGGCCCAAAACACCGGCGCTCAGACTCAGAGCGGAAGCGCTACTCCAGCTCAGAACGGCGCCCCCGGTCCAGTTCCAAGCGCGGGTAGCCAGAGCACCAGCACCGCTCCGCCTCAGCACTCCAGTAGTAAGAAAAAGAAGAAGAGCAAGAAGGGCCAGAACCCGATTGCGAATGTCGACTCCAAGCAGCCCGACAAGGTCCTCTTCGACCGCGCGATGGATGCGATAAAACACAGTAAGTACGACGTGGCGCGCCTCAGCTTGCAGACCCTGATCAATACTTATCCGGATTCGGAATACATCGCTCGCGCCAAGCTCGCCATCGGCGATTCCTGGTACGCCGAAGGCGGCGCGGCCGCCATGGCGCAGGCCGAGAGCGAGTACAAGGACTTCATTACCTTCTTCCCCAACATGCCGGAAGCCGCCGAAGCGCAGATGAAGATCGCCAACATCCATTACCGCGAGATGGAGAAGGCCGATCGCGATCCCACCCATGCCCGCCGCGCCGAAGATGAATACCGGCAAATGATTCTGCAGTTCCCCGACAGTCCGCTGGTGCCGGAAGCCAAACAGCGCTTGCTTGAGGTGCAGGAGGTTCTGGCGCGCCGGGAGTACCTGATTGGGCACTTCTATTACTTGCGCGAGAGCTATCCCGCGGCAGTTGCGCGCCTGAAGTCGGTAGCCGACACCTACCCGCTCTACAGCGGAGAGGCTGATGATATGTACGAGTTGGGCAATGCCTACGAGAGGCTGATAGAAGTCATTCGGAGATCGAAGCTCTCCGAGACCAGGAAAGGCGTGCTCATCAAGGAATACCTGGAGGGGGCGACCGCAGCCTACGACCGAATTTTGACTCGGTATCCTCTGGAGGACCGCGCGGCCGATGCCAAGAAACGTCTGGAGGCCCTGAAGCAGCCCGTTCCCAAGGCGACACCGCAGGCAATCGCCCAGGACAAAGCGGAAATCGCCAGCCGCGGCTCGTTGGGCCACATTGGCAAGGTCATGGAGAACTTCCATCGGGGACCTGATGTGTCGGAGGCAGCCAAGGTCGGCGAGCCAACCCTGGTGGATCCCAAGCAGGCCAGCGCCCCAGATTTGGTCCGTGCCGCCAATTCCAGCGCGACCAGTACCTTGGCTGGCGGTAGCGAAGGCACTCGCCTTTCCGTTGAGCGGGTAAATGAAGCTGCACCACCAGCGGCGAATGCGCCTCTCCCGCGTTCCGATGCGGCGCCCGGCACCACGGTTCCCGCGGCAGACGCGGCGGCAGCAGGTGACGCCACAAATAGCGCCGCCAGCGGCGAGGCGGCAAACAATCCGCCCGCAGGGACGGAAATGAAGAACGATTTGGCGCCAGCCAGCGCCAGCGGGCCGGCGTCGCCTCCCCCACCGACACAGGTGAACGATCTGGCGAATTCAAACACCAGCAGCAGCCCGCAGTCGGCCTCCAGCAACACCACGCCACAACCAGCCCCTCCACCTAACTCGACTACGGAAAGCTCGTCCAAGAAAAAGAAGAAGAAGCACCTGCTTATATTCTGAGTCTGATTGCACGTTGATCACCATTGTGTTAAAGTTATGGTTTGTCCCGGCTGGCAGGAAGAATTGTGCCTGGTGCGGTCCGCCTGCGGCGGATGTCGCACCAAGCAGGCTGGCGTAGCTCAGCTGGTAGAGCATCTGATTTGTAATCAGAGGGTCGGGGGTTCAAGTCCCTTCGCCAGCTCCATAATCGTAACCTTGAGCGCGCCGCCCGCCGCGGCGGGTAGCAGGAGCAAGCCAAACGAGACGCGCAGCTCTCCTAGAGAACTGATTTCAGCAGCAGCTTCCCAATCGTAAGACGCGCGCAAGTATGGTCGTGCGGCGGTTGCGGAGTTTTGCCGGGTTCGCGGAGCGGCGCGTTTGGCACAGCGTTCTTTGATAGCAGGAACTGGCGATTCCGGGCCTCGGCAATCCGGCTCTCAAGCATCGGTTGGAAGAGAGCCCATGCTCGGTCGAATGTGCACAGGTGGCCGAGTGGTTAATGGCAGCAGACTGTAAATCTGCCGCTCCTTGCGAGCTACGGAGGTTCGAATCCTCCCCTGTGCACCAGCAATTTTCGGTGTGGGATGAACCGGTTGTTTGTGGCTTTCGGTGCCTACCTGGTGCTGGCAGTGCTGGCATGGACGACGCTCAGCGACCCGAAGTTTAAGTACGCGACCGTGGCGATCCTGGCGATGTTCGCCGTTCGCACTTGGACCTGGAGCAAGCGGCAGGAGCGCGAACACCGGGAGCGGCAAGACGAGTAGAGCTGCGAGCTGCGAGCTTCGAGCCTGGCCGCAGGCGTCGGGCAATATTCTCGCAAGCTGGCATCGGGCAGGATGATCGAAGAGGTGCGGCCGAGCCCCGAAGGGGCGAAACAGAAGTTAGCCCAGGGCGTAAGCCCTGGGTCAGAGCGGAAAAGAGAATTGGAGTCCCGTAGGGACGGCACGGAGTCAGGCGGGAGTAACTCAGTGGTAGAGTCACGGCCTTCCAAGTTGAGGCGATTGGCGGGCGTTTGGGCCCGCCGCCGAAATCCCGAGCGAAGTCGAGGGACCTCTTGGGTGGCTTTGAGTTAGGCGGGAGTAACTCAGTGGTAGAGTCACAGCCTTCCAAGCTGTTGGTCGCGGGTTCGATTCCCGTCTCCCGCTCCAGAGTTGAGCCGCTTTGCGGGCGTGAGCGCAGCGGGAGCCCGCAGGCGAAATCCCGAATGCGAGTGAGGGATCGGAAGTATCGGCTGATGTAGCTCAGTTGGTAGAGCACTCCCTTGGTAAGGGAGAGGTCATCGGTTCAATCCCGATCATCAGCTCCAGAATTTGTAGTAACGCCCGCCCGTGCGGGCAGATTGGCTTCTCGATTAGTGAATGCTCCTATGGAACAGCAGTCAGTAGAGCGGGTCCCGTTCCAGCAGGCTGGTATCGCGATCGAAAAGCGGGACGAGTTTGAGCAGCTTCGTTCGGCGCTGGCGCGAGTTTTCGCTTCTGGCTCGGTAGAACAGTTTCTGCGGCTGTTGCAGCGCAAAGGAGTTCCGATCCGCGACTTCCACCGCGTGCTTCGCGAGAAGTTGCTGGAGCAGTCGGATCCCGCGCTGGCGCAGAGTGGTGAGACGGCGCAGCAGCTTTACGATGTGCTCACGGTGAGCGATCAGGCGCAGATACGCGAGTTTTATCTGACCACGCTCGAGGCCGTCGACCAGCCTCTGCGTGAACGGTTTAACAAACTTTACCGGTACTACTAAGGTAGATAACAGACATGGCGAAAGAGAAATTTGACCGCAGCAAGCCGCACGTGAACGTGGGCACGATCGGGCACATCGATCATGGCAAGACCACGTTGACGGCGGCCATCACCAAGGTATTGCAGAAGCACAATCCCAAGATCGTGTTCCGCTCGTTCGACTCGATCGACAACGCGCCGGAAGAGAAGGCGCGCGGCATCACCATCGCCACGGCGCACGTGGAGTACGAGACGGCGAACCGGCACTACGCGCACGTGGATTGTCCCGGCCACGCCGACTACATCAAGAACATGATTACCGGGGCGGCGCAGATGGATGGCGCGATCCTGGTGGTCGCGGCCACCGACGGGCCGATGCCGCAGACCAAGGAGCACGTGCTGCTGGCGCGCCAGGTGGGCGTGCCCTACGTGCTGGTGTTTCTGAACAAGTGCGACGCGGTCGAGGACCCCGAGCTGATCGATCTGGTCGAGATGGAAGTGCGCGAGCTGCTGACCAAGTACCAGTTTCCGGG
>JBEKQY010000237.1:0-6055 GCA_049519235.1 Candidatus Korobacteraceae bacterium | reverse complement strand
GGCGTATCTGCTGTGGCTCTACCAGCGCGTCTTCTTCGGGCCGGTGAGCAATCCCAAGAACGAGAAGCTGCTGGACCTGTCGGCGCGCGAACTGGCGACGTTTATCCCGCTGGTGGCGATTGCCTTCTGGATTGGGCTGTATCCCAAGCCGCTCTTCCAGATACTCTCGACGCCGATCAATAATCTGGTCGCGACGGTTCGCCCGGATTATCCCGGGCTGAACAAGCCGGTGCTGGCAACGCAGCCTCTGAGTCCTACTCCGTCGGAGTCCCCGGCTGTGGTACCACAGCCGACGAACGCCCCCGAGACGCAGAAGGCACCCGCAGCTACTCAGAGCCAGGTAGAGCGACCCTTCAGGGTCGGGTCCGGGCCAGCTAATTTGAATCAGAGCCGGCTTCAGCCGGCGGCACCTGCCGCCTCAGGAAAATCGGCGGGCAAACTGGAGAAATCCGGAACCGCCTCGCTGCACACGACGAACCGCAGATCCCTCGACTCCGGCAACCAAAACCAGGTCGCCTCCGCTCGGGATGACAATTCAACAAGAGTGGCCGGTGCACTCAACAACTTTGCGCCTGCCAACGCCAAGTGAGGATCTTGTGACCACCTCGCTGATGCAATATTTCTCGATCACGGACTACCTGCTGGCATTGCCCATGCTGCTGCTGACGCTGTTTGCGCTCGGCATCCTGATGATCGACCTGATGCTGCCGGCGAAGTGGAAGCGGGTCAACGCCGTCACCGCCCTCATCGGCCTGGCCTTTTCGGCGGTAGCCGTCGGCATGCTGCATTGGGCGTATCACACCGCGCAGCAAAAGGGACTCAGCTTTACCGACAGCGGCTTCATGGGAACGCTGCTGGTCGATCCCTTTGCGCTTTATTTCTTCTACCTGTTCCTCGCCGGCGGGGCGATTGCTGTGCTCATGTCGATCCGCTATCTCGAAATCGAGCAGGAGAACCACGGCGAGTTCTACGCGCTGCTGCTGTTCTCGGTGGTCGGCATGATGTGTATGGCCGCCGGCTATGACATCGTGCTGCTGTTCATCGGCCTGGAGTTGATGGCTATCTCGACGTACGTGCTGGTGGGCTTTCTCCGCCGTGACCGGCGCTCCAACGAAGCTGCGCTGAAATATCTACTGCTCGGGGCCTTCTCGTCGGGAATCTTCGCCTACGGG
Organism: Candidatus Korobacteraceae bacterium; assembly: GCA_049519235.1. Lineage (GTDB taxonomy): Bacteria > Acidobacteriota > Terriglobia > Terriglobales > Acidobacteriaceae > Bog-257. Next base: position 4,883 of record JBEKQY010000237.1, on the reverse strand, counting down.
CTTTCGCTCTTCTACGGTCTAACCGGCAGCACCAACCTTGGCAAGATCGCGCAAGGCCTGCAACAGATCATCGCCACTCGTCCCAACGATCCGATCGTCATCTTCGCATTGCTAACCACCACGACTGGATTGCTATTCAAGATTGCGGCTGTGCCGTTCCATCAGTGGGCGCCGGACGCTTACGAAGGCGCGCCCACCAGCATCACCGGCTTCATGTCCGTCGCGGTCAAGTCCGCGGGCTGGGCGCTGCTGTTGCGCATCTTCTTGTTCGGACTTTATCCGCTGCGCTCCATGTACGTGCCGCTGCTGATCTTTGTTTCTATCGCGACCATGACCGGCGGCAATCTCGCCGCCATCACGCAGACCAATCTGAAGCGGCTGCTGGCCTACTCGTCCATCGCGCACGTCGGCTACATGCTGCTCGGCCTGGTCGCCAGCGACGGCCAGACGAACTCGACGGGCATCATGGGCATCCTGATCTACCTGCTGGTCTACACTTTCATGAACCTGGGCGCGTTCGCCGTGATTACCTCGCTGCGCCGCCGCAACATCATCGGTGACGAGATCGACGACATCGCCGGCCTATACTTCAAAGCTCCAACCGAAGCCATCCTGATGCTGGTGTTCCTGCTGTCGCTCGCCGGAATTCCGCCCCTGGCCGGCTTCTGGGGCAAGTACTTCATCTTCCTCAGCCTCATCCAGACCGGCCATTACGCGCTGGCGTCGCTCGCCGTGCTCTATGCGGTTGTCGGCCTCTACTACTACATGCGGATTGCCAACGCCATGCTCATGCGGCCGGCGGTGGATGTCGAACCGGTGCGCATCGGACCTGCGATGCGGCTGGCGCTGACCATCACCGCTGTTGGGACAATCGGCATCGGCCTGTTTCCGAATTTCTTTATCAACGCGGCCAACTGGTCGCTGGGGCTGGTCCAAGGTTCGCAGCATATGGCGGCACTGCTGCGGTGAATCCAGCCTTAATTCGAGGCGCTGGCGCGCGCGTATGAATTTCTCCGTTCCTGGTAGTGGTCAAAAGGCAGAATGTAATCCTATTTCCCTGTTCCTCGGCTTGTTCCCGCGCTGCCGCGGCCTGTTAGACTATCCAGTTTCTGGCGCTCTCTCCCGATCATCGTCTTCCTCACCGTACTGGAGCGTAATCGCGCCCGGAGGCCTTCATGCTACGCCGCATTTTCCTGCTCTTGATCTGCTGCTCGCTCTGCGGTTTCGCGCAGAGCAAGCGTCCCTTCACGTTCGAAGACATGATGCAGCTCAAGCGTATCGGCGAGCCCATCGTCTCGCCCGATGGCAAGTGGGTGGCGTTCAGCGCAGTCGATGTCAATCTCGACGAGAACACGAAAACGTCGCACCTGTGGATTGTGCCGATCTCCGGCGGCGAGGCACGACGTTTGACGCCTGCTGACGGCAAGGGTGAAGATCGCATCCGCTTCTCGCCCGACGGCAAACATGTGTTGTTCGAATCTTCTCGCAGCGGCGGCTCGCAGATCTGGTTGCAGCAGTTTGACACCTCGACCGGGACACTGACGGGCGAACCCCATCAGGTCACCCATCTCTCCACCGAAGCCTCCGGCGCGATCTGGTCGCCCGACGGTGACAGTATTTTGTTCGTATCTTCCGTTTATCCCGACTGCCAGAATGAGCCACATCGAACGTATGACCAATGCAATAAGGAGAGAGACGACGAAAAGGCCAATTCCAAGGTGAAGGCGAAGATATTCACCGAACTCATGTTTCGCCACTGGACGAGCTACTTCGACGGCAAGTACAGCCACCTGTTCCTAACCAGCGTGAGTTGCGCTATGCGTCAGGAGAACCCGCCCTCGACCGGCACCTTCCCCGGTGGAGGGTCAGCATTCTGCGGCGGGACAGTTGACCTCACTCCCGGCGCGCACGATGTTCCGCCATTCTCGCTCGGCGGGCAGGACCAGTATTCGTTCTCGCCCGACGGCAAAGAGATCGCTTACACCAGCAACCTCGACGAAGTGCAGGCGACTAGCACCAACAGTGACATCTTCGTCATTACTCTGCCCCTCGGTCCCGGCACGCCGAGGTCAAGGAAGGTCACGACGAACCCGGGCAGCGACAGCACGCCGCTGTATTCGCCCGATGGCAAGTACATCGCGTATCGTTCGCAGCTTCGTGCTGGTTACGAGAGCGATCGCTTTCGCCTGATGCTGTACGAGCGGGCGACCGGCAAGATCACGGATGTTTCACCGAACTTCGATCGCTGGGTGGACTCGATGTCGTGGTCGCCGGACTCGAAGACGGTTTACTTCACGGCCGAGAATGAAGGTGCGTCGCCGATCTACGAGATCGACGTGACCGCAGCTAATCCCTGGCCACAAGAATTGGTTGCGGGCTTCAACGACAGTCCGACGCTTACTTCTGACGGCAAGATGCTGGTGTTTGACCGCATGGCGGTCGAATTTCCGAACGAGATCTACAGCGCGCCACTGCAATTCCCACAATGTAGGATGGCGATTCCGCCGAACTCCTACAGTCTGCCCGATTGCCTGCTGTCGAAGGCGCAACCGGTGACGACGCTAAACGAAGCTGTTCTCTCGCAAGTTGAGATGCAGCCGCTGGAGCCGTTCTGGTTTGAGGGTGCAGGAAAAGACAAGGTCCAGGGCTTTGTGGTCAAGCCGCCAAACTTCGACGCCGGCAAGAAGTATCCGGTGAAGTTCCTCATCCACGGCGGGCCAGAGGGGGCGTGGGACAACGACTGGTCGTATCGCTGGAACCCGGAGCTGTTCGCCGCCAATGGCTACGTGATCGTGATGATCAACTTCCACGGATCGACTGGCTACGGGCAGAAGTTCATCGATGCCATCAACGGCAACTGGGGCGGGCCTCCGTTCCAGGACCTGATGCTGGGCCTCGACTACGCGGAGAAGACGTATCCCTACATCGACAAGGACCTGGAATGCGCGCTGGGCGCCAGCTACGGCGGCTACGCCATCGACTGGATCGAGGGCCACACCGCGCGTTTCAAGTGCCTGGTCTCGCATGACGGCATGTTCAACACCGAGTCGGCCTACGGCACGACGGAAGAGCTGTGGTTCAACGAGTGGGAGTTCAAGGGAACTCCATGGACGGACCGCGAGATGTACCGCAAGTGGTCGCCGCACCTGTTCGCCACGAATTTCAAAACGCCGATCCTGGTGGTGCATGGACAGCTCGATTACCGCCTCGATGTCTCGGAGGGATTCCAACTCTTCACCACGGTGCAGCGGCTGAAAATTCCGTCGAAGATGCTGTACTTTCCAGACGAAGGCCATTGGGTGCTCAAGCCGCAGAACAGCCGCCTGTGGTGGCAGACGGTGAATGACTGGGTAGACCAGTGGACAAGAGAGAAATGATTCTGGCGTTCACCAGATGACCGCGTTACTTCAGAAGATGCTGGCATCCAGTCCGACAATAAACTGGATGCCGTCGATGAGCAGTCTCTTGAGGTGTTGATCGTTGCTAATGTAAACGTCAACCTGAGCAAGGGACGCCGTGGCCAAATGTATTGCGTCGGCGGGAGAGACGCGATGTTGCGCGCGTATCTTTGCATAACGGTCGGCGGCTGCCAGATTAAAGGGCAGCATGCGCACCGAACCGCTCTCAAAGTACTTGCGAATCTGTTCCGCTGCGCTCTGGTGGCCTGTTTTATACGCTCCTGTCAAGACCTCTCCCATGGTGAAGACGCTGGTGCAGAGCTGATCCCCGCGCTGCACCATTCGCCGATAAACCTGCTGCACCTGCACTCCGTGTTTGGGGTGGGCCTCAAGCCAGTAGATGAACAGCATCGTGTCCCAATAAACCAGGCTCACTTCTCCTCCCCGGAGCTTTTACCGTAAAATCCATTGCGCTCCTCGCGAAGAAAAGCTTCGCCCCCACCCAGCGACCGGAGCGCGTCTTTGAGCAGGCCGCGCAGTTGCTCGAAGTTGGGGATCCCCGTTTTGTCGCCTTGTAGACCTTTTTCGTCAAGCAAGCGATATGTGTATGTCATTCGGGTTCCCATTCCGGAAGGAGGACCGGATACACCCTCGATCGCCAAATGGTTTTGATCCAGGAAAATTCTGGAAGTCAAAGCGTTGCAGACGTTAGGAACCCTATTCTTTAAATTGAGCCCGCGATGAACCTCGCCCGCCACGATCCGTACATGTTTCTCACCCCTGCGGCGAGCGGGCGCGATGTATTCAGTAACCGCATACGATCTGATCGCATCCACCGAACGTTCCATGTCCTCTCTCCTGTCTGTGTGTCCGAATTACAGACATAGCATAACATAAATAACATAACAAACAAATATAAAGCGCAGTCCTCACCTGAAACAGTGGTGCCCCCTTTTCGCCAGAAGAGCTGCGGAGGGAGAAAGAGACACCGTTAGGACGAAATTAAAGTTATTGGCGGCTTACAAGTCCGCGAAGATGACCGCAAGGTCCACTGCAACGGGAGAGTTCTCGATTGCGAACGATGTGGTCTCGATCCAGCTTCCGGTGGAGCAGTCATATCCGCGCCGGGTCTGCGGATCGACGACCCAGATGTGACGCACCCCCATCTTGCGGTAGTCGTCGAGGCGCTCCTGATATCGGGAGACACGGTCTTCCGGCGAGAGCACTTCGATCACAGCGAGCGGCGGGTGCTGCGGTACCTGTTCGACCGGTGCGCTGCGCGAGATCAGGCAAACATCGGCAACGCGAAAACGGGTCGGTCCTACCCGTATTCTCAGTTCTGTCACCGCCCGGATGTTCCACTCCTTGCCGTGATTGCGGAACCATTGCAATAGCGCACTCTCTACTTCCGCATGGTCCAATTCGCCCACGTTTCGCTCCTGTAGCTCGCCGTCCACGAAATCGCAGTCCGGGCTGTAGCTGCTG
>JBEKQY010000236.1:0-6070 GCA_049519235.1 Candidatus Korobacteraceae bacterium | reverse complement strand
CGTGCAACGCATTTTGAAGACAAGCCCGGCGGCGTGAAAGGTGAAAGGCATGGAGAAAGTCGCTGGCCTTGAACGTGCGCGCAAACATGGCCGTATCGGTGGGCGCTCGCGGGTGGTGACAGACCGGCGCAAAGTGGCGGAACTGTGTGCCGCGGGTAAGTCGCTGGGCGAGATTGCTGTCAAAATGGGTCTGGCGAAGATCACAGTCGCCCGGATTGCGCGGGAGAATGGCAGGGTAAGATGAGTTGCCGCGCTTGGCTGCGGTTAGATAACCTCTTCCTCGACGATTTTCGCGCTCGGTCTGCCCCAGTCTTGGATGGTTAACTCGATGGTAACCGAAAGGGGAGGAAATTCGAGTGCAACGAATTCATATCGAAGCATCCAAACCCCGATTGCAATGGGCAATGGCGGCAGAACCGCATCGAGGGCGCAATTGAGATAAACGCCCGGAGGGCCGTACTGTGGGCCTCGTTGCGTAGGCCCCAGGTATGCTCCGACACAAAGCAGATCGAACGCTTCGTGTGATCGAGGGAAAATTGTTTGCGCGAAACCGGGACGGCCCGTCGCCTTCAACGGACTTCGTGTTCGGCACAGTTCCCAGGGCGCGCCCACGGGCGCAATCTCTACCAGACGAGCGGTCACCTCCATTGCCGCAATGTCTGGCCGCCCATTCTTAATGTCCAAGTACAGAAAGCGGCCGCGTAGATTCTGGTACCCTAACACGTCATCGGAGAAGCGAAGCTCACCTGTCCTTAGCCGGCGGGAATATTCAGGCGTCCATTTCGCTCGGTCGAGTGCTCGTTCGACTGCGGCGGAGCATTCGTCGAGCGTGGCGAATGTCTCGGTGTTAATCCCGATATAAGCCAGCATTCCCTCGGGTCGCACATCCTCCTGGTTGACGACGAGAAAACGCTCAAACCCCAGAGCGTAGGCAATTGCCAGTTCCTGATTCGCGAACAAGGACCCTCGGTACTTGTCTCCGATCTTGTCACGGCGAAAATTGATGAACAGGTAACAATCACTGTTCTTCAGTTCGTGAATGATCCCGCCGTTGATGTCAAGAATCGTTTGTACGTCTATTGCCACGTAGGCATTGAACCCGCGATCACGAAGCAGGCTTGCAACCTTAGCGGCTACTTCCTTCTCTGCTGGCTGCTGGCCGCAGCTCACGAATACCTTGCTCTTCATCCCCTTCAGTATGCCCAAGAATCGATACAATCCAACTCCATTCCCATGCTGGTTTGGAGTCTTGACGCCATCCTATTCGCTCCGGGAACATTTCGTTGCACAAATGTTGTGACTCGGTTAATTGGATGTTTTTTGGCAAAAGAGAAGCCTGCGGTACTGTCTTCTCTTTTCGAAGACGTGTTCCGGGGTTATGCGCCACTCTATCGCGGGATCATAAGGCGCCCGTAACGCCCCGCCGGCTGGATCGCCTGGATTTTCCCGGCCCTGATCCAGTTCAAGATCGTGTTGACGTGAACGCCGAAATACTCCGCAGCCTGCTTCGGGCTCATGTATTTCGATTCGGGGGCCTGTTCGCGTTTCAAGGGGAACCGTTTTAAATCACAGTTAAACACAATATTTACCCATCTGCACCATGCGTAGGCATGTTTTCTTGTAAAAAAACAAGATTCATCATAAGGTCATGTGTAAAGGAGACATATATTGAACGATGCAATAAAGCAGCCTCCACGCTTCGGCAGCGAAGCTGACGTAGAAAAGATCACCGGCCTTAGCCGAGCAACTTTACAACAAGATCGCATCTACCGCCGGAAACGGTTCCCCTGGTACAAGGTCGGCGGAAAAGTTCTCTATGACCTCGACGAGGTCGAGGCGATCATAAGAGGCTCGGTCCGCCATGGCGCCGACGAGGCGAAGGCGGCTTGATGCTTTTCCGTGCGCGCCTGTGGCTGTCGGGGCTCTATGATCGCGCGCTGGGCGCTCTCGTGCGACGCAGGCTGCAGCGCGTGGGCGTTTGCTCTGTGTTTGCGGATGAGATTTCGAATGCATTCCGGGTGGCCGGCAACCACCAGGTCAAAGCCCAGCGCGACGAGGCGGCGCGGCTCGCCCGCCAGTTGCTTGCCCGCGAAGCGATGAACGAATTCAGGCAATACCCGGCATCGCCGGAACTGTACCAGTAGCTCGAAAAAGGAGAAAATCAATGCTTTTACCGGTAAATCCAAGAATCAAGGAAATACTGCAGAGAGAACAGCAGGAGCGGCAGGAGTTCGACAAAAAGCAGGCGAAGTCCTTCGCGAATTCGATGGGCCTCCACACCAAGGCGGGGCGCAAGATCATGCGCGAAGGCCGCAGAGCGTTCGAAATCGAATACAACGCCGCCGATGTGGCCCTCAAAGAAGCCGGCAAGATCTTCGTCGGCTGCGGTGCGACCGAGTAAGCCATGGCGATCTTCAGGGATTCGACCGACAAGGCTCTCGACGGGCTGCGTGGGCTGCAGGCACACCGGGCGAAGCTGGCTGGTAAGCAAATTACGCGCCAGGCGGAGCTGGCCGAACTGCGGAAGGTTTCTGGCGAACAGATCCTCGATGGCATCCTCAGCGGAACCGCGGATGGTTCCCGCCACCGTCAGGTGGCCGATCTGGAAGGGGAGCTTCGAGACCTCGGCGCGGCGCAGGAAGCGCTCGCGGGCCGTATCCGGGCTGCGATACTCGCGCTGGCGAAGGAACGGGCGGCGGTGCCACGGGCCGAAGCGGAAAAGGCGCGCGGGGAGCTGGCGAAGCATCAGGCGGAGACTCAGCGCCTTCTGGGTCAGCTTGAGCGGCACGAAGGCGCGCAGTTCGCCCTGCAGGCGCCGCTCATGCCGCCACCGGGCGTTCTGTCGGAAACTCAGGTCTGGCGCGCACCGAAGTCGCATCAATTGCAGGCTCAGATATCGAAATTCGAGTCCAATGCCGCTGGAATCGAAACCGCGGCGCGCAACAGCCTCACGAGAGGCAGCGCGGAAGGCGCGACCATCGACGAGCTGCTGGCGATGACAAGTGCGAATCCTGAAGTGCTGTCGCCGCTCGAGCACGAAATCCGGGAGTGGGTGGCCGAGCTTGACGCTCTGCCGGCGCATGGGTCGCATGGGTTCGCCCAGTGGAATGTGGATGACTACCACGTCAGAGGCGAGGACGGCATTCGCCGCATCCCTGAATTCCCGCACTACTACCGTCTGGAATGGGATAGCAACGGGCGCATCGATCGGACGCAGTCCAAATCCATTCGTGTCACGCCGCGCACTACCCCCAAAGCCATCGAGAAGCCGGCGGCGGCGTAGCGATGCCTTCCGAGGAGCAGAACCCAGGGCGGCCAAGGTCTACCGAACATGGCGCGGCTCCGGTACCGCCGAGGCCGAGAAATAGGGCATCTTCCCGCTTTCCGATGAAGGCGAATGTGGCCAGATCGAAAACCAGACTGCGATTCATCTTCGGGTTAAAATTGCCCGCGATGTAGCATGAGTGTTCGATGCCGTGGCAACCGATAGAGTCTTCGGGACCGGGCCGACCGTCCTCAAAGCGTTCACTCAAAGTGCCTCGATTTCTTGTCGATGAAAGCCTAGGGAACGATGCCGCTCGGCTGCTGCGGGACCAGGGCTACAACGCCAAATTTGTCGAAGACCTTGGATTGATGGGGAAGGCTGACGACGCCGTATTTGCCGCTGCGTGGAAGGACCAGCGGATAGTTCTGACGCATGATCGGGATTTCCTCGACAACCGGCGCTTTCCGCAGAACAGGAACCCAGGCGTGGTCGTTTTTGCTGTGGGCGCATCAGGCGAGGACGACCAACGATTGCTGCGCGCGTTTTCCGCTATGCAGTCGCTCGTAAGCGCGTTCGGAGCTGCTGAAATGCGGGGCACCAAGATCGTGTTCTTGGATGACGAACATGTCAACATCGAACGCAGGAACCGAACAGGCCGGCTTGTGAAGATGCGGTACTGGGTACCGGCTAATGGTCCCCCGATGCAGTGGGTAGATGGCTGAGTTTTCTTGGGTCGGTTTGAGAAAGACTTTTTGTTTGTTTGGGCAAAGGAGCAAGCAATGTCTGCAATCGGCGAACCACGCGCACTGGGCACGGTGTCGGTCCAAGGCGTAGCCCTTCTGGGATTGCTGCTCGCGGTGCTTGTGGCTTCGCACCTGAACGCGCAAACGAGCGTCACCTACCCTGTGGGAGGTAGCCCCGAAGGCATCACCTTCGACGGTGCCAACATCTGGGTGACGAATTACAGCGACGGCACCGTGACGAAACTGCTGGCTTCAACCGGAGCGCTGGTGGGCACCTACCCCGTGGAAACCGAGCCCTATGGCATCGCCTTCGACGGTACCAGCATCTGGGTGGCGAATTACGGCAGCAACAACGTGACGAAGCTGGTCGCCTCTACCGGAGTCTTGGTGGGCACTTACCCCGTGGGATCAGGCCCACGGGAAGTGGCCTTCGACGGCACCAACATCTGGGTAGCCAATGTCGATAGCTCCAACGTGACCAAGCTTCTTGCTTCCACCGGAGCCACGGTTGGCACCTACCCCGTAGCTGGAGGCGCTGAAGGCATTGCCTTCGACGGCACGAATATGTGGGTGGTGAATCAGGGCGATGACACTGTGACGAAGCTGCTGGCCTCCACGGGGGCCATAGTGGGTAAGTACACCCTCGGTCGAGACCCCTTTGGGAACCCCATTGGCATAGTCTTTGACGGCACTAACATCTGGGTGGCGGATTACAATAGCCTGACAGATTACTATGGCTACAGCGTCACGAAGCTGCTGGCTTCCACCGGGGCGCTGGTGGGCACGTACCCCGCGGGAGAAAACCCCTATGCCATGGCCTTCGACGGCACCAATATCTGGGTGGTTAATCAGGTTAACGGCGGAAGCGTCACGGAACTGCTGGCCTCCACCGGAGCCATAGTAGGAACCTACCCCGTGGGTTCAGGTTTAGTTCCTCAAGGCGATATCTTCGTTCCCGAAGGCATCACCTTCGACGGTGCCAACATCTGGGTGGTTGGAGGTGGCGGCGACCCCAACAGCGTGACGAAGATTAGTGACAACCCGCAGGCCCCTTCCATTTTTCCCGCTGGCATCGTTCCCATTTACAGCACGGCAAGCACTATTCAGCCAAGTGAATGGGTATCGATTTGGGGGGAACACATGGCCAGCGGGACCACCGCCTGGAACGGAAACTTTCCCACTTCGCTGGGCGGTGCCAGCGTGCAGATCAACGGCAAAGCAGCGTATCTCTCGTTCGTCAGCCCAGGACAGATCAATTTGCAGGCACCGGACGATAGTGCCACGGGTACCGTGATCGTTGTTCTGACAACTGCCGGGGGGAGCACTACATCGACGGTGACGCTGGCCCAATTTGCGCCCTCGTTTCTCCTGTTCGACAGCAAACACGTTGCTGGCACCATTTCCAGGCCGGATGGCTCAGGCGCTTACGGCGGTGGGGCCTACGACATTATCGGGCCGACCGGAACATCACTTGGTTATCCAACTGTTGCCGCGAAACCCGGCGACACCGTGACACTATACGGGACCGGGCTTGGGCCAACCAATCCAGCGGTACCGGCTGGGCAATTGTTCTCCGGCGTAGCGCTGATGACCAATTCGGTGAATCTTTCCATCAACAAAGTAAGCGTGATTCCAACTCTTGCCGGATTGGCTGAAGCGGGTGTTTACCAAATCAATCTGACTGTTCCAGCGGGTCTCGGCAAGGGGGATGTCCCGCTGGTGGCGACTGTCGGCGGCGCTCAGACTCAGTCCGGCATTGTGATTTCCCTGCAATAGCGGGGCGCCGGGAATTGGGCTACATCAGCGAGTGGAAATGTTTTACGACGTTACGACATTCCGACAGCATCGCCCGCCGGAACGATGGAAACTACACGCATTTCAAAACATCGAGGGAAACTCCGGCATCCAAGTAAACCTAGCGTATTCAATCGACAAGCATTCTTCCAAGCTGTTGGTTGCGAGTTCGATTCTCGTCTCCCGCTCCATATTTCAGTAGTTTACAGACCTTTACCTTCGCTCCGGCTGCTTTGAGTTTGTTCGCCGCATGCACCGAAAGTCTGCC
>JBEKQY010000235.1:0-6081 GCA_049519235.1 Candidatus Korobacteraceae bacterium | reverse complement strand
ACCACGATGGGCACGCGATACTTGGCCGCGATGGGATAATACTCGGTGTAGCCCATCACCGTGCAAACGTGGCCGGCGGCAAGAAATCCCTGCACGCGGTTGGTGGGTGAGCTCAGTATAGCTTCCATCGCCGGCGGCACCAGCACATGCGAGACCAGCACTGAGTAGTTGGTCACCCCATTCTGCTTTGCGTAATAAACCGACATCGCGTTGGCCGGAGCGGTGGTCTCGAATCCCACCGCGAAGAACACAACTTGCTTGTCGGGGTTTTGCTTTGCGATCTGCACCGCGTCCATCGGCGAATAGACGATGCGCACGTCGCCGCCGGCGGCCTTCACGCTGAACAGATCGCCGCCGGCATATTCCCCATCTGTATCGGTTAGGGTCCTGGAGCCCGGCACGCGCAACATGTCGCCAAACGAGCAGAAGATGACATTCGGCCTCGCAGCAATTTGCAAGGCCTTATCGATCAGCTCGACCGGCGTGACGCAGACCGGACATCCCGGCCCGTGCGCCAGGGTGATCTCCTTTGGCAGCAGCTCGTCGATGCCGTACTTCACAATGGAATGCGTCTGCCCGCCGCAAACCTCCATGAGCGTCCACGGACGCGTGACGACGCGGCGAATGCAGGCAGCGTATTGCCGGGCGGCTTCGGGGTCGCGGTACTCTTCGACGTATTTCACGCTTCACCCTTAAGCGGCTCCCCGGTCGCCGGCAACTGCGGAGATGGTGACTCCAATTCGGCCAGCTCGCCCATCTGCTTCAGGTATTCGAAGGTGAGCAGCGCCTCTTCCTCGTCCAGCAGGCTGATGGCGAAGCCCACGTGAACGATGGCATAGTCGCCTATGTTGGCCTCGGGGACATAGGCCAGGCTGACCTCTTTCACAATTCCCCCAAAGCTGACGCGAGCGGTGCGCGCAAAGGCTTCGCCATGGATGCTGAGGATCTTTCCTGGAACTGCCAAACACATGGGATTGTTTCTCCCTGGTAGACAGGTTAAGCGGGACTATCACAGGTGTCTGTGACGGGTGAACAGGATCGATGGTTGCCGGATCACTCCAGGGCGCGGCCAGTTACGTCGCCTTCTTCTTTCCCGGCAGGCCTGCCGGGTTCTCGTGCGTGCGTTCGCGAAAGCGGGCTTTCATGCCCGTGGCCAGCGAGACCGCATTCTCGCCGTACTTCTCGCGCAGGCGGTCGGCGGCGGAGAGCGCCTGGTTCCACTTTTCGTGCGAGCGTTGCCCGACGAGGCTGATCTGCTCGCTCTCCAGTTCGAAATGCGAGGCATGAACTCCCAGCAGGCGAATCGCATCGCCCTTCCAATTGGCGCGAAAGAGCTGACGAATCGCGGCCAGCACTTCGGAGTCCACCGAAGTTGGCTGATCGAAGGTATGAGCGCGGGTGATAGTGTTGAAGCCGGCATCGCGCAGCTTCAATTGCAGCGTGCGAGCGTGGAGTTTCTGCTCGCGCAGGCGGCGGCAAACCATCTCCGACAGCCGCGCCAAAATTGATTCCAACTGTTGTGCATCGCTGGTGTCGTGCGAGAAGGTGTGCTCGTGGCTGATGGAGCGCGGGCCTTCATCGGCACCGATGTCGGCATCGAACCAGGCGCCCGCATCGAGGCCGCGCGCTTTACCAGCGAGCGCCAGGCCCAGCGCTCCGAAATTGTGTTCCAGCCAGCCCTCGTCGCGCGCGGCCAGGTCGCCCACCTTCAGGATGCCTTGCTCCTGCAAGCGCTTCTCCATCACCTTGCCGACGCCGGGAATCTTGCGCACATCGAGCGGCGCGAGAAAATCGACTTCACCGCCGGGCACGATCCACAGCACACCATTGGGCTTCGCCTGGTCGGAGCAAACCTTCGCTACCAGCCGCGACGTGCCGATCCCGATCGAGCAATTGAGCTGGGTTTCGGTCTTCATCGCCACGTGAAGAGCATGGGCGGCGCGCATTGGAGGCCCATGCAGGCGCTCGGTGCCGGTCATGTCTACGTAGGCCTCGTCGATGGAGACCATCTCCAGCTTGGGCGAGAAGCGGTTCAGAACTTCGTAAACTTTCGCCGAGTAATCGCGATAGCGATCGGGATGTCCGTCGACAAAGATGGCCTGCGGGCAGAGCTTGGCTGCGGTGCGCAACGGCATCGCCGAATGCACGCCGAACTTGCGCGCAGCATAGGACGCCGCCGATACCACGCCGCGCTCGTTCGCACGACCGCCCACCACGACCGGCTTGCCCTTCAACGACGGATCGAACAGCTCCTCGACCGAAACGAAGAAGGCGTCCATGTCGACATGAAAAATCGTGCGCTGCGCCGTGGCCATGCTGAGCGCGATTGTAGAGCAAAACCATCCCTCGCAGCCCACCCCGTCGCCAACGGAAGGCGACAAGGGTGGGGCGCCTGGCTTAGCAACCGTATTTCCAGCCGGGATCCTTGGCCCACTGTTGGAAGCATGATGACGCGGGATCAAGCGTTATCGGCAAAGTGGTGGCGGGACGTTGGCCGTCGATAAGGTGGCTTTGATTCAACCATGTTCCCGGCCACGCGATTGTGATTTGCGTTTCGATGTCAGTCTTGCCGGCCGGGGGAACACGCGGTGGGGTGGCTATCACAGGCTCCGGCCCGAACACGGCGGCTGAAACGTGTTGACCGTCGCTCCAACCGCTCATCACCACCCAGTTCTGCCCGAGTTTCGCCGCTGCCATGGGCGCGAAGGGCGTGCCGGGAGGATACGGCTGGTTGAAAAGCTTGGGATCCTCCTGCATGGTGACGCCGGATGGTGCGCCCATCGGGGCTGCCAGCAAATCGGCCCGCGACGCGCTCAGGGTGCCGAAGACCTCCGGCACCGATAGCTCCTCGCCCAGTGTCAGACCAATTCTCCCGATCGGCGTCGGAACCACTACCCAATCGTTGCCCTCCTTGGCCCACTGCGACTGATTGGATGGCAGATGTGTCGCACGATAGCGCGCGAGAATCGTTCCCTCAGGACCCGCCAGTGCAACTGTGTGATAAACACTCCCGCCATCGCGTTCAGGATAGCTTCCGACAACATAGCCTCCGCCAGCCTTTGCGGCCTCACACAGGCGCTGCTCCGCGATACCGCCGCGGGATTCGGCCGCCGCCGCGTACGCCGCGCTTCCGGCGTCGGTTCCAACTGAGAACAGCTCCGGCAGAACGAGCAAGCCGCCGCGTGGTGGCTGCGGAAGTGCGGCAGGCGGTTTGCCTGACACCGGCCACGAAACGGCTTTGACATTGATGTCTTTGGGTGTAGTTGTTGCGTTCGGATCGGTAGGCGCGCGATGCAATGCAAGCAGGCCGTACATCGCTGGTCTGCGTCGCGCCAGAACCGCATTGCGGACAGGCGTGCTCATCGAAGGTGTGATCTCAGAGGTGACGATGCCGTGCGCGCCGGGCGATAACACCTCGGGCTGGACGACGGGCGCTTGAGCTACTTTATTGCCCGATGGATCCCAGATACTCGAACCGCCGTTGTAGTAGAGAGTCTGGCCGGTTACAGGGTTCTTCTCGATACCGTCACGCGTCGCGGCGACCAGCCAGACGCCATTGAACGCAGCTATATGCTGCACGGTCGCAACTGTTGAGTGGTCTCCTTTTGCCTGGGCGGCCGGCGTGCCCGGAGTCACACGATCAGAACTGCTTAGCCACGCGACGACGTCGACATTATGCAGTGCTGCAAGTCGCGGATACTGCCAATAGGTGTCGTCGTAGCAGATCAGCATGCTGAGTCGGCCCAGCTCGGTGTCGAAGACCGGGAAGCCGCCGTCGCCGGGAGTGACCCATGCCTGGTCCTGAGAGTTCAGGCCGTGCTTTCGATACTTGCCGAGATATCCGTTGGGACCGACCAGCGCAGCGGTGTTGTAGCCCAGGCCAGTGACCGGATCGAACTCAGCGATGCCGACCGCAACGTACATGTGGTGCCGCGCCGTGGTCTTCGCGAGGGCATCCGTGGTCTTGCCCGGTACGGTATCAAGATACGGGCGCACCATCGCAAAGCTGTCGAATATGTAACCGATCGTCGCCTGCTCGGGAAGCACCGCCAGCTTGACACCTTGTGCGCCAGCCGCATCTACTGCGGCCGCGATCCGGGCGATGTTGCCGTCCAGATCTCCCCAGGCCGGATCGTACACAATGGCGGCAGCCTTGTACGATTTCAGCGGTTCGTCCGCGGCACAAACTCGCGGAGACGGCGCTATCACCGCTACAACAGCCGCAAGGAATGCGGCACGTAACCTCATACGTCCAACCATGTCCACCTCTCATATTGCTAACGTGAACACTGCCAAACATCAATGTGACTTCGACTCACTTATTTGGTCAGAAATACATCCTTGCGCGGAAACTGCTCGAACAACGACGAATCTTGACCAAAGTTAGTGGCCAGGATATCGGTCGGGTTGCCGGCGATCCACTGCGACAAATCAATGCTCTGGTAGTGACCGTTGTTAAAGACGATAAGGATTCGTGCGCTGTCACTTCCTATGTTCTCAATCGAGTGGCCGAAGCCTTGCGGGATGTACCCAACATCTCCTTGGCTAAGGTTCTCTTCGCGCCAGCGCCCTTGCGAGCCGAACAGGGTCACACTGAATTCGCCACTCAGGATGTATTGCCACTCAGCCGCGTTGGGATGCCAATGCAGTTCGCGAAGGGCGCCTGGCTCCATCTCCAGCACGACGCCTGTCATGGTGGTGGAAATGGGAAATTGAGAACCATCCACTCGCCACTCGCGCCCCCCGCTGAAGATTTCGTAGGGCTTCTGGGAAAGAAGACTGTACTTGTGCGTGAGCGCCGGTTGCTTCCAACCTTGTAGGGGCGCAGCGGCGACCGGGGATGGAATCTTACCTTTGGCGAAATAGACCTCGGTCTTGGGAAAATTATCGAAGGTTGAGGCGGGGAGGCCGAAGTTCTTGGCTAGCAGTTTCTTCGGCGCATGGCCAATCCAGTCGGAGATGCTAAAGGTACCGAATTCGGAGAAGTAGCCGTTATCGAAGACGAGAATGAAGTGGCACGGCTTGTTGCCCAAGGTCTCGATAACATGGCCGTGACCGCGGGGGAAATACCAGAGGTCGCCCGGACCAAAGTCATTGGTCTCGCAGCAGCCCTGGGGGTCGATGACCGTGGTGCGCACCAGACCCTCTGTGACAAAAGCCCACTCCGCCGCGGTGGCGTGCCAGTGAAGCTCGCGCATCACGCCCGGCTCCATGCGCATCGCGACGCCGGCGAGCCCCTTAGATATCGGCAACTGCGCTGCCGTGGCCTCTTTGCCGTAGCTGCCCCCCATCACCCGTCCTTCAGATTTTTCTAGCTCAAACTTGAAGGTTGGAAGCTCCTTGCCCGAGGTTACGGGATCGGGAAGATTGTTCTGAAAACTGTTGTGGCCGCCTTCGGAACTGATGGGAAGCGACTGTGAAAACATAAGTCTCCTATCTGGCGCTACTTTGCCCCTATACGTCCTGCCCTTGGATACCTAAAGAAGCGAGTTGCATTACCTTAGCTGCTGGTGCTTCAGCAACGCAACCGAAAACTTTTTTCGGTAGTGGGTCAGTTTGAATATGGATGCGTGCCTTTCGCGCACCGACGCGAATCGGCAAGCCCAGATCCCTCGTTTCGCGAAAGAGGCTCGCTCGGGATGACAATCAAACTGACCCACTACCCTTTTTTCCCGAACCAGCGATTAAGCAACGCGGGCGTATAGACTCAACGGCGCGGGTGCCCCGGCTGGCGAGATCCGGTTCCAGGAATGGGGAGAGGCACCAGTACTTTCGTAATCTTGACGTGATCTTGGTCCAATCGACGTGGAAGAGGGTGCGCTGCGCAGCGGCCATACTGAGCGCGATTGTAGAGCAAGATTATGGTTCGGACGAAAATCCCCACCCTTCGACAGGCTCAGGACCAGGCTCCAAGCAAGCGAGGCTTGGGTGGGGCGCCCGCGCAGAGCCAGACCACATCTACGGCGCGAAGTAGCCGGAGATGTCGAGGATCAGTTGCGTTAGCGCATAAGCGTAGGCGTCGATGGAGCCGTTCGTCGTCGGCACAATCGCCATGTTGGAGGTGATGAAGCCGTCGCGGGC
>JBEKQY010000234.1:0-6124 GCA_049519235.1 Candidatus Korobacteraceae bacterium | reverse complement strand
GGCACCTTCCAGCAGCGTCCAGCCTTCATCGAGGTCTACCTCGATAAGGACCAGCTCTTCTATCGCCCCGTCGGCGAGGAGAAGACCGAAGGCGTGTTGCTGTACAGCAATTAGGTGGAAGAGCTGGCCTTCAGGCCAGCGTTCGTCAGTCGGGTGGAGCGGCGCTTTAGCGCCGCGTCGGGAGCGCAACAAAATTTGCCGAGGGGCTTCAGCCCCGGCATAGCAAAGGGGAGCGGAAACGCTCCCCTGTTATTTTCTCCGCGGTGTCATCCCGAGCTAGCAAGCGCCCCGCCTCAGGCGGGCTTGCGAGTCGAAGGATCCTTATTCGCTCAGGTGATCGGATAGTCGCGGAAAGCCATCTCGACTCTTTCCTCATCTAAGCTGACGAGGCCCAATGTGATTCGCAAATTACCGTCCGGACAATACCGTCTCTACTCGCGCAAGAAAGATCCCAAGACCGGCAGGCGCCGCAATCTGGGCACTTTCGCCACGCGCGAAAAGGCCGAAGCCCACGAGCGCGCCGTGCAATATTTTAAGCGGCACTGATTGCTGGTCCGGCGTAATATAATTCTGTCGTGAGGATTTTGGTTTTTCCTCATGGGTTGCTGTGGCGGTCCGGTCGGCGCTGGCCAACAGGATCTTATCTTTCAGCTATCACGTCGCGGTGTGGATCTCGCTGTGTCCGGGTCGTGCTGGATCTCAGGCCTGTGTCAACGACGACCTTTACGACCAGGGGCTCTTAGCTCTGCTGGCAGCAATTGTCCTGTGGCGCCGGACGAAGGCCCGGCTCTTGCTTCAAATTGCTGCCGGGACGCGGCGCTGAAGTGCCGCTCTACCCGGCCATTTTCCCTGTCTGATAAGAGGTTTTGCCATGCGGCCTATCAATGTTGTTCTCGCTCACCACGACGCAGTATCGGCCGAGCGCCTGGCTGCATCGCTGGGAAAAGAGTTTCGCAATCTCATCATCACCAAATCGGCGCCGGAAACCAAATCCGCCGTGGGCCGTTTCCGCGCTCCTTTTGCCGTCGTCGATTTGGAACTTATCAGCGTGGCCGAACTACAGCAGTTGTGCCGTGAGTTCCCGGCCACGGCGTTCGTCTGTATTCATCGTCTGGCGGACGACCGCATGTGGACCGAGGCATTATCCGCGGGCGCAGTGGACTGCTGCCACTGTGATGATCTGTGCGGCATCCTGCTGGCCTCGGAACGCTACGTCGTGATTAGCCGCGCCCGTCCCACGGCGGCTTGATTGGAGTCTCATCCGGCAGATGCGAAGTCAGTGAGAGCGGCCTTCCGCCTGGGCTGAACGCTGGGCGCCGAAGACTGCCGGGAGTCCTACGCTACAAAGTATTTCGCCGCGGGATGGTGCACGATGATCGCCGAGGTGCTCTGCTCCGGCTCCAGCAGAAACCCCGTCGTCAGATGCACGCCGATCGTCTCATCCGGATGGAGCAGCGCGAACAGCTTCGTCTGGTCTTCCAGGTTGGGACAGGCGGGATAGCCGAACGAATAACGCGAGCCACGATATTTCTGATGGAACAGGTCGCGGATGTGTGGCGAGTCGTCGCCGGCGATGCCAAGCTCTTGGCGAATGCGCTTGTGCGAAAGCTCCGCCAGCGCCTCGGCTGACTCCACACTCAGCCCGTGCAGGTAGAGATATTTCGTGTACTCGCCGCCTTCGAACAGCTTCTGCGTCTCGTGCGAGGCGATGTCGCCGATGGTCACGCACGACATGGCGAGCACGTCCATCTTCCCGCTGCTCTTCGGCAGAAAGAAATCAGAAATGCACAGGCCTCGGCCTTCTCGCTGCCGCGGAAAGGTGAAGCTCAGCGTTTCTGGCGGAATTGGATCGCCTTGCTTCCAACCCCCGGGCAGGTTGTAGACGATCACGTCGTTGCCGTCGCCCTGCGCACCGAAGTAGCCATAAACAACCTTTGGCTCTAACCAGCCCGCGGTGATCACTTCCTCTTGCAGATCTTCCAGGATCGGGCGGCACTTGGTTTCGACCAGCCGGCCGTAGTCTTCCTGCGAAGCCGTCTTGAGCTGCCACTGATTCTTGAAGAGTGCCGTCTCGTTGATGTACCGGAAGATCTCGCGCAAGTCAAAGTCCGCATGCTTCAGCACGCGCACGCCCCACAACGGCGGATGCGGAATGTTGGGCGCAGCCGGAATCTCGATGCTGGGAGTCGTCGCGCCATCGCCGTTTGCGCCAGCGACTGCCGCGCGCGCGAACTCCTTCACTACCTTGCCTTCGGCGATGCGCTTCTCGCGCTCACCGTTGGGCGAAGAAAGATCTTCCATCAGGTGCAGCCCGGCGAACGCGTCATCGGCGTAGAAGATGCCCCCGTTGTACTCACGCCGCAGATCGTCTTCCACATACTTGCGCGTCAGCGCAGCGCCGCCGCAGATCACCGGGAACTCCAGCTTCTGATGGTGCAGGTCCTGGACGACGTACTTCATCTCCAGCGTCGACTTAACCAGCAATCCGCTCAGGCCGATCGCGTCCGCCTTCTGTTCCAGTGCGGCCTTGATGATGGCGTCCGACGGCTGCTTGATGCCGAGGTTGACCACGCGGTAGCCGTTGTTGCTGAGGATAATGTCCACCAGGTTCTTGCCGATATCGTGGACATCGCCCTTCACCGTCGCGAGAACGATGGTTCCCTTTTGCGAGCCTTCTGTCTTCTCCATCTTCGGTTCGAGATAGGCGACGGCGGCCTTCATCACGCCGGCCGAGTCGAGCACCGACGGCAACTGCATCTTGCGCGCGCCGAACAGATCGCCAACGGTGCGCATGCCATCGAGCAGGATGTTGTTGATCAGGTCGAGAGGCGCGTAATTGACTAGCGCTTCTTCAAGAATCTCGTGCAGCGACTTCTTGTTCGCGCCATCGCCGACTGATTTTTCGCCGTTGATGATCGCCCACTTCAGCTTGTCTTCCACCGACAGCGTGTCAACGTGCGCAGTGGTCTTCTCCTCCTTGCCCTTGGCACCGGAAAAGTGCTGCATGTAGACCTGGAGCGGATCGCCGTTCGACTGGTCGTAGAAAATCAGCTTGCGCGCGAGATCAACTTCCGCTTCAGGAATCTTGTATAAAGGATAGATTTTACTGTAGTTAACGATGGCCATGTCGAGGCCGTGATCGACCGCCTCGTGCATGAACACGCTGTTCAGAATGCGCCGCGAGTAGACATTCAGCCCGAAAGAAATGTTGCTGACGCCGAGGATGGTCTTCACCTCGGGCAGCTCGGACTTGATGGCTTTGACCGCCTTCAGCGTCTCGAGGCCGGCGGTGCGGTAATCTTCCTGGCCAGTCGAGATCGGCAACGTCAGCGCGTCGAAGATCAGATCGCACGGACGAATACCGTACTTGTTCACCGCCAGATCGAAGATGCGCTTGGCGATGGCCAGCTTCTTCTGCCAGGTCAGCGCCATGCCGTCTTCATCGATGGTCAGCGCGATCACTGCCGCACCGTAGCGCTTCGCCATAGGCAGGACTTTGGAGGTGCGCTTCTCGCCGTCCTCAAGGTTGATGGAGTTGATGATGGCCTTGCCGGGAATCCGCTTCAGCGCTTCTTCGATCACGTCGGCTTCGGTGGAATCGACCGTGATGGGCGCGGGCACACGCGTGGCAATCTTCTCGAGGATGTTCGAGATGTAGCCCTTCTCGTCCTCGCCCACGATGGCGCAGCACAGGTCAAGCATGTGCGAGCCTTCGTTCACCAGCTTCTTGGCGAGCGTAAGGATGCCGTCGTAATCCTGCGCCCGGACCATGTTCTTGAAGTGCTCGACGCGCGTGGTGGTGTTCATCTCCTCGGCCACGACCAGCGGCTTGGGATCGAGATCGAGCGGCACCATTGAGTACGCGCTGGCCGCCGCGGCGACCGGCTTCACTTCGCGCTTTGCAGGTTCGAGATTCGCGCAGGTCTCGGCGACGGCCTTGATATGTTCGTACGTCGTGCCGCAGCATCCGCCGACGATGCGCACACCGTACTCGGTGATGAACTGCTTGTGATAGTCGGCGAGCTCTTGCGGTTGCAGGGCATAGACCGCACGTCCACCAACGTTCTGCGGCAAGCCGGCATTCGGCAGAACCGAAACCGGCCGCGGCGAATTCGCGCCCAGATAGCGAACCCCGTCGTTCATCTCTTTCGGGCCGGTGGCGCAGTTCATGCCGATCACGGCAACGTCGAACATCTCCAGTGTGGTAAGCGCCGCGCCAATCTCAGTGCCCAGCAGCATCGTGCCGGTCGCCTCCAGCGTGACCTGCACCTGCACGGGGACGTTCTTGCCGGTCTTCTTCAGCGCGTCGAAGATGCCGACCAGCCCAGCCTTCGCTTGCAAAATGTCCTGGCAGGTTTCGAGCAGCAGCACATCGACGCCGCCCTCGATCAGCGCAACGGCCTGCTCGGTATAGGCGGCAGCCATGGCATCGAAGCCGATGTGGCCGAGCGAAGGCAGCTTGGTCGTCGGGCCCATGGAGCCTGCAACAAAGCGCTTGCGGCCATTGGAAAAAAAGCTCGACGCCACTTCGCGCGCCAATTTCGCTGCGGCGACGTTCACCTCGTGGACGCGGTCCGCCATGTCGTACTCGGCCATCACGATGCGCGTGGAGCTGAAGGTATTGGTCTCGACCACATCGGCGCCGGCACTGAAGTACGCGGCGTGGATCTCCTTGACCGCGTCGGGACGGCTGAGCACGAGGATATCGTTGTAGCCGTCCTTGCCCCAGAAATCGTCCAGCGGAAGGTTTCGGGCTTGGATGCTGGTGCCCATCGCGCCGTCGTAGATGACGACGCGCTCCTGCACGGCTTTGAGATAGTCGCTCATTGGCCTTTCAGCGCTCGCTTCTAATCCGCTCACCGGATCACCCGCGAGGGCAATCAAATCGGTCCGGCATTGCTTGCAAGGACGAGGGAGAAGCTCGCAGCTTAGTAGTTAAGTATCGCAGTTTGTGCCGCTTTCGGAAAGCTGCGGCCAGCTAACTGCAATCCTCTGAGGCCATTGGAGAATTACCGCATTGAGCAGAGCAGCAGCCGCTCTCAGCCTGGCTAGGATGGAATGATCTCTCGCAGCCAGTCAATCGCCGAATCCTGAATCACTGATGACCCACTCGTGTCATTGACCCGACCTCCCTGAAAATGTTATAAAAACTCGCCTTTTGTGTTGCTCTTGGAGTGCGCTCCAAAGTGCACACATAACGGTGCAAGTGCTCCCGACGCGGCCAAGCCTCAACACTTCCGTCTTGAAGTGGAAGCGCGTTTCCGGGATTCCAGCAGGTCGAGACACCCCAACAAGTCCAAAATCGGGATTTGTCGGGGGCCCCGTAATCTGCCCCAACAAGTCCAAAGTCGGGACTTGTCGGGGGCCCCGATTGCCCGCCAAGTTCGAAGTCGAGACTTGTGGATGATCGAGCTGTGCGCGTCCGGCTGGATGGTCAACGATCTTAGGAAACGCTGTTCGCGAATTGTCGCGGCAGATTGAACCGTTACTTCATTTCATGGGCACTGTCCGCCTGCAAGCGGCTGGCTCATCGGAGGAATCATATGCATACCTGGCTCGCTGCTTTGCGGCGGCTGTCGTCGGCAGCCCGCAACAATCCGGCCAAATTCGTTGTCCCCGCGTTCGCCCTTCTGATGTTGCACGCTTCCACTGCTTTCGCCCAGCCGAACGAGGCTGCGGGCGAGGCCAACCTCCAGCTCCCCAATCTTTCCTCGGTTAGTTTCCTGGGCATGACGGGACACAACCTGCTGCTGATCGGATTGCTGTTCTGTGCCTTCGGCCTTCTGTTCGGGCTGGCGATTTACATGCAGCTCAGGAAGCTGCCGGTCCATCGCGCCATGCTCGAAATCTCCGAGCTGATTTACGAGACCTGCAAGACCTACCTGGTGACGCAGGGCAAGTTTCTGGCGATCCTGTGGGCTTTCATCGCGGTCGTTATTTTGCTGTACTTTGGGGTCCTGCTGCACTTTGAAGCCTCGCGCGTGATCATCATCCTGGCGTTCAGCGTGGTGGGAATTCTGGGCAGCTATGGTGTGGCGTGGTTCGGCATCCGCGTCAACACCTTTGCCAACTCGCGCACCGCCTTCGCCGGACTGGGCGGCAAGCCCTATCCGCTGTATTCCAT
>JBEKQY010000233.1:0-6131 GCA_049519235.1 Candidatus Korobacteraceae bacterium | reverse complement strand
TGCTGGCATTCACCAGGTCCAACTCAGCCAAGGCCAGATCGCGCTGCGCCGTGAGCGTCTGGAAACTGGATCCCGCGCCCAGCGTCTGCTCCTTCTGCATGATCGTGAACGTCTTCTCGGCGAGATCGCGAGCTTTCCTGGCAGCGTCCACGCGCGCCCGGCCTTGTTCCAGAGCATATTCGGCGTTGCGTACTTCGATACGGATTTGCTTCTTAAGTTGCTGCTCGCGCAATTCGGCCTGGCGGTACTCCAAGTCCGAGCGATACTGGTCGGCCTTGGCTACGCGATTGCGAATCGGGATGCTCAGGTTCAACCCAACCAGGTAGTCCGGTGAAGAGTTGTTGAAGGCATCCTGAAAGCCGCCCCACCAGTTGGTGGGAGAAGTGGTGCTGTTGGTAGTGTAGTACAAGGGATTTAAGTCGCCGGCCAATCCCGTGCCGCCGTAGAAACCTACCAGAGTAAGAGTCGGAAGCAAGGCGTTGGCGGCTGCCTTGCGAGTGATCTCGCGGTTGTTCAAGTCGATGTCGGATTCCGCCAGTTCGGGGCGGGTCAGCAGCGACTGCGCGATCAACTCCTGCGTTGGCTTCTCGGGAATCATCTGGATTGTATCCAGACGGTCAGTCGGAACCACCGGCATGGATTCCAGCGTGGGATCGTCAAGGTTCCTGGTGAGCGCGTTCTTAATCAGGGATTCCTGCAACTGCAAATTGGTTTTGGCGACGGTCAGGTCCTGGTCGCGCCGCGAGACTTCGGCCTCGGCGCGCATGACATCCATCGCCGGAATGGCTTCCAACTGGAGTTGCTTCCTGGCGCTGTCGAGGCTCTGCTGCGCGAAGGCGAACGATTGCTCGGTGACCTTCTCCGCCTGATAAGCGCTGACCAGGTCCCAATAGATGTTGGCGACCTGAGTTATGGTAGCGATTACCTGCATCTTGAAGGCGATGTCGGAAATCTTCTTGTTGTTCTTCGCGATGCGCAGATAGCGCAGGTTGGGACCTGTGCCGAATCCCGCCAGTAATTGCTGTTGCACAGTGAAGCGATAGTACGTTCCTAGTTGCGGCGTCAGACTGCTGAAAATGCTGTTGGTGGTCTGGCGGTTGTTGTCGACTTCCAGGCTGACGCTGGTACCCGTGGGAAAGGCCTGGCTGTAGTTCAGGTTGACGAGGCCGGTGTTGAGTTGCAGCGCCGGCACGCCGTAAATCTGCAGATTCGACAACGGCGTCGTCAGGTGCTCCAGGCTGGAAATCCCGGTGACAATTGGGTCGTAAGACGATACGTTGGTCCCTATACCGAGCGTCGACTGCACCAATCCTGACGCGCCCGCGCCCGCGCCGCCCGCGCCGCCGGTGGTGCCGCCGGCTCCCGCGCCGGGAGCGCCGGTTCCGAAGCCGCCGACACCTCCGCCCGGAGTACCCTGCACCACACCGGCATTGACTCCGCGAAAGAAGCCGCCAGCTTTGGTGCGCTGGATATCGGTGTCAGCGATGGGCAGATTGTAGCGGGCAATCGCCAGATCAACGTTGTTCTCCAGCGCCAGATCGATTGCATCCTGGAGCGAGATGTAGAGCTTGCCATCGCGAATGACTTGTTGCAGCCGGGATGAGTTGGCCAGATCGGGCTTAGGCGCCGAACTGGGAGCATAGGCTGCGATGGGGTTGTTCGAATGCGGGATCGCCAGACTCGGTGGCGTTCGGATGGAGAGCGGCGACGGAGAAGCCGTAGTCGTGGGAGCTGGCGCCTGCTGCGCAGCGGGCGCATTCGGTGTTTCCTGCTGCGCTTGCGCACACGCCAGCAGCGCACAGGCCACAACTGTTACAACCTGGGACGCTGGCCGGCGCGCCATCATGACCGGACCGCCTCCCCGCTTTGCGCCAGAGCCGGATTGCCGGTGTCGCTCAGCAGCCAGCCGTCGCGCATTTGAATGGTGCGCGATCCGTAGGAGGCGTTGACCTCCGAATGTGTCACTTGCACGATGGTTGTGCCTTCGCGATTCAGCTTGGTGAATAGCTCCATAATTTCTTTGGCCTGGCTGGAGTGCAGATTGCCGGTGGGCTCGTCGGCCAGCAATAGCGCCGGCCGGTGAATCACCGCGCGGGCGACGCCCACCAGTTGCTGCTGTCCACCGGAAAGCTGGTTGGGATAAAGATCTTTCTTGGCGACGATCTGGAAATGGTCCAGGGTCTCGGCCACCATGCCTTGCCGCTGACCGCGTGGGATGTCTTTGTAGGACAGCGGCAGATCGATGTTCTCCTGTACGGTTAAGTCGTCGAGGAGGTGATAGCTCTGAAAGACCATGCCGACTTTGCGCTTGGCAAGCTCAGCGCGGTCTTTGCGCTTCATCAGGTGGACGGGCTGCTCCCCGAACCAATACTCACCCGCCCACTGGTCGTCGAGCAGGGCCAGCACGTTCAGCAGCGACGACTTTCCCGCGCCTGACGGCCCCATGACGGTAACAAATTCGCCCTCGTTGATGGTGAGGTCAATGCGGCGCAATACCCACGTCTGTCCCGCTCCGGTTTTATAGCTACGTTCGACGTTCTTTAATTGAATCATGATGAGCTATCAGCTACTGGCATTTAGCATTTAGCACTTGGCACTTAGCCAATACACGGCAACGGTTTTGCTAAGTGCTAAGTGCCAAATGCTAAGTGCCAAATGCTAAGTGCTAAGTGCTAAGTGCTGCCTTACTCCCACCGCAGCGCCTTCACCGGATCGATGCGCGAGGCCCGGCGAGCCGGAATAAGCGTGGTGGCTCCAGTGATGAGCGCCAGTGCCAGCAACGCGCTGAGAATTGAGAGCGGATCCCAGGGCCGGACCCCGAACAGCATCGACGACGCGAAGCGCACGCCAACCAGCGCGAGCGGCATTCCGATGACCGCGCCGATGAGCGTGGCGTGAAGCGTCTCACGCAGGATGAGCGCCGTCACTTCCAGCTGCGAAGAGCCCAGCGCCACCCGCAAACCGATCTCCGAGGTGCGCTGCTGAACCCGATACATGAGAAACCCGGAAAGTCCCACAACGGTGAGCAACAATCCGACAACTCCCAACGCCGTGACAAGTTCGGCAGTCACCTGATAGTTCGACGCCGAGGATTGGAGCAATTCCCCGAGCGAGGTGACCATGATCGGGCCGAACTGCGGGTCGATGTGGATGACGATGTCTCGCGCGGGTTGCGCCAGCGTCATCGCCTCCGGCGCGGAAGCGATCAGGAAGGTGATCTCCGGATATTCCGCGAAGCGATACGGGACATAGAAATACGGCTCGGGCAGCTCGCCGATAGCGTTGATGGGAGCATCTTCGGCGATGCCGACGATGCGCGCGTCCATCGCAGGCGAGGCGAGACGGACGGTCTGGCCGATGGGGTCTTGCGAGCCCCAATAGCGGCGTGCCATGGTGCGATTGATGACCGCGACGGGCGGGCCGCTCACATCGTCCTGCGCGGTGAAGCCGCGTCCCGCGAGAATGCGCGTGCCCGTCACCGCGAGATAGGTGGCGCTGACCGCGTTGTATTTGATCTCGGGCGCTTCGTGCAGCTCCGGATGGCCGGGAAGAAATATCTTCTGCGCGAGCCCGCCTTCGGAGGGCATCAAAGGCGAGCGAATCGCGTACGCGACCTGCTTCACGCCGCCAAGGGCGTAGAACTGATGAATCGCTTCCTGGCTCTTCACCATTCCGTTCGCGGACGGGAGCGCGCAGAAGGCGACGAGTACGTTGTTCCTCGTCAACCCGATCGGCCCGGTTTGCGTATTGACGAAGCTGCGAACCAGTACGCCGGTTGCGATCAGCAGGATGAGGGAAATGGCGATCTGCCCGGAGAGCAGCGCGCGCCGGAAGCGCGGAGCCTTGCCGCCGAGATTGCGCAGCGAGCCGCCGGAGCGAACCATCTCCAGCATGTCCCCGCACGAAAGTTGCCAGAGCTGGACGCACGCCAGCGCGAGGAACGTGACCAGCGTCAGCACGCCGGCGAAGGTGATCACGCGCGCGTCCGTGTGAAAGACGATCACGGAGCCGGGCGGCAGATCCAGCATCGCCGGGCCGGTCAGCATGCGCGCCAATATGCGAGGCAGCAGCGCCGCGATGGCCATTGCGACGCACAAGCCGGTTCCCAGTGCGAGCAGGCCGAGCAGCAGGTTCTCGACCAGCGACTGTTCGAAGACATTGGCGCGCGAGCCGCCCAGGGCCACGCGAATTGCCGCATCTCTGCCGCGCGCCAGCTCACGCGCCAGCAGCAGGTTGGCAATGTTGACGACGCAGAGCAACACGACCAGGCCGACAACCGCGAACAGCAGCGCGCCGGTCGCGCCCGCATTGTGCAGCCGGTAGCGCAGATCGCCGATGACGCTGATCGAGCGGTTGCGGTTGGCCTCGGGATGACTCAGCTCCAGCGCACGCGCGACGCTGGTCAGCTCGGTCTGCGCCTGCGCCACGGTCGCGCCCGGCGCAAGCCGCCCAAGCGCATTGAACCAGCGAAAATCCCATCCGGTCGGCTCCTTGGGGCCGGCCATCATCAGCCACGTCTGCTGCGGCACCCAGATATCGCGGTCCATTCCGTTTTCGACCTCGCGGAACGAACTCGGCAGCACGCCGACGATCTCGACCGGGATTCGGGCCCCACCGCGTACCAGCGTCAGCGATTTGCCGACAATCGACGGATCGCCCGAGAATTGCCGTTGCCAGAATCCATAGCCCAGCACGGCCACCGGTGTGTTTTGCAGCATGGCCGTGTCGCTGGAGGTGAAGACGCGGCCGACGAGAGGCTCAACGCCAAGCCCGTCGAAGAAGTTGCTGGAGACGACGTTGACGAACAGCTCCTGCAGGGTGCCGTCGGGACGCGGCGTGCTGCTACCGCGGCGGCCGATCGCGACTACGCTCTTCAGCGAGCGCACATTTTGCTGGAGGGCCTCCAATTCCTGGAACGAGAACAGCCCTTCCTGGTCCTGCTGCGTGGTCGAGAAGATGCGAACGAGTTCCTGCTGATGTGGAACGGCGAGCGGACGCAGCCAGAAAGCGTCAATCAGCGAAAAGATCGCAGCGCTCGCGCCGATGCCCAGTCCTAGTGTCAACACGACAGTCGCCGTGAAGCCGGGATGCTTGCGTAGCTGGCGCAACGCGTAGCGCAGGTCTTGAAAAAGTCCGATCATGATTAGCGACTAGCAATTAGCAACTAGCAACTAGCCAAGCGCGCTTGGTAATCCCGTACCTATTAGCTGTCTAGCAGGCTGCGTAACCTTGTTCCTGGCTCCAGTAGTTTTACTGGCAGCGAAGGGCCGTAGCTAGTTGCTAATTGCTAGTTGCTGTTATTGCGCCTCCTGCATCAGTCTTCGCAGTTCTTCTTCGGCGACGACTTTTCCGTCGAACAGATGAACTTCGCGCTGCGCGTGCGCGGCGAATCGCGGATCGTGGGTCACCATGCAGATGGTCGCGCCCTCGCGATGCAGCTTCTGCAACAGCTCCATCACCGCTTCGCCGTTGCGCGAGTCGAGGTTTCCGGTAGGCTCGTCAGCCAGCAGGATGGACGGCGAGCCGCCCAGCGCACGGGCCACGGCCACACGTTGCTGCTGACCGCCGGAAAGTTGCGAGGGATAGTGGCGCAGCCGGTGGGCCATGCCAACCCGCTCCAGCGACTCGAGCACGCGGCGCTTGCGCTCCGCCGACGGCATGCCGTCGCGATAGGTGAGCGGCAACTCGACATTCTCGTACACCGTGAGATCGCCGATGAGGTTGAAGCTCTGGAAGATGAAGCCGATCTCGCGATTGCGGATGCGGGAACGGTCGCCGAAATCCAGGTTCTCCACCGGCTGGCCATTCAGCCGGTAGTTGCCGGCGGTGGGCGTGTCGAGCAGTCCGATGATCGATAACAGTGTGGACTTGCCGCAGCCCGACGGGCCGGACATGGCGACATACTCGCCCTCGCCAACGGTCAGATGGATGCCGGAGAGGGCGTGGGTTTCCACCTCATCGGTGTAGAAAACCTTGGTCATATTTTCGATTTCAATCAGCGGAATTCCTGCTTCGCTCATGTTGTTTTCCATTCTGGATTGCGGAGACGGCTCTTGGCTTTTCGTCGCTCGTCATAATCTCCGTCCATTCGGCAGTTCCTGTTCCCTTTGTGCCGCCCCTGAAGGGGCTCG
>JBEKQY010000232.1:0-6138 GCA_049519235.1 Candidatus Korobacteraceae bacterium | reverse complement strand
ATGCGCGGCGACCCCACGAGCAGGAGTATGTAGTCGTCCGGCGTGTAAGTGGCCATATCGGCAAACGCGGCTCGGCCCCCGGCGTTGGGATTGCCGGAAGGTTCGTGATACTCGAAGTTGCCGGTCTGGATGAGCTTCTGCACGCCGCCGTCGGAGTCAAAGGTTACGTCGAGCTTATCGGCAGTGCTGACCTTGTCGGGCTCACCGGGCGTGCTGGAAACGATTTTCGAATCCGGCCATCCGCGCAGCGTCTGGAGGTGATTGTCGTCGTCGAAAGTAGCGTGGAACTTGCCCGCGGTGGCAACTGTGGTGGAATTGCTCCCACCCATGTCCTGGCCCGTCTTGGGCGTGTTCGGCGCCGGCCTTGAACCAGCCGGCCTGGGCAGAATTGTGATCCAAGCCTTGCCGACGGTGTCGCCGGTCTGAAGCTGGTTTCCATTGACGAGTTGGAAATCAAGCTGGTCGGCCGCAATCTCTATCGGCTGTCCGCTGGTCCCTGACTTGTCCGGTTGCGGCTCCTGCTTCATGCGGGCGTTCTTCACCATATGAACCTGCGATGGCTGGTTCTGGTCTTCGAAATCGAGAACAAACGTGTCGGCTGAGCCATGGGCAACGCCGCTGCCGTGGCTGTCGAACTTTGCTCCTCCGGAGATGATCGCCTGCCGCAGGGTGTTCTTCGCTCCCAGGTTGAGATCGCCGCGCGGCCCCATCACATCGACCACCGACGGCCCGCGGGCCTGGATGTGGACATTGCCTTCTGCCAGGGCGTGCTTCACGGTGTTGTCCGTCTCGAACAATAACGTCGCTTTGTCGGCGGTGAGGGTCCGCTCGGGTTGGTCGATCTTGGCATTCAACAGCACCGCCCGCCGCGGAACTTTCTGAATGATGCCGCTGCTGCCGGTGATGGTTGCAGGATGGGCGCCGGTAGTGACCGCTTGTATGTCCGACTTCAATTCCAGCTCGTTTTGCTTGGAGTCGTAATAGGCGCCCTTGGCCGAGCCGGAAGCCTGCTCCGTCCGGAACTCCACCAATTCATTGGTCTGCGCCGTACCGGTCTTCTGGTTGAAAGTGAGGGAATGCGTTACCAGGTGCAGCGGGTTCTTCAATTCTTGCGGCGGAGCCTGATCGGGCTTGGTAGGGCCCTCGGTATTTTCTTGCAGATCAATATGCACTTCTCCGACAGCCGTGATGTCGCCGCTCTTCGGATCATAGGTAAACTGGTCGCCGTAGATCTGGTCGTAGCGATCATGGCTGCGGCCATAGACCACGATATGCACATTGCGCAGGTCGGCGTGACCCCCAGCTTTGAACTGCACAGCCCTGGAAGCTCGAATGGTGTAAATGGTGCGGCCGCCTTCCGACTTGGAGAGCGAAAAGCCTTCACTGGTCTGCTGGATGTCAAAGCCCAGCGATTTCGGAACGTTGTGCAGAATGGGCTGAACGCGCGAGCGAGCGATCCAGTACGACAGCGTGACTACGGCGACCAGTAGGCAAACACTGACCACCAGCCATTTGCGTACCTGAGCTAACGATTGGAACATCCGATTCGATCTTACGCCATCGCTGAGACGCAGCGCAGTCTGGGGCGGTAGAGCCGGCCTTCAGGCCGGCGTCGCGCGTGTGAAACAGAATAGCTGGCACGGCTGAGCTCTGCGAGCTCAGCCGTGCCAGCCAAATCGTTTTCGCAGCCTCAACGCGGGCCTGAAGGCCCGCTCTACCCAAGCTGTCAGACCATCAGCGCAGCAGGGAGAAGCTCTTGACGGGTACGCGGATGACGAGGCAGTCGCAGGGCATATCGTGCAGCGCCTGGCGACGCTTGGTCCAACCGGACATCATGAACCCAATGGTGAGGCAAAACAGCGAGAGAAATTTCATCAGGTGACGGACCGTGGCCTGGCCGAAGGAAATGCGGCCGCCGTCAGCCGTAACGACTTGCAGGCCGAGCAGACGCTTGCCCAGGGTTGCGCGCCACGAAGAACTCTCGGCGAAGGCACAATACAGCCACGAGCCCACCGACAGAATAAGAATGAAGCTGACGCCAGTGAAGACCTTCGAGTCCCAGGGATCAATGCCGAACCCCCGCCCGAATCGACGCAGGACGAGGTCAATTGCGAAGGTCAGCAGCAACGCTCCCAGCGCCTCGATGCAGACATCGATGGCCCCGGCCCACACGCGGAGCCAAAACCCTGCGTATTCGATGGTGTCAGGCGGGCTGGGCACAGAGTTGGAGTGCGGGTTGGTGACTACCAGCGAGGCTGGCTCGGCGAGCACGTCGCCACAGAAGAGACAGAACCTTCCGTCGGGCAGGCGGCTGTTGCCGCAGCTTGCGCACACTTCGTCGAGCACCATCTCCATCGGATGGGAATACTACGCTGGCGACGGCAGAGCTGTAAAGTGGGCCAAGTGCCGACGCTTCGCCTTTCCGTGGTAGCCCAGGACTGCTGTGGGCAAAACGTTGCAGCTCTAAGTGCAAGAGTGTGCACCCCTCTTGTCTGGATTGTTCACGGCCCCGTAATGTTTCAAGTACTTGCGGCCTAAGTTTCTGGTAATCAGCGTGCCGCACCATGACGTTACCGGGAACGCCTCTGCGATTCGACCGGCACGCGTATTTTTTGGGATTTGCACTTCTTCGTCGCAAGCTATCACGGTGGGCCCTCCTTTCGGAGAAAGAAAGCCGGAGTCGCATGACTCCGGCTTTTGTGTTGCTACCAACGCTGCCGCTAAGAAATCGCTAACGGTTTTCTGCCGCGCTTGCGGTCGCAGCTACCGGAGCGACCCGCGCAAAATCCACCAAGTTTAACTGCACTCCGCCGAACTCCGGATGCTCGTTGTAGTCCACGGTAAACGCCAGGTCGAGCACATCGCCCGCTAACAACGGATCCTGCGCCACGCGCTCAGCCATGCGCCAGCCTAGAACATCGTGCGCCCGTTGAAAGCGGCGTTCCCTGGCTAGCGGATCGCCCGGAACGGCCCGCAGCTTCAGGTGCTTGTCCTTCAGCACGCGAGCCGGCTGGACCAGCTTCGCATTTCGCGCGACGAACACCGGCACGGGATTGCCTGAGCCAAAAGGCTCCAGCCGTTGCAGCGCCAGCCAGAAGTCGTGTTTGACATCGTCCAGCGAAATCTCGGCGTCGTATTCCAGCACCGGCACGAAATCCTCCGGCGTCAGCCGTTGCCGCGCGTAGCTCTCCAGCCGAGAGCGCAGCTCTGGAATGCGGTCCGCTGGAAGGGCGCATCCCACAGCGTGGGCGTGCCCGCCGAAGCGCGTGAACAGCTCCGGACACGACTCCAGCGCCTCCAGCAGATGAAACGCGCTGATGGAGCGTCCCGAGCCGTACGCCTCCCCGTCTTCGCAGGAAAGGATCAACGCCGGCCGATGGTAGCGCTCCACCACGCGCGTGGCGCAAATGCCAATCACCCCGCGATGCCAGCCCTCGCCATCGACTACCAGGCAGTAGGCTTCCTTCATTCCGGGCGACGATTCAATCTTCTGCTGGATCTCGTCCAACGTGCGCTGCTCTTCCTGCTGGCGGTTGCCATTCAGCTCGTTAAGCTGCATCGCCATCTCAGCCGCTTTGCCTGCATCCTTCTCGGTAAACAATTGGATGACACGCTCGGCAATGTCCATGCGGCCGGCGGCGTTCAAGCGCGGGGCAACGCGAAAGGCGATGTCGCCGGCGCTCAACGGACGCGAGCCATCCAGTTGACAGTTTGCCAGCAGCGCGCGCAGCCCGGCGTTGACCGGTTTGCGCAGCCCTTCCAGCCCAAGTTTGGCAAAGACGCGGCTCTCGCCAATCAGCGGCACAGCGTCGGCAATGGTGGCAATGGCGACAATCTTCAGGAACGACGGCAGCAGCCGTTCCCGGCCGCTCTCCACTAGCAGCGCCTGCGCAATCTTGAATGCGACCCCGGCGCCGCACAGCGACTTGCAAGGATATTCGCAGCCCTGCTGGTTGGGATTGACCACCGCCAGCGCCCTGGGCACGCCTTCCGACTGCGGCAGATGGTGATCGGTGACAATGAGGTCGGTCCCGGATCGCGCCGCCGTTTCCGCCGCGGCAAAGGCGCGGATGCCGGTGTCCACGCTGATGATCAGGCGAATGCCGCGCTCGGCCGCCTGCTCGATCACGTCCGCGCGCAGGTCGTAGCCTTCGCGAATGCGGTGCGGCACCTTGAATTCGACTTTGCCGCCGCAAAGCTCCAGCGCGGTCTTCAGGATGACGATGGCGGTTGTGCCGTCCACGTCGTAGTCGCCGTAGATGAGCACAGTCTCTCCACGTTCAATCGCGGCGCGTAGACGCTCGACGGCGCAACGAAGTCCGCTCATCAGGTAGGGAGAGTGCAGGTCTTGCAGCGACGGTGAAAGGAACTTATGGGCCTGCTCCGCGGTCTGGATGCCACGCACTGCCAGCAGGCGAGCGAAGGAAACCGGCAAGCTTATTTCCAGCGCCAGCCGCTGCACGTCTTGCGAGTCGGCATTGCGGAGGAGCCAGCGCATCGTGAGGCAAGTAGTCAGTAGTCAGTAGTCAGTAGTCAGTAGTCAGTAGTCAGTAGCCAGTAGTCAGTTGCCGGTTGGTTTCTGCAAAGAATTCAATAGTCCGTTCAAAACTTTGCCGACCTCGGCTGCGCCCTGAAGAAGCTCGTGTGCCTCACTTGAGGGGACGTAGCCCAGCCGCTCCGCGATCAGAACTTGAGTTTCCAATTCCATTAGTGATCCGCTCGCTTGACGTAGCAAATGCCGGAATTCCGCCAGTCCTCGGCGGCCCTGTCCTTCGGCGACGTTACTGGGAATCGAAACAGCCGCCCGGCGGAGTTGCGAGGTCAGTCCGTAGGCTTCCTCTCGGGGGAAATGGGCGGTGATGCGGTAAATGGCAGTGACCAGATCCATCGCCTTCTGCCACACCACCAGGTCCCGATACGATTTCCCCATTGGTATCTCGAGCCTTCAGCATCGGTCATCAACTGGCAACTGACCACTGGCTACTGGCTACTATCCTCGAACTACCGTTCATCATCCTGGTCGGTGTCGTCGATCGCCATGGTCCCGAAGTCCTCCACCAAGTCGAGCAGGTGCTGATAACGCTCATACCATTCGGTGGTGGCTTCGAACAGGAACATAATGCCCTGGTGCGGCCAGCCCAACTGGATGAAGCCGGTCTTGCCGACGTAGTTGCGCAGCCAGCGCGCCTCGTCCATGTCGTCGTCGCTGGGGAACGCGGTGTGTTGCAGGCGCTGGATGAGGTAGTCCAGCTCATCGCGCTCCAGCACCTCTTCGTCCATGGAGAGAAACTGCGCGCCCGCCTTCTTGGCCAGCTCGACGAAATCCTTCCAGCTCTCAGGATTGTCCTTCGGGTCCCACATGACGCTGTGGACTTCTTCCGTCACGTAGCCCTGGAAGCGGCTCAAGCCATGGCCCAGGATGAAGGCGTTCATGTCGTCTTTCAGGCCGGATAGATCATCGGGCATAGGACTCTCGCGTGCGCCGAGGAGCGTTCGAGCGCAACGGAAATCATCATACTCCCATGCCGCCACGCTGACACAGGGCCGGAGTCCAAAAGCTGCGCCCAGGCAACCCGGCCACCGGAACTCGGTAGCAGTAACCTCAAATCGCTGTGTTAAACTAAGTGTTTTCCTAGCCGATTCGCGAACAAGCAATGCACTTCTCCAAAGAATATGTGGGCTATCTCGCCCGCGAAGTCACCAACAAGCTGATTGAGGGCGAGTTCATCGAGACCACGGCTAAAGCGGCCGTGACCCAGCGCATCAGCGCCGCCCTGCTCGAGGAGTTGACGCTGGAAGACCGCATCAACGACGAAGTCCGCATCATTCTCGACACCTACTCCGACGAGATGCAGCGCAGCGGCGCTAACTACCAGGAGATGTTCAAGAAGGTGAAGAACGAGCTGGTGCGCAAGTACAAGGCCGTGCTGTGAAGATCAGCCCAATCATTGAATTTGTCATCCCGAGCGGAGCGCAGCGGAGTCGAGGGATCTGCGGTTCCAGGGTTTTCAAGGCGACGCGATGAGAATCAGCCGCGAAAAGATCAACAAGCTGGCGCACGCCGTGGCTGACACTCTGGCGGAGATGGAGAATGTCGACTTCCTCGAAGACCGCAACACCATCCGCCAGGAAGCGCGC
>JBEKQY010000231.1:0-6161 GCA_049519235.1 Candidatus Korobacteraceae bacterium | reverse complement strand
CCATACTTGCCGACCGCTTCTTCCAGGTCTTTGCCCAGCGCGGGACTCTCGCTGATGTTGAGCACGTAGAGAATCGGCTTCTCGCTGAGGAACATGAAGCCGCGCACGCGCTTCTTGTCTTCGGGAGTCATCTCCATTTCGCGCAGCGGGCGCTCGGTTTCGAGGTGCGCTTTGGCGCGCAACAGCAGCTCGTGCTCGCGTTCTGTCTCCAGGGACTTCAACTTCTTCAGATCTTTCGCCACACGTTCCAGCCGCTTCTCGACTTGGCCCAGGTCGTTGACGATGAGGTCGAAGTCGATGTTCTTGATGTCGCGCAGCGGATCGATGGGACCGACATGAGGGATGGAATCGTCCTCGAAGGCGCGAACGACGTGCGCCAACGCGTCAACGTTGCGCAGATTGGCGGCAAACGCGGTCTCGTTCAGCGCTTCTTTGCTCAGCGCGGCCACGTCGGCGTATTCGACGCTGGCATGAATCAGCTTCTTCGGGTTGTAGAGCGCGGCCAGGCGGTCGAGGCGGTCGTCGGGAACTTTGGCAACGCCCAGGTGCGCCTCGCGCGGATTGCCCGCGCGCTGAGCCACCTGTAGCCTGGTCAACATGACGAAGAGGGAAGTCTTGCCTACCTGCGGTAGGCCTATGATGCCGGTTTTCATAAGAAGCAATTAGCAATTAGCAGTTAGCAATTAGCCGGAGCAATCGCCTACCGGCTCGTTTTGAGAGTAAATGAAAATGAGGTCCGGCGCTGTGACGGAACAAACCGCGCGGGATGTTCACCCGCGGTGATGCAGTTTGGTGCCACCGCTCCGCGGCTGGTTCGGACGTGATCAATGATTCCGCCCTAAGCTGGCCGCTCGTCTTTAAGGCTCGAAACCTGAAACTGGAAACTTGAAACTCGAAACTGGTTCTACGTTATTCGCCGCGCAGTCAGAAACAATACAGCCAGCCCCAGTAACAGCACCGTGCCTTCGATTCTTGTGGACCATTCATGCAGCCGATTGAACTCTACGCGGCGGGAGTCGTTGTGCGGTACCTCGTCGATCATGGCCATCTGCTGGCGCAGCGCCTGCATTTTGGGCGAGATCGCAAATAAGCTCACCAGGGTCAGAATAATCATCACGTAGACCAGCAGGTGGCGAGGCGCGAACGGCTCGGCCACGCCGTTCACGACGCGCGAGTCGATCATGGACGTGATGGCGAAAACCAGGCCGCAGCCGATCGCCATCCAGTGCAGGATGCCGAGGCTGCGGCTGACTACATTGCCGGCCAGTTGGCGTGTCGGTAGAACACCGGGGTTGAAGACGGTCGGCGCCAGCACGAAGGCAAAGAAGATCAGGCCGCCAATCCAGATCACCAGCGACAACAACATGAAGAATCGGATGAGGGACATGCCTGCCTCGCAGCAAAACAGCACATTGTACATGGGCGCCGGCTTTCCGAGACCGCAACCTGGCACTCGCCGAAGGCCACTGCCGGTAAGCCGCATATTTCACGGCTGCGGATAAACCAATCGCTCAAGTCTTATAGGGTGGGGCGGTCTTGGACGCCAGCCTGAAGGCTGGCTCTACCAAGTCTACAGCAACTCGAAGACTGGGCCCGCTGAAGATAGCGCTTCGTAATCCGGCGGCCACGTGCCATGATGTGCCTATGGGGCCATCGAAGACATTATGAGGATGAGAAGCCATTTATTGCTGATGCTGACCGGTTGCCTGCTGACCTTGGCTGCCGCGCGGTCGCCAATTCCATCGGCGGTCCAAGACTCTGCCAAGTCCCAAGACAGCGCGAGCGATATTTCCGGCATGTACACATTTCTGCGCGAAGGTGAGTTTGTGCAGCTCACGGTCGAGGAGGGCAGGCTCTCCGGCTACGTCTCTCGCTTTGGGGATTCCGACAGCGACAAGGACCAGTTCATAGACCAGTTCTTCGACAAGACGTCGCTCGAAGGCGATCGCCTCAGCTTCAAGACAAAGGTCGTGCATGGCACGTGGTACGACTTCAGCGGGACGATTGCGATCCCACCCGGCAGAAAGCCGGCGGAGGAAGGTTACAGGGTAATCAAGGGCACGCTGATTCAGCACGCAACCGATGCCAGGGGCGCGGAGAAAACCATGCAGCGGCAAGTGGAGTTCAAATCCTTCCCAGCGGATTTGAGCAGACCGTGAGGTGCCCGTTGACCACGCGCGCAGAGCCCATATGGGACGCTAACTTGGAGTGGCTGGGGCCCAGCTCTAGCAGAGGGCTGGGCCTCATAACGCAGCACATCGGAACCCGCCAGACGGCGGGTCTTTCCTTGTAGGAAATCTGTCGCGCTTCCGTTCTGTATCGGACCACAACGATGCCGGTGCCTCGCGGGAGTCCAGCAAAGCTAGTGGTTTTTCAGTTGAGCCGCGACCTCTGTGATACTTCGACTTCCGGATTACCAGTTGCCTGGACAAGGTAAAAAGGGTGACGCGGGCAAGGCCGCGTCTTGACCAGATCGACTGGCAATCCGGGGAACCTCGTTGGTTACTTGCCGGCGTAAGTCTTGGGGGAGCCGAGGCCGGTGCACAGGTCCCAACCAATTTTGCAACGCGGATCACCCAGCGTGATGTCGTTGAAATCAGCATGGTAGATGGGACTGGCTAGCTCGTTGTACATCGTGGTGAGCTGCGCCAAGGACGACTGGTGTCGGCT
Organism: Candidatus Korobacteraceae bacterium; assembly: GCA_049519235.1. Classification (GTDB taxonomy): domain Bacteria; phylum Acidobacteriota; class Terriglobia; order Terriglobales; family Acidobacteriaceae; genus Bog-257. The sequence goes on along the minus strand of JBEKQY010000231.1, from coordinate 3,491 downwards.
GCCGGCCGCGTTCACGATACCAGCAAAGGTAGGAGACGACCAACTAGTACCTCCGACCGAACCCCAGCCTCCGAGGTAAATGGCCGTACAACAAAAGTCGGAAGCGACATCAGGATATCCGCGAAAGTTTCCTACGATGCTTGCAATGCCATTCTGATAGCTGGGACGCGGCTCGTATGGACTAATGTCGCCCCCTCCGCCGCCAGTGTAGTACTGCTCGTAGGTGAAGTTTCCGTTACCGTCGCTGTTAAAATATGTTCCTCCAACCGCCACAACGTTCGGTGACGCTGCCGGATAGGCGCTCACGCCAAGTCCCGAATCGCCGGCGGCGGCAAAGTAGACGACCCCCGAAGTTGTGAAGTACTGATCGAGGCTAAGTTCCTGAGGGATCTCCGCATCGGCAAAGCTCATGCTCACCACGCCGCCGCCGTTCTGAGCCACTAGACTTCCGGCGAGCTGCACCGCTGCCCAGGTAGGATCGGTCGTGCATGTCGGGTCTTGACACAATGCCGACACCACCAAGAACAGCTTGGCCTGTGGCGCCATGGCGTGAGCCCATTCGATATCTAATGCCTCCTCGACCTCCCAATCCCCGTAAACGGGAGGGCGCGGGTTCGAGGGGGGCCAGACCTGCGTCAGGGTTATAGCCGGAATACCAAAGTAGGAGTCGAAGGCGTCCAGGTCGGACTGCGCGGTCGGGTAGTAACCGGCGTCCACGATGGCAATAGCGCCAATACCACCGTTTGGCACTGTTGTGCTTGTGGCAATCGGGCAGCCGGTCGGTCCAGTTACCAACTTATATACGCAGGCTACTGAGCCTGGGGTTTCATCACCCGGGTCGGGTTGAGGGGCCGGTTGGTCCGAGTCGACAAAAAAGTAATTCGTGTGTGGGCGACCGGGCAAGGGGATGCTGGAGGCCGGATAGATAATTTTGTGTCCGCTGTAAACGGACTCGTAGCGGGTTTGTGCGGATGCTGGGCAAAGGGCTGCACCTGCAAACAAGACAACTGCAACCATCGTTAACATTACAATCTGGATGTCTCTGCGGAAAGTAATCATTGATTGGCTCCTGTGTGACACCCCGAAATCATGAAGGGAGTTCATGGAAAATGCAAGCTCGAAACCCATGCGAGTTGTTCTTCTGCAAAAAGCGTGGCATGCGCAGTTTCTCCGCACGGAGCCGCGCATCGTGTGCGCTGCGACGCCCAAATGCCAAGCGAGAATCAGCTTCGCGTTGCTCTCGATTTCCACGGAGCGGTAAGCGTCTCCTAACAGGTCTGTTTCGTAAGGCGCAGCCTTCGGAACTGTGGGATCCGGGAAAGACAAGGCGCATCCCCGACGAGAAGCAGTGCCAGGTCTGGAGCGACACCTGGCCAAAGCGCGATGGCAAGTGGCAGAGGGTTGCCGGGCAGGACAACCAGGTCGCCAGCCAGTAAGCTGGGGCACGGTGATCCCGGATGAGCGCATCGAGTCAGGCGATAAAAAGCAGACCGATAGCTCTCGTCCAGAGTAGTTGGCGATAAATCCCCATATCGTAAGTGATCAGGTCTTAGCGGTTCTTGGGTCGCCTCTTGGGTTCCCGCGTTTTCTTCTCTTGCGCTTCCCGCTTCAACAGCACACCGCGCTCGCTAGAAAGTAAACGCGAGTCCGCCGCGGACGCTGCGTGCCGACTGCACCAGATACACAGTGTTGCCGTCGGGGCCGATCACGGGCACGTAGCCCTGAGCCAGCAGGTTGCGTACATCGATCAACGCTTCCATGTTGCCCGGCATGCCGTGGAAGTGCGGCAGCGGCTGGCGGATGAAAAGATTGAGGAAGGGATCGGTCTGACCCGCCGACGCGTTGAATATATCGACCGGGACCAGAGTCTGACCGCTGGTCCAGCGGTAGGAGGCAATCCATTTTGTCTTGCAGCGGGGCACGCTGCCGTCAAGCTTGAGAGCGGCCGAGTGCCGCCAGCCGTGGTCCAAACTGCTTTGAACCGTGCTCCAAGCGGCATAGGGCTGCTGCAACTCCAGCACGCCGCCGTAGGCATAATCGAGCGTAGCCGTGAGGTTGTTCGACAACTTGCGTTGGAAGACGAAGCGAAGGCCCTGCGCCTGCAACTCGCCACCGTTGTAACTGAAGGTCCCGGAGTAAACGTCGGGAAGAATGTTGCCGGTCGGGATATCGACATCGCCGACGCCAAGCAATGCCGGGTCTTTGATGCGGTCGTTGTAGTAGGCAAGCTGTAGCTTATTGGCGCCCAGGCGCTCCGACAGCGAGACCTCATGGTGATGAGCATTCTCCAGCAGCGGCTCTCCGTTTACCATGGTCATGCGAGGACCGGTTTCGCTGAGGTCCGCAGGGGCGGAGTCGAAACCCTTGCTGGCGCGAGTATTAGGCTCGGATGTGGCGTAGCGGTATTCCAAAATAGTATTGGCGCCCAAATGGAGATCGACGGTCCCTGAGGGCCGGAAGGCGTTCGCCTCGCGTCCCAGAAACTGAATTGCCTGGCCTTCAGCACCGAGTTGAAAATCCAGAAGGTTGCCCACCGAGAAGCCGTCGGCGTAAGACATCGCGATGGCTTCCAGGGCCCCGCCACGGGGCACAGTGTCGGGGGCAGAGAAGCGCCGCACGATCAAAGCCAGAGACTGGTTCCCGTCGTTGGTGTTGTGGGCGTAAGAGGCGCGAACCACGCCGTCGGGTATGCCATTGCCGTATCCCAGGTCACCGGCAAATCCCAGGGTCCCGGTGTGGAAGAGCGACTGCTCGAGGTTGAAGGCGGTTCCAAGGTCGGAAGCGCTGCCATAACCCTCGCTGGCTGCGCCTGCCATAAGGGCCAGTGTGCCCTTTAGCGGCTGTCCCTCCTGCTGGGTCTCGACGATCAGGGCAGTGTCTCCGTCAAAGCGAAGAACCGGACGATTCGCGGTGGAGCGTAATGTCCACTTCCAGCTGTCGTCTTCGTCATCGCTTTTCTTGAGCGGGGGCAGCATACTGACCGCCTCCAGCAAAGTTTTTAAAGTGACGTTGACGACCTTGCTGGAGCCGGCCGCAAGCACCACATCCTGACGCAATGTGCTGAGGAAGGAAGGCGCGGAAACTTCGACGTCGTAGTGGCCGGCAGCCAGTCCGGAGAGGCTGAAGAATCCCTTGGCATCGGTGTATGCGACTTGAGATTGTCCCGCCGCGGTGAGCAGTTCGACGGTGGCGCCCATTTGCGGCACACCGGCTGAATTTCTCACATAGCCGGAAATTGAACCCGCTTTGACCCCGCCCGACGCCGCCACGCACAGCGAGGCCACCACCACACAATATGCCATGATTCGGGTCATTGTGTATGCCTCCTGACAGAGGTTTCGGGATCAAAAGTGCTGCGAACCGAAACTGCCGGCCGCAGCTCCCATCTCGCTAAGTTACTCGACAGCAAACTTCACCGTAGGCGCGATCTGCTGTTTCGACACGTTGTCGTCAACCTTCACCGTTAGCTTGTAAATGCCGGGTTGAAAGCT
>JBEKQY010000230.1:0-6210 GCA_049519235.1 Candidatus Korobacteraceae bacterium | reverse complement strand
CTCCAATTCCGCTACTCTAGCTTTCAGTTCGTCATAACTTGGTTCCGGCATATTTTCTCCTCAAAAGGTCGTGTACGACGCCGTGCGCCTCACAGCCGAACGGTCGCAGCAGACATCTTACCGGAACCTGGTCATAAAGGATGTGAGCTCGTGCCACAGAGCCCTATGAGGCCGAGGTGGAATATGAAATGCACATCAGTCCCAGCAGCTGGGTGCGCTACCCGCTGACCAACGAAGCTCGACGAAAATCTTACTGGTAAGAAAATCGACGAATTGCGTCAAAGTAAGACAAACGACGAAAGTCTTATTGGTAAGAAAACATTCGCCACCATCACCCAATGCCTGGGTTTTTCAATATAATGCGAAAATCTTTTTCGGCGCTTGGACTGCACCGGCCCGGCGTTCCGGTCATCTCACTCTGTAAGCTATGCGCTTTCCTGGTCCGCTGCAAAGAACGTTTTTCATGTGCCGGTCGATGCTGTGGCTGGCCGGTTGGATGGTGCCGGCCGAGGTGCGGGTCGACTGGCGGCATAGTTGGACAAGTCAAGTCTGGCATTGGTGCCACTTCCTCGCAGAATCAGGCCAGCTCAATCGCGACAGGAAGCTCGAACTCGCCCGTTTCTGCTGGAGCGCTTTTCCGGCCGCGTTTTGGCTGCGATTCGATCGCGATGACTTTTTCAGGCGCGCGGACCGCCTGCGCCGTTCGCCCGCGGCTTGCCTGGGTGGAATCGCATTGCTGCTGGCGGTGGCGATACTGGCCGGCGGAATCGTTCCCGCCGTGCGGTCCTTTTTGACCTCGCCCATACCGGATCCCGATCGCGTGTGCGTGATCAGCTTGAATGGCAAGTTCCGGCGTGTCCGTTCCGAAACCCTGTTCGAGCTGGCCTCCGCCTGGAAAAACAGCAAGCTCTTGAACGCGGTCGCACCGTACTCATGGGGCCCAGGGAGCCTGACAGGACCGCGGCGCACTATTCCCATTCTGTCAGCCCGAGTCGCTCCCGAATTTTTCCAGGTGCTAGAGGTGTCCGCTGCCATCGGGCGAACCTTGCGCGCCGGGGACGACCGAACCTGTAGCAACTGTGTCCTCCTGAGCGATGAGATCTGGCAACTTCAGTTCCACGGCGATCCAGCGATCATTGGCCAGCAGGTCACGCTGGACGGCAGCCCGCGAACCGTGATCGGTGTGCTGCCGCGTAATTTTCATCTGTTGTCGCCGGAGATTGCGGTCTGGGCCTTGCTCGACTCCGCTTCGCCCTCGTTTACCAACTTTGTCGAGCGCATTGGGGCCGTGGCCCGCATGAAGCAGGGAGCGACGGCGCAGGAATTGGAAACCGATCTCGCCGATCGGACGGAGAACGCAGGATACGTTCTCCCCGCGTCGTTGCTGGCGGTCACCTCGGGGCCGGCGGAGATGCGACGCTATGTAAGCTACTATCTGCTGTTCGCGCTACTGGCCGTGGCTTGCGCCACGTTGATCGTGTATGCGCGCCATGAAGGCGGCGTAGGACGCGCTCCTCGCAGCTTGGGCGACCGCTGCCGTTGGTGGGCGTTCTTTATCGCCAAGGCGGCGCTGCTGTTGCTGGTGACCGGGTTGTTCGCATGGACGGCTGTTCGCTGGCTTTCGGTGTACTTTGCAGGCTCGATCCATCCTATGGCGAACGGCATTGCGTTGTGGCTTTTCTTGATTTTCTCCATCGCCCCATTGTCCTGGGCGATCTACGACCAGCAGCGCCGCTGCCGCGTTTGCCTGCGCCGCCTGGGAACTCCAATTCAGATTGGCGCTCCGGGACACGTCTTGCTTGACTGGTCCGGAACGGAGCTCATGTGTCCAGAGGGGCACGGCGTCCTGTATCTTCCTGACTCGGAGGCAAACTGGCTGGAGCGCGATCGCTGGGACAATCTTGACGAGTCGTGGGCAGGGCTGTTCCGGGAGGAATGAGGAAGTTCGAGTTTCAGTTCTTAACGAGGGCCAGCGCCATTCGCTCTGCGGCTGGCATCGTTCTTAAGGAATCCGTCGCTGTATTGACTAGGCCTTCGGATGGTCGCACGTCATCTCGCGGACTCCGCTTGCGCCGCTAACTATGACCAAATGGGTCAGGCCGAGAAACAGTCCATGCTCCGCAATTCCGGCGCGGGCTTCGAGTTGTCGGGCGAGAGTTGCGGTATCGGCGATCGGGCCGAAGTCGCAGTCGAAAATCATGTTGCCCTGGTCGGTGCGATACTCCTCGCCGGCGGGCGTTTGCCGAATGGTGTACTTCGCGCCCAGCGATTCCAGGAATCGCGCCTGCGAGCGCCAGCCAAAATGCAAGACCTCTACCGGCAGCGGGTGTAGAGTACCCAGCCGAGGTGATAACTTGCTCTCATCAACGACAATGATTTCGCGCGCCGTGGCTTGCGCTACAAGCTTCTCGCGCAACAGTGCGCCACCGCCGCCCTTAATCAGGTTGAGCTGCGGGTCGACTTCGTCTGCGCCATCGATGGTGACGTCGATGGCCCGCGGCAAGTCGTCCGGCAACATCGGGATGTTGAGTTCAACCGCGGCATCGCGTGACGCCCGCGAGGTTGGGAAGCAGACAATATCTTGCAGTTCACCACATTGGAGTAGAGCGCCGATACGCCGAATGGCGAAGTTCGCGGTTGAGCCGGTGCCAAGTCCGACGGTCATACCGGACCCGATATAGCGGACAGCGTACTCTGCCGCGGCCTTCTTCAGGGCGGAGCGCGGGTCCGGAGATCCCATCGGAGCGTTCATGGTGATTCAGTCGAAAAGCAGCTCCCTCGACTCGCTCCGCGACTGCGCCCAGCACGGGCGCGGTCGCGTCACTCGCTCGGGATGACACATCTACAAAGCTAACTCAGTACGAATCTTCAATCCTCAATTCTTCCGGCCCAGCGCTTTGCGATAGCGGCTGATCAGCGTGTTGGTCGAGCTGTCATGCTTCAACTGCGGCGGCGAATCGCTCTCCAGTTCTGGGATGATACGCTTGGCCAGCACCTTGCCCAGCTCCACGCCCCACTGGTCGAAGGAATCGATGTTCCAGACCGCGCCCTGCGTGAAGACGTTGTGCTCGTAGAGTGCAACCAGGGTTCCTAACGTTCGGGGCGTGAGCTTGTCCGCCAGGACGATGTTGGTCGGACGATTGCCTTCGCAAACCCGAAACGGCGTCTGGAAGTCGGGCGAACCTTCGGCCTTCAGCTCTTCGGCGGTCTTACCGAACGCCAGCGCCTCGGCCTGCGCGAAGACGTTCGCCATCAGCAGATCGTGCTGCTCCTTCAGCGGGCTCAGCGGCTGACAAAAAGCGATGAAGTCGCACGGGATGAGCTTCGTCCCCTGATGGATCAACTGGTAGAACGAGTGCTGGCCATCGGTGCCGGGCTCGCCCCAGATGATCGGCCCGGTCTGCCACTCCACGTGATTGCCCTCCAGGTCGACGTGTTTGCCGTTGCTCTCCATCTGCAATTGCTGAAGGTAGGCCGGGAAGCGCTTCAGGTTGTCCGAGTAAGGCATGATGCCGACGGTCTGTGCGCCGAAGAAGTTGTTGTACCACACGGTCAGAAGTCCCATCAGAGCGGGCAGGTTTCTCTCCAGCGGAGTGGTGCGGAAGTGCTCGTCCATGGCGTGGAAGCCGGCCAGCAGCTCTGCAAAGTTGTCCGGGCCGATGGCGATCATGGTGGACAGGCCGATCGCCGAATCCATCGAGTAGCGTCCGCCGACCCAGTCCCAGAAGCCGAACATGTGGGCGGTGTCGATGCCGAATTTCGCGACGCCCTCAGCATTGTCCGAAACCGCAACGAAGTGCTTGATGACGGCAGCATCGCTCTTCAGCGAGTCGACGATCCACTGGCGCGCAGTGGCCGCGTTGGTCATGGTCTCCAGCGTAGTGAAGGTCTTCGAAGACAGAATGAAAAGAGTTTCGGCGGGATCGAGATCGTGCGTCGCATCGGTGAAGGCGGCGCCGTCGACGTTGGCGACGAAGCGGAATTTCATCGAGGGATCGGTGAAGTCGCGCAACGCGTCGTAGGCCATCTCCGGCCCGAGATACGAGCCGCCGATGCCGATGTTGATGACGTTCTTGATCGGCTTGCCGCTGTGACCCTTCCACTCGCCGCTGCGTACGCGGTTCGAAAAGGCCGCCATTTTGTCGAGCACGGCATGAACGCCGGCAACGACGTCCTTGCCGTCAACCTCAATTTTCGTTCCCCGCGGAGCGCGCAGGGCGACATGCAGGACAGCGCGCTTCTCGGTAATGTTGATCTTTTCGCCGCGGAACATGGCATCGCGCCGCGCTTCCACGCCGCGCTCGCGCGCCAGTTGCAGCAGCAAGCTGATGGTCTCGCCGATGATGCGGTTCTTGGAATAGTCCAAATACAGGCCGGCGCCTTCGGCGGTAAGCCGTGTCCCGCGTTGTGGGTCCTCAGCGAACAACTGCCGCAGATGGACGTCCTTGATTTTTTCGTAGTGGGCTTGAAGGGCTTTCCAAGCTGGTGTGTCGATGGGTCGCTGCATGGTCATCGTTGGATCCGGCATATGTGTTCCCTATTCCAAATTGCAACGCCTTGCTCTTGGTCTCAATCGAATTCAGGCGGTCTTTCCATGACTCAACAAACGATTTCGCGCACCCCAGGAGCGAAACTCAATGTCCAGCAGGTCGGCGATGCGCCGGATGCTGATATCCGCGGGCCGATACCTGGCACTGGCTTTCTTATCGCGGGCATAGTGGCCCTGGCGGACAAACACAGTTGTAACACGATCCTTCCAGATATCTTTGATGGCCTCGAGGAGCCGCAGTTTGTCATCGATCACTACATAGTGCCGCGCGGGACAAAGGTGTTCCACGCAGGCCAGCTCCTGTTCTTTGTGGATGAAGATCATCACATTTCCGCCAAAGGCTTTCCATAAGCCGGAGCGCTCAACCTTGCGCGGCTGGAAGACGGCGTCCCCATCGGACAATATTGCCACCTGTCCCCAGCGCTTCGCCCGTTGCACGACCTCCAGAGCGCCGGGATACAGGCGCGCAGCGAAGGGATACTCGATCAGCCAGTTTGCCACATGGAGGAAACGGGGATCGCGCAACTTCTCCTGCCGGTAGCGCTCTAGCGCGCCGAGGTAGTCCGCATAGCCAAGCTTGCTGCGCAGCTCTTCAAAGATGGCCAAATAGCGCTGGCGCGCCTGGTTGCCGAACTCGCGACCGATATGACGGAACAGATCGTTTTGCATATGATCGTTGTTAAGGAGTGTGTTGTCGACATCGAACAGAAACACCAGGTCCTTCATGCGGCTTCGCGCAGCAGACCGGACTGGAGCTCTCGATTTGGAAACTTTGCTTGTGCTCATTTATCCCCGGTAGCGGCTTGGGATCGATTGTCTGCGGGCGCTGGCTGGGGATCGATCCACGGCCCATCCGGCGCGGGGGGCGTGAGCGCTTCTCCATGATCGACGCGCTGAAGGAAGGCAATGGCCTGGCGCTCAGCCCAGCGACCGTCGTAGCCGTTAGCAGCAGCGAGGAAGGCGCAATGTCCGCCGCGCGCCGTTTCCATGTAGGTGATGTGCGAGTTGCCCAGCAGTTTCTGGCGCGTTTCCGGCAGCACGCGAATGAAGGGGTCGTCCTCTGCATGAATCACCAGGGCGGGAACGGCAATGCGGTCGATGACGCTGGCAGAGGCGGCGCGCGTGTAGTAATCCTGGGCATCGCGAAATCCGGAGTAGCGGGCGGTGATCTGGTCGTCGAAGTCGCGCATGCTGCGCATGCCGCGCAGGTAACGCACATCGTAACGCTCAGGATAAAGCGCAGCTTTGCGCAAGATGCGGCGGCGCAATCCCAGAAGGAACTTCCACTCGTAGACGCGATTGGCGCGGGCGTGCAGCGCGTCGGAGGAGGGCGCAAGGTCCATCGCCGGAGAGACGCCGACACCGGCTTTGACTTGCGGAGGCGCATTGCCTCCCCACTCACCCAGCAGCTTCAGCACCAGATTGCCGCCCATGGAATAGCCCACGAACGCCAGCTTTTGCAGGCCATCTTCGTCGATCAGCACCTGTGCAATGGCGCCGACATCGCCCGACATGCCGGAGTTGTACAAGGTGGGGCCGAGATGCTCGGTGTCGCCGCAGTTGCGCATGTTCATGCGGACGACGTTCATCCCCGCTGTCCAGGCTTTGCTGCCAGTGCCGATCACATACTGCGATTCGCTGGAGCCTTCGAGTCCATGCAC
>JBEKQY010000229.1:0-6218 GCA_049519235.1 Candidatus Korobacteraceae bacterium | reverse complement strand
ATTTCTGCGGCGCCGGAGTCTTAAGGGCCGGCGTGTAGTTATAGGTGAAGTTGGTAGCTTGCAGGTGTCCGGCAACCTGCGGCGTCCGCAGCCTGCCGTTCAGGGTTCCGTTGAAGCTCAACGCTCCGGCCAGCTCCACCGGCAGAGGCGCATTGCCCATCGCCGTTAGCATGGGCGCGAATTCCGTCAGGCTGGTGGTGTTGACATTTAACTTCAGCGCGGCCGAGGTCGTTCCCAATGTGCCGGTAGCTTCCAGATGCGAGTGGGGCGTCGTCAGGTTTAGCGCCGATAGCTCGATGCTGTCAGAGCGCGCCCCGTACCGGCCGCTCACATGACCGCTCACGGGCAACTGGTTATTCGCATTCGAAAGCTGAGCCGGAGCAGCGATATCGAGCGCCAGGTCGGCGAAAGCATCGGCCAGCACATGCCTCCAGGACAGATTGACGGATCCGGTCACGCTGCCGACGGCATTCAGCTTGTCCAGCGGCAAGGATCGGGTCGAAGCCATGCGGGCCAACTCGCTCAACGACAATCCATTCACGCGCAGGCGTGCCGATCCCTGTTCCGGATAGGCACTAACGCTCTTTACGGCGGCCGCAGTGCCGTGCACCTTGCTGGAGTTCCGGCCCACTGGCTTGCCGTTGAGCCCGATTGGTTCTGCCGGAGCAGGCGCGATAGGCGTCAACTGCTTGGGCCACAGGTTCTTCACCTCGGCATCGCCCGTCAGCAGTCCCCCCAGCAAGCGGGCCGCAATGCGGGTCATCGACAGGTTATTGTGGTCGAGTGAAAAATTGGAATCCAGGCTGGCATTCCGCAGGGCAATCCCCTCGTTCAGGTAGTCGAGGTCACGAATCGCGATCCGCCCAGTCGACGCATAGCCGGCGGCCTCGGAGTATGTACCCGATCCGTCGAGAGCGATGGTGCCGCCTCGCAACTGGTAGACTCGGGTCACCGCTCCCATCTGCGTAATGTCAATCGTACTGCTGTAGGTGAGTCGTACTTGCGGGCTTTCGAAGTCCGTAACCTTCCCGATTATCTGTAGCGACGAGCCCTCCGATACGAGCTTCAGGGCCTTGATCTCGGCCTGGTTGTGCCAAAGGCTGAATTGCAAATCCGCTTGCGCGGCGACGTCGCGAAGGTCCTGATATTTCGCGTCCAGCTTTCCCACCCGAACGCTGCCGTCATAGCGCTTGGCGAGGCGATCGTAGGTCATCGCCGCAAGCACCTGGTTGACGCTGAAGTCGAGCGCCAGCTTGTGCTGGTTCAGCAACAACACGCCATCGTGCACATCCACGCGCGCGATGGCGAGATCGAATAACTGCTGCACCGGCGTCTTAGGATGGTCGGGCTTTACTTTTGGCTCCGGCGCGTTGGTACTGCCGTCCGGGTTGACGATGATGTGAATCGCCGGCGCCCAAAGCTCTACCTGCTCCAGGCTAACTTGTCTCTCCAGGAAGGAGATGATGCGCAGCCGCACCAGTGCGCGATCTACATGGACATAGGGCGATTCGCCGGCAGGCTCCAGCCCGTGAATGGTCAAGCCGTCGGCCCCGAAGGTAAGCCGCGACAGGTCCCAATGGAAGGCAGCCATCTCCACGCGGCCGCCGGTTGCCTCTTCCAAAGTGGCGATCAGCTTTCTGCGGACCACGTCCTCGAAGCTGGAACTCCGCAGGTACAAGGCCAGCGCCACAATCGACGCCAGCAACACCACGCCTGTAGCTGCGCCAATCCAGAGGCGCCGGTGCGCGTTCGAGCTGTGGGGTTTTTCTGGCATACTTCGTTACTGGCCTTACAAGCCTATGAAGCCTTATCAGAGCCGACGAAGACCCGTGCTCCGGGGCTTTGTGTCAGGACACGACCCTTCGCAGGCCGTTGAAAAGGTCTGTTTCGGGTAGTGCGGCGCTTCAGCGCCGCGTCAACCGTCAACCCTGAGGCGGCCTTTAGGCCCTGAGGTACGTACCTGAAATCGAGGAGGGCCGCTAGATTAGTGGCTTCCGGCGAAGTACCTCAGGGGCTAAAGCCCTGTCTTTCAAACTGCCCTTGACGCTGGCCTGAAGGCCAGCACTACCCGAGCGGGACCCCGGTTTTCGCCCGCTCGGAATGACAAAAAATAAGGCGCTTATCGGCACGACTAAAGTCGTGCCCTGACACTAAACATTCCCAAACCGACTTTTTCAGCAGCCTGTAAAGTCGTGCCCTGACACAAAGCATCCCAAAACCAAGTTTTTCAGCGGCCTGTGAAACCATGCCCTGACACGAATTCCAAACCTTCGCGAAAGACTCCCCGCGCTAGTTGCCGGCGGGACTCGTCACCGCAGCATCACCAGGTGCGTTCACTCCAGGAATGGACACGCTGCTGTGAATGTCGGCCTGCTGCCGCAAATTGTGCAGCCAGGCGTCGAGCAGTTCGCCGATACGCTGCTGGGTCAGAAGCTCGCGAATTCTCGGTCCCACTTCGTCCAGAGGAATCGGCTTGCCGCCGTTCTTCTGCAAATCAGGCAGCAACTGGTTCTTGTAATAGGCGTCCACCTCGTCTTCCTGGACGTGCACGTCGGGGCGCAAGCGGACCTCGACGAAATTCATTACTTGAACTTCGGTGCGCAGGTGATCTTCGACTAGCTCCTCGGTGAGCCCGTAACTGGCCAGCAGCCGCTGCCAGGCGACATCATCATTACCGTTCGGGACCTGCGCCCGCAGTTTGGCAAGGTCCTGCCGCAACGTTGCCTCCGAAGGCTGCATGTAGGTCGCGTCGCCCATTTGCGCTTGCAGCAAGTGGCGATCGATCAGGTGCTGCAAAGCGAGCACGCGGTCGGTTTCCGTCACCTGGCTGATAGGCTTCTGCCCCATAAAAGCCTCGAAAGCAACCGCTTCGTCCCAATCGCTGCGCAGGACTGGCTGACGGTTGACGCTGGCCACTACGCCGTCGATCACTTCACCGGCAAACGCCGGCACGACCGCTGTCATCAACAGCAGCACAGAACAAATCGTGAAATGCGAAAGTCGTCTCATTAGAATTAGAAAGTCTGTCCAATACTGAAATATACGTTGATCCGCCGCAGCGAATACGTGTCGACCACCTCCTGAGCGCATGTGCTGGTATCAGGTGTGTATACAGCACAGTGTTCGGCCGGATAGCGGGTCGCATTTAAGGCGTAACCCAAGTCGAAGCGCACCGGGCCTACGGGTGTCTTATAGCGGATACCCATGCCAATGGCTTGCGAGTCGTAGCTAAAGTTGCAAGGTAGCTTGCTGTCGTGTGCCGAGCAGTCGGCAATGGACGGCTGATTGAATTGCAGCATCCCGCTGAGGATGTGATTGGCGGTGTCGAAGACGTTGCCCATGTCGTGAAAGAACACGAATCCCAAATTGTTGCCCACGTAGGGTAGCGACACGGGAGGGGTGCGAAGCTCCAGGTTGTTGACGAACAGTCCCTGCCCGCCGATGGGGTAGCCGGTTTTGGTATCGCGCGGACCAGCCTGATTGATGGAAAAACTGCGCAGCGAGTTGCTGCCGCCGGCGAAGAACAACTCCGGCAAAGGAATCTCTGTGGCCTCTACCGGGAGGCTGGAGCTTGACGGAAGCTTGATGAAATCGTTGGTGCCATACGGCTTCTCGATTCCAAGTTGAGTTTTTCTGGCGAAGACCCAGCGCTTCTTGAAGGTGTAATAGGACGAGTTGTCGAGCAAGACCCGTCCGAAGTTGGTTTGCGATCCCAGCGCGCTGGTGGCCAGCCCGAGGTTCATCGCATTGTAGGTGCCTTTGCTGGGATTGATGGGATCGTCGCGTTTGTCGCGCACTCCGGTGAAAGTTGGCATGGCGATGAAGACCGGCTTGGAGTAGAGCGCGATCAGCGTGGGATCGATCACCAGGCTGTTGGGATCGATGGCCACGCGCTGAAAGTTAAGTCCGTACAGGAAGGTTGTGTAGCGGTTGAGACGTTGCTCGGCCTGGAGCGCGCCTTCCAGGCGGTTGGAGGCGAAGGTATTGACGTCGACGGTGTTGTCATACAGGGCGCTGACAATGATTTTCCAGTTCTCACGATGGAACGGGCTCGGCGCTTGGTAGGTCGCCAGCCCGCGGCGGGTGAGCAGGCCAATCCTGCCTCGGATACTGAATGTCTGATCGCGGCCAAACAGGTTCAGACGCGTGATCTCCAGGACTGCGTTGGGACTTACTCCGGTTTTGCCCTGTGGGTTGCTGGTGGTGGGAATGTTGCCGGTGGCAAACTCGATGCCTCCGCCGTAGCGGAAGGTCCAGCGTTGGCCCTCCTGGATGTTGAACAAAACATCCTTCGACGGCTCCTGTCCCTCGGGGTTCTGCACCGCCATGTTCACCTCGTTGAACAAGCCCAGCGAGTAGAGCCGCCGCTGGGAAGCTACCATGCGGTCCTGGCTCAGCGGATCGCCGTCCTGAATGCGCATCTGGCGGTTCACGATGTAGGGACGGGTATACTTCAGCCCGCTGACGAGGACGCGGTCCACAAAAACCCGCTGCCCTTCCGTGATTTTGTAAACCACGTCCATGCGCTGGGGTTCGCCGGCAACCGGCGTGGCCGAGGATTCGAACTGCATATTGGGAAAGCCGCGGTCGTAATAGTAGTAAGTCATGGCGTCGCGATCGTTCACAATATTGGCTTCGCTGAAGGGCTGACCCTTCAGATTGCTCACGTTCTGCTCCAGTTGTTCGAGGGTGTAGCGGTTGGCCCCTTCGATCTGCAAATCGTTCACCAGAGTTTGCGGACCCTCGTCGATCTTGATGACGACCTGCATTTCGTCCTTTTTGCCCTGATAGTTGTCTTCTAGGCCGCCGTTCACCTTGATAGCGAGAAATCCGTTTGCCTGGTAAAGGTACTTGATCGACGTCACATCATCGGTAAGCAGCCGCTCGTTGAAGCGGCCATTGGGCAGAATCAGACTCGCAGGCTGGACCTGCATCCGCTCGCGAATGGTACTGGTATCGAAGTAGTTGTTCCCCTCCACCTTTACCGAGACCAGCTTGTGGCGAATGCCGGGGTCGATGACATAAACAATATTGAGGTGGTTCTGATCGGCCACGGGGTGACGTTGGACATCAACTGTGGCGTTGAAGTAACCCCGGGTTTGCAGGTAGTCCCGCAGATTGCGGCGTCCCTCATTCAGCAGGTCGTCGTCCACGGAATTTTCCTGGTACACCGGCACCAGCTTCTTCAGCTCATTCTTGCTGATGCCGTGGCCCTCGGTGGTGATGCTCACCGTAGGGCCCTGGTCCACCTGGAAAACGTAGTCGAGCCGATTTGTAGCCTGACGATATTGCCGGTCAACCAGAGAGACTTGCGCCTCGAGGTGGGCATTCTTCTGATAGTGATTGCGCAGCCGCTCGAGGGCGCGGGTGACGTGCTCCGACTTGACGTTGTCGCCCTGCTTCAGCTTGGTGATGCTCCGGACCTGGCCCGGAGGAATCCCGGCGTCCCCGTGGATGGTGACATCACCTACCCGCGCCAATGACCCTGGAGTGGCATGGAAGTGAATGGCCATCTGCCTGTCCCTGGCGTCCGGCTCCAGTTGGTAGGAGATGGCGGCTTGATAATATCCGTTGTCGGCGAATATCTTCTTCATGCGCTCGATGGAGCTGACGACGTTGTCTTCGCTGAACACCGCTCCCAGATCGAGCTGGCTGGCCGCGAGCAACTGGTTGGGCTTGGGACCGGTCTTCTGTGGAGTTCCATCGACACTGACGGCCCCGTTAAAGTAGTTCTCGGTAACGACGAAGACCAGCCGTATCGCTTGGTTTGCGGCAGGTTCGGCTTCGGCTTCCACCTGTAACGTGGCAAAGCGTCCCGTAGCATAAAGCGCCTCGATACTGGCGCGCAGCTTCTCACGATCCAGCGGTTCGCCGGTCTTCTGCACCAGTAGCGAGCCCAGCATGGCCGCGTCGGTGGTGGCGATTCCGCGGAAGTTGATGGCGGTGACCGTCTCGCCCTCATACTTGGCCAGAGCTCCGGTTTGATTGCCTGAGTTGGATTGCGCGGCGTCCGGAAGTGTCGGCTGGCTGGTTTGGGTCTGCGCCGGCAGGGTAATGAGGGCGCATATTGCAACCAGCATGTAGAACGATGGCGTGATCGGCGTCCTCAAAACCTGCCCTTCAACCCACCCGCTACCCCGCAGGTGTCCTTGCGCGACTCCCCCAAGTCTTTATCGTCTGCACACTTGCGTTCAAAGCGCCGTGCAACCGCAGAGACG
>JBEKQY010000228.1:0-6269 GCA_049519235.1 Candidatus Korobacteraceae bacterium | reverse complement strand
AATCGGACGGTATCAGAGATGGCTTTAGCCACGGCAAGCCAGGGCTAAAGCCCACTTTATGAATCCGTGCTATCGGCACGGCTGAAGCCGTGCCCTTCCACCGCTATGCGGACATTTCTCCCGCAGGAATCAATAGCTCCTGGGGTCGCTGCCGGCGAGCGCAAAGTAAAGGCTCGTGACCTATTCAGCGAACCTCAGTTACAGGACATTAGTGTCCTGAGCCGGTCCCGCAATCATTCGGATTCCAGCCGCCGGAGAATTTGGGCGTCCAGCTCCCGCGCCACTACTCCAACCGGAACCACCCTGGGGCCGGCATTGCGGACCCAAACCGCCAGGTTCGCGCGAGCGAACAGTATCATGGTATTGGCTAGCCCAAACGCAACGTCCCCCGGAGCGCTTTTTCCCGTTTGTTGTTCAACCTTGGGAGACTCAACGTCGGCCAGCATTTCAAGCAGTTGATCATGAGCGGCCTTCACCGAGGCGCACTCGACTACGTCGACCGACAATAGCTCTTCCCCCGAATCGCCGTGACCCCAGAGGGAGCGCAGCGCAATTGTCCTGGCGCCCTCCTCGCGCTTCACCCGCTGCAACCTCCAGTTCTTGATCTCCGAGCCTTCCATCCGAAATCCCTTCACCATGCGACGGCCCGAGCTGCCGTGGCCATACCACTCTTTCACCGCGAAGTGCTCTTCAAGAAATTCCTTTTGTTCGGGGTGCATTTCATGCCTCCTTTACACAACTGCGCGATGCTGACGCGTGCCGGGCTGGGGATTGCAGTTCGGCCGCCCTGCGGGCGTGGCCAGCCGGTCGCGGTATAGCAAATCTCCTGGATTTCCGAACCGCAAATGCTGCGGCAAGAGCGGGACGTGTGGCGCGGTGGTCGGGTCGCTGTCACCGTCGACTCGGAGGCAAGCGTCATAGACATCTTCGTGCGATGTGCACGCTCCCTCCCACGCCACTTCATGATAGCTGAATGCGCCCCACCCGCAGGCGGTCTGCCATACGTTGCTTCCGATGGCCAGCAGGTCGTTCAGCGCGAAAGAGTAACCCATTCTCGACTGCCACAGGCTGCATCCAAGGGCGTTGGCGAAAGTGGAAACAAAGGTTGCGCAATCGCTGCAATTCACGTACAGGCCGTTGCCCACGCCTCCGCCCAGACGATCCAGGAATGCGGTGCAATCGAAGTTGCCTGCACTGTAATGGGAACTCCCGCCGCCGGGGCAATCATAGGTGACGATGGACGGCCCCAGCGCGTAAACGTTCTGCGTCACCAGCGCGGCCGCCATTTCCTTCGCAGTGGCTCCTTGCGCCCAACGGCAGGCATGGTCGAGCACGCTGGTCCAGGGCAACTGCGTGTTGGCGGCGTTGAAGGGAGCTTGCTTCCATGGGTCCGCCGGCAAATCGAGCACCACGTAGAAGCGATGCCGGGTGGTGTCGAAATGGCGCCACGGGTGATGCGGCCCTGGCCGCCATTCCCAATCCCATTGCAGGTCCCAAACTCCAACCTGGCCGCGCGCGACCGGCGGATCGATTAATTCGAAGCTGACAAAACCCGTCTTGCCATTGGTGAAACTTACGGCCCGAGCCTGGACCTGATTTTCCACCCGCACTTCAACGAACGCTGCCTCCGGGTCGTTTGTAACGAGCGAAACTTCGATCGTGATGTGGTTGCCCTGCGTGGGCGCAACGGCATACGCCGCGGGCGAGTCTTCCGGATTTACGCTGATGAATCGCCGCCACTCCGGAACGTGAACCACCTGGGTTGCGTTCCGGCGAATGTTAAAAGCGTCGTGGCTTGCAGAGCCGGAATTGTGATTAAACTTAATTGCCTCAATCGCGATCATCTGTCGTTCTCCTGCCCAATTCCCGCAAGAACAAAAACGGAAAACATTTTTGTTGCCTTGCGCATGGTGTTTACCCTTTTTCGCGGAACCATCGACTGCATGAGCCTATCAACCTCCGACCTGCCGGAACTCCGAGCCGGGAGACCTTCTTTCGTCATTATGATTATGGTGCGGCTCATGCCGAATTCGTTTCAACCCACAGCAAAAACAAGAATCCATTTATGACGTGCCGGAGAAACATGCGGAATGCGATGCCAGCAGGCAGCGGAGCAGTCCAAACCCGCCATGCAGTAGAACTGGACAAGCGCGTTGGGCATTAGGAATATGCAGCAAACGTGCAGCATCCAGCCGCTAAATCCATCTACGAACAACCAGCCACACAGACTATTTGTCGAAGCAACGCATTCAATTTTGTATTGCTTTGCTGCAACCTCCCGTGATATAAGCCTGGTTGCTTTTCCTTACTTCGCTGTTAATCGTCCGTTAATCATTCCGACAGTACATACGTAGGGCCGGCCAACGCCAAAAGCCGCACTCATTCATCAGGAGGACGCCATGAGCCGCCCGAGCATGATGCTGTTCGCAGTCGTTGTTGTACTGTGTAGCCTTTTCCCGGCGAAGGGCGCCGACAAATCGACAGCGCCGCCCAGTAGCCCAACCAAGTCTCACATCCGACCCGTGGGCAATAGCACGCCCAACATCCTGTTCATCATTCTCGACGATGTCGGCATCGACCAGATGCGGGTCTTCGGCTACGGTGGCCTGACTCCCAGCTCGGCGCCGAATACACCGAACCTTGACGTCATTGCTCGCGCCGGCGTGCGATTCCGTAACGTGTGGTCGATGCCTGAGTGCTCGCCTAGCCGGGTGATGTTCTTCGAAGGCCGCTATCCTCTTCGCACCAACATCTACACCGCCATCCTGGCCACCGATTTGGCCAACTCGCAGCTTTCGCCCTACGAGGTGACTACTCCCAATCTGCTACGGTCGGTCGGCTACACCAGCGGGCTGTTTGGAAAGTTCCACCTGGCTGGGCCGACGTACAATCCTTACGAATATGGGACCCCGCACGCCGCCGGCTTCGACTATTTCGACGGCTTCCTGGAAGGCGCACCTTATCCGATCGACGACACCATCGGCGGGCAATTCCCCAACGGCCCGTACTCCTGCGGATTCGTGCCCCCGGCGCAGTACGGCGGCGCCGATACTGGCGCGTGCCGCTTTGCCGACGGCTCCTGTGTGGTGATCTCGCGAGACCCGCAGGACCCGGCCCCCGGGCGCACTTGCCTGCAACAGGGAGGTCTGTTCGTTCCCAATGCCCAGTGCAATATGCCGCCTCCATTTGCGCTGAACTTTGGCCTACCGAACGCGTATTACGTGTGGCACCGCGTAATCAATCAGCCCGACGGCACCGTCACTCAATTTCCATTGTCGGACCCCAGCGCGCGCCAGTACGTCAGCAATCAGACGATCCAGTCGGCGGTTGACTGGATCAATATGGAGAATTCACAGCAACAGCCGTGGATGGCGACCGTCTCCTTTGCCAACATCCACACTCCCTATCAGCAGCCGCCGCGTAGCCTGTTGCCGCCCACGGAAATTGAGGGGAGCGGCCTGAGCTGCGCCAACCAGAACAACGAGCAGGACCTGCGCATCATCAGCAACCAGATGTTGGAGGCGGCTGATACCCACATTGGGCAACTCCTGGTGCAGACGGGCCTGGCGACCTACAACTCTAATGGCTCGCTGAACTACCAGCCCGAGCAGACCAACACCATGGTCGTCATTATCGGCGACAACGGGACCTACGCCGTCAGCGTGAAACTGCCGTTCGACCCCAACCTCTCCAAGGGCACGGTGTATCAGACCGGCGTATGGGTGCCGCTGATTGTCTCCGGGCCGCTGGTGGCAGCCCCCGGTCGCGAAGTCACGTCAATGGTCAACATCGCTGACCTGTTCCAGTTGTGGGGTGAATTCGTCGGCATCGACGTGCACCAGGTGGACCCGCACACCATCGACTCCATGCCCGTGCTCCCCTACCTGACCAATCCGCAACAGGGCGACATACGCACGGTCAACTTCACCGAGACGTCAAGCAATATCCATTTCAACAACCTGGCGCCTTCACCGTGCGTCCTGAGCGTGACCAGCCCCCCGACGTGCGTGCAGATCTTCCCCCAGAAGAAGCTCTGCGAATTTGAAGGGGGTTGCTGGTACGGCCCCGGCGGAGGGACCCAAGGCTGTCCCGGCGGAGGGATGCAGTACGCAGACTGTTGTGCGGTGCGGGCCGCGAACATCTTCCCGGAGGGCCTCTCCTTGTTGCCCGACAGTGAATACGCCACGCGCAACGACAACTACAAGCTCGTTCGGCTGGAGTCGCCTAATTGTGTCGGCGGCAGAACGCCGCTTACGCCGCCAGACACGACATTCAATGAGTTCTACAGCATCGATGAGCGGCCGGTTCTGCCGCGCATTGATTTTCCCCAGCTTGCGTTGTGCACGGACGACGGTCCCACGGGGACTCAAAAATGCCCCATGGGCCTCGATCAGGACCAGCTCAACAACTACAACGCCCTCACGACGGCGATGAACAACATCCTGACGTCACAGCCTCCCTGCCCGGGCGACGGCAATGAAGACCTGATGGTGAACCAGTTGGACATAATGGACTGGCAGTTCTTCTCGATGTTCAACGGAGGCGGCTCAAGCTGGTACGACTTCAACCACGATGGATTGACGAACGAGCTGGACGAGACGGTGATCGAGCAGCACCTGGGGACGAACTGCCAGCAACAGGGGCAACAGCAAGCAGCGGGCCAGCCGAAGCCGTGATCCGCGGAACCGGGTTGCGCCAGACGCTAGCGCAGGCGGCGCTCGCATTTGCAGTCGCCGCCTGCGTCGCATATCGGCCTGCGGCGATTGCATTGGCTTCGCCTGCTCCATCCGACTCAAATCCGAACTCCTTCGGGCCCACGATTCCCAACCGCACGCCCGCCCCGGGCCCACCGCCTCCAGGCATGGTCTGGGTTCCCGGTGGCGAATTCTCCATGGGCGCCAACGATCCTCCCGACATGGACCCGGTTGGGATGAATGCCACCCGAGATGCGCGACCCATTCACCGCGTCTATGTGGACGGCTTCTTCCTGGACAAGACGGACGTCAGCAACGCCGAATTCGCCAAATTTGTGGCGGCGACCGGCTATGTGACCGTGGCCGAGCGCAAGCCGCGTCCGGAAGATTATCCCGGTGCTCGTCCGGAAAATCTGCTCGCCGGCTCCATGGTGTTTTCGCCCCCTAATCACGCGGTTCCGCTCAATGACTACTCGCAGTGGTGGAGCTACGTTCCGGGTGCGAACTGGCGGCATCCGCTCGGCCCCGGATCGGACATTAAGGATAAGGAGAACTATCCCGTCGTGCAGGTCGCCTATGAAGATGCGCAAGCGTATGCCAAGTGGGCGGGCAAGCGGTTGCCTACGGAAGCCGAGTGGGAATTCGCGGCGCGCGGCGGCATGGCGGGCAAGCCGTTCGTGTGGGGCGACGAGTTCCGTCCGCACGGCAAGTGGATGGCGAACACCCACCAGGGACACTTTCCCGATCAGGACACCGGTGAGGATGGCTACGCCGGCATTGCACCGGTGGCGAAGTATCCGCCGAACCACTATGGGTTATATGACATGGCAGGGAATGTGTGGCAGTGGACCAGCGATTGGTATCGTCCCGATTACTACCAGCAACTGGCGTCGGCAGGCGGCGTGGCGCGCAATCCGCAAGGACCGGACAGCTCATTCGATCCCGCCGAGCCAGGCGATCAGAAGAAGGTTCAGCGCGGCGGATCGTTTCTCTGCACCGACCAGTATTGCTCGCGCTACATCGTCGGTACCCGCGGCAAAGGCGAGATCAGCACCGGCACAAACCATCTTGGATTCCGCTGCGTGATGACCCGCGAGCAGTGGGAACGGCGGCATCGCAAGTAGAAGCAATTTCTGTGTAGCTCCCGCCTTGTCCCTCGGCAGCCCTCCATTTGGCGCAGTTTTGGACACGAATGGAATAGTAAGCAACCGGGGCAAGTAAGGCTTGCTCACAGTGGCGCGGTAGAAATTTCTTCACCTCTAATTAATCCAGCCGCTGGTCGGTATTCTTCAGGTTGTCTGTCGATTTCGGTGCCTACAGGACCCTGGCGCGTCAACTTGTCGTAAGAGGGGTTAGAACTAAATGCCCGTTGGGCTGGTTTTCGTCATATTCTAGAGCGGTTTCACAGTTAGTGTAGTCCGGCACGGGTAGAGCGGCGCTTTAGCGCCGCGTCTCGCCGCGGACAAGAGAACCGCTTGGGCCGCTGCGGTCATTGGAAATGACCGCAGCGGCCCAAGCCTTATAAAAGCGAATTGCCTGGACGCCAGCCTGAAGGCTGGCTCTACCCGGTCTACA
>JBEKQY010000227.1:4215-14601 GCA_049519235.1 Candidatus Korobacteraceae bacterium | reverse complement strand
CGATCCAATCCCGTGACCTACATCAAAGCATTCGATGCCATTCGCGAGCTGTTTGCCTCGCTGCCGGAGAGCACCAAGCGCGGTTACAGTGCCGGTCACTTCTCGTTCAACATCCCCGGCGGCCGGTGTGAGGCATGTCAGGGCGACGGCACGGTGACGGTGGAAATGCAGTTTCTCGCCGATGTCGAGTTGATCTGCGAGGAGTGCAAGGGAACGCGCTACAAGCCAGAGATCCTGGAGATTCGTTATCACGGCAAGAACATTCATGACGTGCTGGACCTCACGGTGAAAGAGGCGCTGCATTTTTTCTCCGGCGTGCCGAAGATTGTGGAGAAGCTGCGCGTGCTGGAAGAGGTCGGGCTCGGGTACCTGCGGCTAGGCCAGTCAGCGACGACGCTCTCCGGCGGCGAGGCGCAGCGCATGAAGCTGGCGGCCCACCTGCAACCCAAGTTGCGCGACATCGGCAAGCCCAGGAGCGAGCGCGACAAGCGCCAGCCGCGCATGCTCTACATCTTTGACGAGCCGACTACGGGTTTGCACTTTGACGATGTCAGTAAGCTGCTGGCCGCCTTCCGCCGTCTAATTGAAGCGGGTGGATCGATTGTGGTCATCGAGCATAATCTTGATGTGATCAAGATGGCCGATTGGGTGATCGATCTGGGCCCCGAAGGCGGCGCTCACGGCGGAGAAGTGGTCGCGGTGGGGCCGCCAGAGGCGATCGTCAGCGCGCCAAATTCGTACACGGGACAGTGGCTGGCCCGTGTCTTGCCGCGCGACGGGGATGGGCGTTCCGCCTAACACTCCAATGAAGCTCAAGCGAAGTCGTCCCACCAATCTCGCGACGGCCGAAATCGAGGCAGCTCAGTGGCTATCGATAACTGCAAAAGAAAGTTCCTGGATTACGATGGAAGCGCCGGGCTTCAGCCCGGCGAAATCGGACACCACCACGGATGGCTTTAGCCACGGCGGGCCGGGGCTGATGCCCGCATATCGACGCGAGTTCCTGGCACGGCTGCAAGCCGTGCCCTTCCACTGTTTCTTGCGGACATTTCTTTTGCAGCTTTGCGGCACGGCTGAAGGCCGTGCCCCTTCAAAGCTGACATATGAGGTAGCGTCTCGACGAACGGTGCTGCTGCTGGCTGCGGCTTTCGTTTTCGCAACCAGTGCGGCCATCGCCGAGTGCCAGGAGAGCAAGCCGACGATTCGGCATCATCTGGTGGCCGAGCCTGCCGAAGACACCAGCTCGCCCGAAGTCGCTCAGGCGGAAGAGGCGATGCAGCGCAACGATTTCGCCGCAGCCGAGCCTTTGCTGCAAAAAGCGGTCGCGGCCAAGCCCAACGACTATCGCGCATGGTTCGATCTGGGATACGTCTACAACGCGACCCAACGCCGCGCCGACGCTATTGATGCCTATCGCAAGGCGGTCGCGGCGAAGCCAGACGTCTTCGAGTCGAACATGAATCTGGGACTCTTGCTGGCCAAGCAGGGCGAGAACGCCGAGGCGGCGAAGTACCTAAAGGCCGCAACCCAACTGAAACCAACCGGACCTCCCGAGGCAGGATTGACGCGGGCCTGGCAAGCGCTGGGGCGAGTCGAAGAATCCGCCGATCCTCAGCAGGCGCTCGCAGCTTACGCAGAAGCGGCCAAGCTCAGTCCCAAAGACCCGCAACCGCATCTTGCCGCTGCGCTTTTGCTGCGCAAGCAAAACGACTTAAACGCAGCCGCGCGCGCGTATCAGACTGCTGCGGAACTCGACCCAGCTTCGAAGGACGCTCTCGCCGGGCTGGTAGATGTTTATGTCACGCAGGAAAAATATTCTGAGGCCGAGACTGTCCTTCGCAAATTGCTGGCATCCGATCCCCAGAACAATACAGCGCGAATACAACTGGGGCGCGTCTTGCTGGCCGAGGGCAAGAACGACGAAGCCGCTAAGGAGCTTCAAACTGCATTGCAAACCGATCCGGGCGATCCTCACGCCGCGCTGGAGCTAGGCACGTCGTATGTGAAAGCCGGCAAGAATGCCGAAGCGGAACAGCAGTTTCGCGTAGCCGTGCAGAAGCTGCCCCAGGACCCGGAAGTGCACTTCGCCCTCGGCTCGCTGCTGCTGCACGAAAAGAAGTTTCCTGAGTCGCAACAGGAGCTGCTGATCGCAGTACGATTGAAGCCTGATCTCGCCGACGCGTACACCAACCTGGCGGTGGTGGCATCGTCGAACAAGAACTACACGCTGGCCATGCAGGCATTAGACATGCGAGCGAGATTTCTGCCGGAAACTCCAGCCACCTATTTTTTGCGCGCCACTACCTTTGACCACTTGAAAGCGATACCGCAGGCGGTGGAATATTATCAACGGTTCCTGGCGGAGGACGGCGGCAAGTTTCCCGACGAGGAGTGGCAGGCGCGCCACCGGCTCATCGCCATCGATCCCAAGAACGCCGACAAATACCGGGTCAAGAAGTAGTATGCGTGGCTATTGTCCAGAACGTGTTTCAAAAATAAGTGCAGGTCAGGTTTGTATCAGGGCACGACCCTTCGGCAAGCTCAGGGCAGGCTTTTCAGTTGTGCCGTCACTGCGACCCGAGGTGACCGCATTACAGGCTGCTGAAAAACTCCGTCTTGGAATGCTTTGTATCAGGGCACGACTTCAGTCGTGCCGAAAAGCTCTTTATTTTTGTCATCCCGAGCGGGCTTCAGCCCGCGAGGGATCTGCTGTTTCGACTTTTTCAGCGGCATCTTTGGCCGCCGAGGGACAGGGGCTAAAGCCCGCTTGTTGTCGCGGCCTTTCGGCATGGCTAAAGCCATGCCCTGATACAAAGCGATTCTTGAAACACGCGGTAGCCGCGGCGGTCCTGGTGCTGCTCGGCGGCATCGCGCTGCTGGGCGCCGAATCGGTGACGCAACTGAAGGCCCGAGCTGACGCAGCTCACGGCGGCGAGCAGGCCAAGCTGTGCCTGGAGTACGCGCGCCTCCAACTGGAGAGCTCCAACGCGCTATTTACCGACGGGCAGGTTGACAAGGCACAGGCCGAGATCAAGGAAGTGGTCGAGTATTCGGGCAAGGGGGCAGATGCGGCCTCGTCCTCCGGTAAGCAATTAAAGGAGACCGAAATCAAGCTGCGGAAGTTAGCCGAGCGAATGCACGACATTGCTCAATCGCTGGCTTTCGAGGACCGTCCGCCGGTACGGCAGGCCATCGATGAGATCCAGCAGATTCGCTCCGATTTGATGGTCAGGATGTGGGGACCGCAGGCCATACCGAAAGGGAAATCATGATACGGCGTCGAATCCAGGGTGCGATGTTCCTCGCGCTGTTGCTGTGTTTCCTGGCGGGAAACAGCGTGGCTCAGCGCCGCGATCCGCTCAACGAAAAAGAAATCGATGGGATGCGGGAATCGGCCGACTGGCCCGACAAGCGGCTGGAGTTGATGGTGAAGTTCGCCCGAGAGCGCATGACGGCCATCGAGCAGTTGCAGGCGAACGGCAAGAATGCAAAGGACCGGCCGATGCAAATCCACGATCTGCTGGAGGACTTTACTGCGCTGCTGGATGAAATCGGAGACAACGTGGAGATGTACGCATCGCACAAGGCAGACATGCGCAAAGGGCTGACGCTGCTGATCGAGGCCAACAGCGAGTGGCAACTGAAGCTGCGGCGGTTGAAGGAGCAATCGCCGCCCGAGGAGTTGGACCAGTATTCCTTTGTGTTGACCAACGCCGCCGAAGCCGTTGACGACACCGCCGACGACACGCGTAAGGAGCTGCAGGAGCAGAACGAACTGGCCAAACAAAAGAAGCTGACCAAGGTCTACTCCGAGCGGCCGGACTGAGAACCGCAAAATAAAAAGGCCGCCAAAATTTCCCCCTGTGGCGGCCTTATCAATTGTTGTACCGCAAACTACATCAGGGACACTAGCAGAACGTTCCAGCGGAAATCAATAGCACCAACATCTTAGTATCTGCCTGGTCAACGGTCGTTACGGGTTCCAGCGACCTGACTCGTGGTAGGTTGGTAGCAGCTTGCGCGACAGCATTCAACAGATGTTTCAGCGGACCTATCGTGAGCTTCGTCCGCGAGCTTCAGGTGGAGTTCTACGCTTTCGCCAACGTCAACAACACGATTCGCTTGCGTGAGGACGTCATCCACGTGCGAATTTCCGATCTGCTGGAAGGCTCGCCCGATACCGTCATTGAGGCCATTGCGCATATCCTGCTGGCCAAAATCTATCGCAAGCCAATTCAGCCGCTGCATTCCACCCGCTACCGCCGTTATGTCTCCAGTCATGACATGACCGCCAAGGCGCACCTGCTGCGCCAGGTTCGCGGGCGAAAACAAATCGCATCCGCTCGCGGACAGGTGTACGACCTCGATCAGGTGTTTGAGGAACTCAACCAGCAGTTCTTTTACGGCCTGCTGGCCCGCCCGCAGATGACGTGGAGCCGCTCCCATGCGCGGAACAGTCTGGCGCATTACGATCCGGCGCACAATGCCATCGTGGTCAGCCGCGTCTTCGATCACCCGCACGTGCCGCGCTATGCCGTGGATTACATCGTGTACCACGAGATGCTGCACCTGAAACATCCCGTAAGGTTGCGCGGCAGCCGCCGCTGTGTCCACGGGCCGGAATTTCAGGCGGAAGAGAAGCTGTTTCCTGACCTGGAAGAAGCCAAAACATTTCTCAAGAGCCTGTAGCCGCAATTAGCAATTAGCAATTAGCAATTAGCAATTAGCAATTAGCAATTAGCGATTAGCAACTAGCGATTAGCCAAAGCCCGCGATTGCAAGGTTGTAGCCAAGGCCAAGTGCTCGACGCTAAACCAACTGCTAATTGCTAATTGCTAACGTGACATCTCGCCTGCTTCGGCATTCTCCTCCAGCATGAACTCCAGCACCTCCTGCGGCGCCGACGATGTCCACACCGGTGCGAAGGACAGACGATGCAATGGCGTCGGCCCTTTCTCGCGCAGCATCTTCAGATGCTTTGGCGTGCTGTAGCCCTTGTTGGAGGCGAGGCCATACTCCGGGAAGACCGGGTCCCAGGCGCTGATCATTGCGTCGCGTTCCACCTTCGCAATGATGGAAGCGGCGGCGATCGAGGCCGACAGAGCGTCGCCGTGAATGATTGGAGTCTGTTGGCAATCGCAGGTGAGGCGCAGAGCGTCGACGAGCAGATGGTCAGGCCGGAGCGTGAGCATCGCGACCGCTTCTTCCATGGCGCGCTTCGAGGCCCAGTAGATATTGATCTGGTCTATAGTGGCGACGTCGACGGCGGCGATTGCCCAGGCCAGCGTGTGCTGGCGGATGCGCGGCGCGAGTTCTTCGCGCGTCTCGCGGTCCAACAGCTTGGAATCGCGCAGCCCGCGAATACGGTAGCTCGGATCGAGGATCACCGCCGCGGCGACAACCGGCCCAAAGAGCGACCCGCGCCCGACTTCATCCACGCCGGCGACCAGCCTCGCCCCGCAACTCCAGGCCAGCTTTTCATACTTCAATGTGCACTTCAACTTCTTCAGCAGGCGAAGCTTGAGCGTGGCCTTGGAGACGGTCTTCGTCATGGCATTGCGCGTCGGCTTCTGAGTTGCGGATTTAGCCATGATGGGCCACAAGAATCAATTAAGGAAATTCTAGAGCAGAATCGATAACGGTGCGAGGCAGCGGGTAGTGGTGCAGTTTGGATGTCGGGACACTCGAGGTACATGGCCCAACAATATGGTGTCAACTCCGGTTCGTTCGCTGCGCGAACGAACCTCCGCTCAGGATGACACGGGGTTGGGACGCCAGTCGCGGCTCTGCTCATTTTCAAACAGCACCACTACCAGGCGATGGCTTGAACATTATTGAGTCGCGTCATTCCTAGGCCTTGCCTTCCGAATCGCCTCGTCCCGACACGGAATCTAACCAAGCAGCTAGAATAGAGGCAACGATGCACCGGGTGTATCTCGACAACAATGCGACCACTCCGCTTCTGCCTGAGGTGTTTGAGGCAATGCGTCCCTACTTTTTCGAGAAGTTTGGGAACGCCTCGTCCATCCACCAGCAAGGCCAGCAGGCACGCGCTGCCGTCGAGCATGCTCGCGAGGCGGTTGCAGAGTTGCTGAACTGTCGTCCGGCGGAGATTGTCTTCACCAGCGGCGGCACTGAGGGCGACAACCTGGCGCTCTTCGGCATGCTTGGAAACGTCAAGCCGGGTGACCACATTATCGCGTCGGCGATTGAGCACCATGCCGTGCTCAACTCCTGCAATCGCCTGGAGGAGTTGGGATGCAGCATAACCTATTTGCCTGTGGATGGCCGCGGGCTGGTCGATCCGGCTGATGTTCGGCGGGCGCTGCGACCGGAGACCAGGCTGATCAGCATCATGTTCGCCAACAACGAGACCGGCGTGTTGCAGGCGGTGAACGAGATTGGGAAAATCGCCGCCGAAGCCGATGTGTACTTCCATACCGACGCGGTGCAGGCGGCGGGAAAAGTTCCGGTTGACGTGAAGGAGATCGGATGCGATCTGCTGACCATCTCGGCGCACAAATTCCATGGTCCCCAAGGTACGGGAGCGCTTTTTGTACGCAGGGGAACTCTGCTGCAACCCCTGATGTATGGCGGGCGGCACGAGCGTTCGCGCCGCGCGGGGACCGAGAACCTGCCAGGTATTGTTGGACTGGGCAAGGCAGCGGAGATTGCGCTTAGAGGTTTTGCCGACGGCAGCGTTGCACAGCTCGCGGCGCTGCGCGACCGGCTGGAGAACGCGGTCCACGAGAACGTTGAACAGGTCGCTGTGAATGGCGGCGGCGCGCCACGGACGCCCAACACTTCCAACATCAGCTTCGCTTGCATCGAGGGCGAAGCGATGGTGATCGCGCTCGACCTGAAGGGGCTGTCGGTTTCAACAGGAGCGGCATGTTCGTCGGGAGCGATTGAGCCTTCGCATGTGTTGACCGCGATGGGCCTCTCGCCCGACCGCGCACGCGGCAGCATTCGTTTCAGTCTGGGCAAGCAGAACACGGCTGAGGACGTGGAGTTCGCGCTGGAGTTGGTGCCGGAGGTTGTCGCGCGGCTGCGCGAGATATCCCCGGTTTACAAAGGGGCGCACGTTTGACGGGCGTGAGAAGTTTGAAGGACATTCGCGAGGAAGCTCGCAAACGAGGGGTGCTTGCTATTCGCTGCCCCAAATGCAGACACTACCTGGTTCGCATCACGTCAGCGCATGGCGATTTCAGAGAACGGACCGGGGAGCGGAGTAATCTCTACTGCTGCTGGCGGGGTTGTAAGCCGTATGGCCATCCAGTCCGAGCTAAGAACGTCGTCCGTGGCCATGGACCCCGGGACGGGAGCAAATGCTGCACCAATCTGAAGATCAGTCGTACGCAGCCGGCGTCTCTCGGGCGCGAGGCCGAGGCGCGTGCTGCGGGAATGCGCAGGGGCTAAAGCCCGCGGCCTTGGGCAGCTGTTCGGCACGACTGAAGTCGTGCCCTGATACAAAGCATTGAACGGGCTGTTAACTAATTGCTAAATGCTGTCTTCTAAGACCATCGCCGTGGCCATGTCGGGCGGTGTGGATTCGTCCACCGTCGCGGCGATGCTGTGTCAGCAGGGCTACCACGTTGTGGGACTCACACTTCAGCTGTGGAACCAGCGGCGGCTGGCTGGCCATCATGGAATGCCGAATGAGCCGGTGCACGGCCGCTGCTGCTCGATTGACGACGTCTACGACGCGCGCCGAGTGGCCGAGACATTGGGAATTCCGTATTACGTGGTCAGCCAGGAGGAGCGCTTCGAGCAGGATGTGGTGCGGCCCTTCGTCGCCGAGTACCTCTCCGGGCGGACGCCGATTCCGTGCAGCCTGTGCAACAACCATCTGAAGTTCGATCAGTTGCTGATCACGGCGCGGCAAATCGGCGCGGAGCGGCTGGCGACGGGACACTACGCGCGCAACCAGTTTGACGAGGCCAGCGGCCGCTGGCTCCTCAAGCGGCCTGCCGACCGCAGCAAGGACCAGACGTACTTTCTCTTCGGCCTGACGCAGGAGCAGTTGAGCCGGACTTTGTTTCCGCTGGGCGAGATGCGCAAGCCCGATGTCCGCGACGAGGCCAGGCGCGCCGGCCTGCGTCTGTTCGAGAAGCCCGACTCGCAGGAGATATGCTTCATTCCTGGCGGCGATTACAAGCAGTTTCTCGATGCCTATCTGGAAGAGCAGGGCGAGGAGATTCCCGACACCGCCGGTGAGCTGGTCACCACCACCGGCGAGGTGATTGGCAGGCACAGCGGAATTCACAACTTCACCGTCGGCCAGCGCAAGGGACTTGGCATCGCCACCGGCTCGCCGCTTTATGTGATCGAGATTCGCGGCGACAAGCGGCAGGTAGTCGTGGGCGGCGGAGACGAGCTGCTTTCGCGAACATTACGCGCCAAGCGAGTGAACTGGGTTGCTATTGACGAGCTGCGGGAGCCGATGCGCGTACAGGCCAAGATTCGTCATCGCCACGAGCCGGCCAACGCGACCATCGAGAACAGCGGCCAGGATGATGTGCTGGTGACCTTCGACGAGCCGCAGCGCGCCATCACGCCTGGCCAGGCAGTGGTTTTCTATGATGGCGATGTGGTGGTTGGCGGGGGATGGATCAGCTGAAAATGCTCTTCAGTGGCGAACAAGCGAGATGGGTGTACTATGGTGTCGTTTTCCAGGTCAAAAAGGAAATTCCGGGTTGAGTGCATTAGAGCGATACATACAATCCCCTCCATCCGGGTTTTCAGTGCCTAGTGAGGTTCAAAGATGCGTCCGTCCATCTGGCCGCTGGTGGTTCTCGTCTTTTGGTGGTTCTCGTCTTTTGCTGCTTCTCCTGCTCGTCTGACCACTCGACCAAGAACTTAAATGACCATACGGCCGTCCCTCTAATCCAAACGGAGGTTGACAGCCGAGACGGCGGCAACTTCCTGGTCAACTCCGCTGGCATCGCCAACCTGATCGGCAAGCCCAGCTACGAAGATTTCAAGGGTGGCCAGTATCCCGACCCCAGTATGGGCGGGCGGCTACACCGTCTCGTCCTAGCGGGCTACGTCAATCAAGCTGCCACCGAGGAGAATTTTCCCGATCTAACGGGCGAGTATGAAGACAGCAAGGAATTGGGTTTTCATCCGTTGTCTCTCAAAATGCAGCCTGCATCTCGGAATGTAACCGGACAGTTTCATCTTCGTTACTATAAGAACGGCAATGGCAGCTATGCCGACTGTTCGGGAGATGTTACCGGAGCGATGAATCACGATGGCACGGTGCAACTTCAGTTTCAGACAACCAGCGCCTACTATTGCGGTTCCCGCGACTTCAACGGGCCTTTTGCCATCTACAAGAACGGCTCGGAAGTCACCCTGCGCAAGGCTGACGTGCCCGACGACCCCTCGCGCATTCAGTTCGGATGGCAGGTACGTGGCAAACTGACTGGCAACTCGATCACTATCAAATCGTACACATACAGTCCTTCGAGCGGCTTTTCCGAGAAGATCGACCTACAAAAACAATCGCTGAACATCGGGAAAATCAAAGTCGAGAAGAGTGGCCGAGTCTTGCTGGAGGGGGTTGACGCCGTCGCAGAAAGCGAGTTCCAGTGGACCGTCGAACTCAACAATGTTGGTCAAACTTACCTGGGAACGCAGACCGTGGACGGCCATGGCAGGGCCATCTTCCGCAAGCAACCGGATGGGAACTGGGTGTGCGGCGAAGTAAATGTAATCCGCCCCAACCAGTCCGGCATATAACGAAGGTCGCCCTCAACGCAAGTCGGACCAGATAAGGTCTAGCCATCGACCGCTGGCCACTAGCCACTGGTGCTAGATAAACATCTCGTCCGACGGCCCGCCATTGCGGCGGCGCTTCTGCTGATTGAAGTAACTGCCTACTCCGGTGCCGATGGCGTACACCAGTCCCGAGACCTGGCGCACCGGCGACATCACCGTCTGGTGCACCTGCTCGGTAGTTTCCTCGATGCGATCCATAGTGCGCGTCAGCATCTCGTCGCCGCGAATCACCTGCAGCCGCATGCGATCGACGGCATCGTTGACGGTAGTGTCGATGCGGTCCACACTGCCGCGGGCGGTTGCGCTGATATGGCTCAAATTATCGAGCAGGGACTCGACTTTGGGACGCGAAGTGTCCAGAAACGTCTTGATCTCCTGCTGGATCGATTTCAGGTTGTCGATGACCGGAAGCACTCGCACCTGCAAGATGCCGGTTGTGTCTTCCACCTTGTCGGCAAGCGCTTCCATGCGGCCGCTGAGCTTGCGCACAGCCAGAAAGATGCCGAGCAGAATAAGCATTTGCAGCACAACCGCGGCTGCGGTGACGGCGATAAATATGGTCAGTAGTTTGTCATCCATAGCAAAAGCACCAACGGATATGTG
>JBEKQY010000227.1:0-4200 GCA_049519235.1 Candidatus Korobacteraceae bacterium | reverse complement strand
GTGAACTCCACTGAAGGTCAAGCCTGCTTGCAGCGATGCAGAGCACAGAAGAGCTTGTAAGCCTCGATCCTACGCCGCTTGCTTAGAGGCTTAGGTCCTTGCCATCCGATCAACCGGACATCGAAGATTTCCTCGCCATCCGAAAGATCGGGATTATGCCGCAGCCAGTCGAAATTCCATCCTGCGAAAAACTACGGCACATTCGGCGTCGTGCCTTCGGCCTCTTCGGTGGTAGCCTCGCGATAGGCTTGGCGTCCTGCCTCGTAAGCGGAGCGGATCTGTTCCTTCTGCTGATTCAGATAGTCGCGTCCCTTTTCCGCCCAACCGCCCGCCTGCTCGCGCGCCTGCCGGGCCCGTTGCTTCACGGCATCGCGGCCGTCTTCCGCAGCGTCGCGGAGTTGCTGGCGTAACTCCTCGCCTGCCTTGGGAGCGTACAGAATCCCAAAAGCCGCGCCGATGCCCAAGCCCGCCAAAAACCAGAGAAAACCATTACCATCGCGATCCGACATACAAACCTCCTTGAAAAAGCTCGCGAGTCCGGATGTTAGCACCCGTACTACAGAATTTCAAACGCGTCCCGTGGACGAACCGTGTGGGTTGGGTGCGTGGAGACAGCCCTACCATCGCTACGCTGGCTGCCTTCTTAGAGATCATCGCTCATCTCACAAATCGTTTTGGGGTTTGTATCAGGGCACGACCTTTAGTCGTGCCGATACGAGCCCGCCGGGGATCGGGTTTTAGCCCCTGTAAAACCCAGTTTTCAGGGGCTAAAGCCCAGTTCATCCAGGGTCCGGATACGGCACGGCTGAAGCCGCGCCCTGATACAAAGCATTTATGAGATCGCTTCTAGTTTTCTCAGCAGTGCAACCTGCCCCAGATGGTACACGTGATGTTCGATAAGGCCGTGCACTTCGCTATAGAACGTGCGCTTGCCGGCAGCGGTCAATTCGTGCAGCTTGTTGGCATCGAGCCTGGCCAGCGATTGGCGAAAGTTGCGGTTGGAGGCGTGGAACTGGTCGAGTGTTTTGCGCCAATTCTCTTCCGTTGCGGCGGGCATAGCCGGGAAGTTCAGCTCCTCCACCAATCCGGCGCGCAAGCCGGCGAGCCGCTGCGCAGCCACGTTTTCCCAGAAGGTCATGTGCATCACGATTTCCCAGATGGTGTGGGCGGCTGGGATAGGCCTGGCGGCGGCTTCCTTGGCCGAAATATTGTCGAGAATCTGCCAGGCAGCGTCGCCATGCCACGGCTCGCCGTGCAGCACGCCGTCGTAATGATCGAGGATGGGTTGGATTGCGGACATAGTTTCCTCCTAACCTCCAAAAACTATATCACAGGTTAGTGTGGAAGATCGGACTGCCAGGTTTTTTTGGCTGCCCAACCTCGGTCATTTCGTATAAAATTCTTGCCGCATGAATTCTTGAGCTAAAGGAGAACCAATGAAAAGCATTCTTCGCGGAACGATTGTGGGCGCGTTGGTTGCAATCTGCTGGACGGCCATGGTGGGCCAGGACAATGCGATGTCAGCCAAGCCGAAGTCGAGCAAGCCTGCGCCATCTGCCATGCAGATGCCCAAGCCGGCGCCGGAGATGACGAAGCTGATCAAGATGATGTCGGGCAGTTGGATGGTTACGGAAAAAGCCGATCCCAGCCCCATGATGCCCAAGGGAGGGACGGGCAAAGGGACGGCCAAATTAACGGCCGGTCCGGGTGGGATGTCGATGACGGAGAATTACCACTCCAGCGGCATGATGGGCGGCAGCTTCAGCGGCTTTGGAACCTTCTGGTGGGACCCGAAGGTGCAGGCGTATCGCGGAGTATGCTGCGACAGCATGACGCCCAACGGATGCGACGGAAGCGGCACAACGAAATGGGAAGGCGACAATCTGGTCGGAACCATGGAAGGCGACATGAACGGACAGAAGATGACGACCAAATTCACCTACTCGGACTGGACGGCGAACTCGTTCGTCATGACCATGTCGAGTGGGCCGGACGCGAACTCGTTGAAGCCGATGATGACGATTACGTACACCAAGGCAGCGCCAGCCAAGGCGGAGAAGCCCACGCCGTAAGACCAAATTGGGATGGATCGGCGAGATGTAAGTCCTTTAGAAAGAAGATTTTACCTATAAGTCCAATGGGGAGAGGATTTTAGCGGGAAAATTTCGCCAATTCTGGTTGTTTTCAAAGGCTTACAGGGGTCAATTAGGGAGGAGTGTCAACTGAGTCGTGGGTTGCGGCTGAAAACCGCAAGAACCCGAGCATCGCTTGCGCGGCCGCTGTTTCAGCCTTCCCAAACGAAGGCGTCGAACACACTGCTCTCTACAAAGCCAAGCCGTTTGTAGAGACCAACAGCGCGATCATTCATCTCAGTCACGGTCAGGGTCAGCCGATTGCAATGCCGGTTGTGCAGAGCGCTGGCGGCGCAGGCGATGAGGCTCTCGCCAATTCCCTGTCGCCGGTATTCGGTCAGCAGACAGACTTGGGTGCAATGGCCGACATCATGTTTCACGCGCGAGCACAGAATCAATCCCACCAGCACGTTCGTAGGACGGTGAATCGCCGCGAAGGAGCACTCCGCATCGAAGACGCCGCATCCGGGGAAACGCACAATATTGTTCAGGAAACGCATGGAGCCGCCGTGAGTGCGGTACTGATCGTTGATCTCGGAATCGATGTGGGCGCGATAAGAAGCCGTAATGACGCTGGCCGCGGGTTGGTAATCCTGCTCCAGCCAAGGACGAATCTGGATTTCCTGGGGCAGAGGCATGGACGGAAGCAGGCGAGCCTCGTCGCCGCGCAATGGCAACTGGAGAAATAAACGGCGATATCGCTGGAAGCCAGCGGAGGAAAACACGGCCGCCAAGTCGTCGGTCGGGTGGGTCAACAATTGCGCCTCTACGCGATGGATTCCGGGCGACTGTTGCAGGGTCTCGATCACGTGTTCGGCCATTTGCGCCTCAATCCGGTGAGCGTCGCTGCGCTGCGGCGAGACAAACAGGTCTCCGACGACACCCTTGCTGCCTTCATACACGAAGAACGAGTAGCCTACGATGCTGCCGCGCTCCACCGCGGCGTAGCCAGGCAGGATCTTGGCATCGACATAACGCAGGATCATGTCGGCCGAGCTGCGATAGTCCCAGCACAGCAGACTGCGCCACGTCTCGACCTCTTCCTCCAGCAGGGAACGCAGATCGGCCGAGGCGAAGTGTCTGAGGTCGAGAATCTCCACAGTAGTGAGGTGATGCGACCGGCGGAAAACGGTGGCAGCCATAAGCGCTTCGTCCAAGGGCGCTGAGTCAGTCTAGTGCGGGTTGGCGGATCAGGCAAACTAGAAATGGGATAGGAGCTAGAGGCCTCCAAAACTGCCCTCGTTACCGCACAGTAAATAGAAAATCTGAAGCGATATTACCATCTGATAATCACTGGGGGCGCATCGGGCTGGGGGGCGCGCCTCGCCGCTCATTTTTTCCTGGCGAGTGGGCCGCTTGCGGGAACGCGGCGCGTGGGGTCATGCGATGGCGATTGGCCCCCTGGCCCTTGGTGCTGGGGGCGGCTTGGCGCAGGGGCGCGGCCTTGGGGGCCTGGGGGCGCGCGGAGCCGGGATCGGGGGAGCCGAGCCGGGCGCGGGGCTCGGGGCCGGGGCGCTAGGGCTAGTCTAAGCACGGGGCCGGGGGCAAGCCGAGGTTGAGATGAACAATGGGAACGAAGCAACGGAGCATACGCCTGTGGGCTTAAGAGAAGAGAATATTGAGAGTGAGCTACGGCATCGATCCCCATTCGCGCAATTCGGCGCGTGTGAGGTGCCTTCGCATGATCTCGCGCTGGTTCAAAAGGTGTTTTCGGAGGTCCGATGAGAGCTTCGCGGCAAAGGACACTGCTCCAACCCGCGCTTTCGGTTGGTTGTAGTCGTGGAGCTTCTCAAGAGGACCTATGAGGTCGCCCCTCATCACCTTTGTCGCCGTGAGCGCGACGCTAAACGCGTCGAGCCTTTCTGGAAACGAAGCCTTAAATAACGCGCTGGCTGCCCCTTGAAGCTTCCGCAGTTCCTTAATCTGGCCTTTGAAGGTTGGTGCTTCCCACATCTCGCCAAGCATGTTCCAAAGCCGCTCTCTATCTCTCCGGTACTCTTCGCGGAGGTCTCGTAACGCCTGCGGGATTTGGTTCCGAGACGGCGCTCTGGAGAGTACAAGAGCTGTA
>JBEKQY010000226.1:0-6316 GCA_049519235.1 Candidatus Korobacteraceae bacterium | reverse complement strand
CCCAAGTACGGCGAAGAAGTCCAGCAGCTTTTCCGCCGCACCGAAAAACGACCCGAGCTCGATGCTTCGCTCCGCAGTGACAAGCCGCGAAACATCGGCTGTGGCTAGGGAGTGCGTGGGACTACTCATTGCATTAGCCAATAGACAGGAGTTTTCAGCCGGGCTTGGATCATGCTAGTAGTCGTATCTAGGTAAACGGCGGACGGAACGGGGATGCGGCTGCGTGCGACAATTCGCAGATGATCTAAACGGTTGGTTATTGATGTAATCAGCCTAAGTAAAGTGCCGCTGCGCCCGGCTGCATCTGGAGGGAATCGGCAATGGCGACGAAAAGGCGCAACCTACCCGTACTCGAGCCCGACTCCATAGAAAATCTGAGTCGATCTAGTCAATGGCTTCGAGATCCGCGCCGTGAAGGTTAATCGCCAATGACTTCAAAATCTGGTCGACATTGATGACTAGCCGGAGCGAGTTTTGTTTTTCCACCAGCGTCCCTTCCCAGCCGGCAAACGGGCCGTGTTTCACTCGCACCCGGTGTCCAATTCTTAGATACGGGTGCGGCTCGACATCGCCCGACCGCAAGGTACAGGTCCGCAGCCGTTCGACATCTTCGTCCGGCAGGACGGTAGGCTTGCCAGCAGTCGAGACCAGGTGGACGACGCCCATGGTTTCAAGTACCGGCACCCGCTCGCGTTCGGTGACGTGAACAAAGATGTAGCCGGGGAAAAGCGGGGCCTCAGAGGTTTTGATTCGATCGGACCAGCGCACAAAACGCTGGTATGTCGGCAGCAGGAATTCCAGCTCCTTCAGTCGAAGCTGATGGGCAACATGGTGTTCATGCCGGGAGCGGGTGTAAGCAGCCAGCCAGCATTGCCGATTTTGTTTCTCCATTTCCATCAACCGGACTTCCATTAAGCAGACGAAGTCTTCCACAAGCAGCAGCAGTCCTGACCGTCAGCACAAAGCTTCGCCACTCTCAATCCCAGAAAGCTGGGATTGAGCAGACACGAGTGACGGTGCTCTGGTGAATCACGCGCCTCAAAGCATTAAAGTGCTATATTAATGCAGCTCCAATGTGCCTTTTGTCTCAGCACGTGCTCTACCACGGCGAGCGTTTCGTAGTCGATAACTAAAGCTTGGGGAATCTGTATGTTACATCCGACAGATCCAGCTCAAGGTATCCGAGCAGGTGTGAATGTCCAAATCTTGAACGTCCGGTGGCCACAACTTGGACAAGTAGCCAGATCGCTAATGGCCGTGGCGCGATCTTATCTTCGTTTGTAAACTGTGCAACGCGATTGGCCCGGTACGCTGATCGAGACCATTTCTGTGAATTCTGCCTGGTGGTGTCGCACCGCTGTCCAGACCGGATCGCCCTGGCAGGCGATGACGTAGTCGGCGTGCTGCGCCGGATCGAGCAGGGCCCACTCCCAGTCGGGATGCTCGGCTTCGGAGATGACGTGGCGGAGCGGAATGCCGGCCAATCGCAGCGCCCCGGCGTGGTCGGCCTCGTACATCAGCAAGGTTGCAGACGGCGGGATTTGCACCAACACATTCGCCAGCCCTTGTTCCAGCGCCACACGGCCACGCGAGTTGACGCGCGCTTCGCGCAACGTGATGGGCGATTTGGCGTAGACGGAAACATAGCTCGCGGCGACCAAGGCGATCACGGCGCACCAGACAGCGACTCGCATGGGCGTGGTGCTCGCTTTTTCGGCGAGACTTCCGGCCAGAACAGCGAGAAAAATCGCGAACACCGGCAACAACTCCAGTCCGTAACGCACGTTGTAATACGAAAACGGATACCAGACCGGAATATAGATGGGCACGCTGCCGTAGGCGATCGACAGAGCATAAAAGGCCAGCGGCAACCAAAGCAGCAAAAGAATCCCGTAGCGACGAAAGCGCCAGACAGCAAGCGCCGTCCCAAGCAAAGCCAGCGCCAGCAGCGTACGGCCCCACAGCGGCGCACCCATGTCAAGTTGCGCTGCCTTGAGGAAGTACAGTGCGGCGGTCAGCAGATGATGGTGACCGGGATACGGCGGCGCTCCCTGCGCCGTGTTTCGCAAAGCGATCGCTGTTGCCGAGTAAGGCCCGGTGGCGAAGTCGAGAGCGTTTCCCGAAACCGCCCAAGTATGAATCAGCCAGTAGACCGGCACCAGCACGTTGAGCAGCAGAACCTCGAGGAATGACTTGGTGACGACGCGACGCGCACCCGGACTGGTGATGCGCGGGCGCCAGCGGACGAACCGCCATGTCAAGATGAGGCCGAGTACGGCCGCGGCGAACCAGCCGTCGTAGCGGGTGAGAGCGCCTCCGGCCATGGTGACGCCACAGTACTCAAGCGCACGCCGAGGCCCCATCTGCGCGGGCTTGACAATCGAGTCCGCGACCGGCTGAAACGTGGCGCGGAGAAATTCGTCAAGGTAAACCAGCGACCAGATGAAGAAAGCCAGAAAAATGGGCTCGTTCATCGCCGTGGTCTGCATATAGAGCAGATTGGGATTGAGACCGTAGATGGTTGCGGCAATGTAGCCGGCAAGCGGCCCCGAACGAGCGCTTACTAATCGGAAGATACCGAGCGTGCCCAGAACGAAGGCCACCATGCCGGGAATGGCTCCGGCAATGCCGCTGCGCCAGAGCGTGTTGATCCAGACAAACGGCAGCATGGCGATGTGCTGAAGCGGAAGCCACACGGTG
Source organism: Candidatus Korobacteraceae bacterium (assembly GCA_049519235.1). Lineage (GTDB taxonomy): Bacteria > Acidobacteriota > Terriglobia > Terriglobales > Acidobacteriaceae > Bog-257. Next base: position 3,616 of record JBEKQY010000226.1, on the reverse strand, counting down.
CCAAGCTGCCCATACGACTGGAGCGGATGGCGATTGTCAACTACGCGACGCGCAATGTTGAGATGGGCGACGGCATCGCCGTACAGCAGCAGCTCTTGATGAGCGTAGTAATACAGGAGTGCCGCAATCGAGAGTGCCGCCAGCAGCAGAGTAAGGCGCGCTTCCGCGCGCTGGCGGGTAAAACTCTGTTGGAGAGCAGTGCGGTCACTGGAGTTCCGCAAGGATGGCTGCTGGCCACGGTACAGCGGCTGGCGGTTCATCCACCGACCCGCACTACTTGTCCGGGCTGGATGGTGAGAAGCTCGGCCAAAACGAACGGGATAATGGGATCCAGATCCTCTATTTGTTTGGAGCGCGCACTCAGCACAAGCAGCGCCATTCTAGAACCTGCAATATCCTGCTGATGTTTCATGCCCGATCAATGGTGACCAGAACGTCAAACTCCGCTTCCGCCAGCGACAGCAGGACGCCATTGCTTCTGCCGGACCAGCCCATCTCGCGCACAGTTCGGCAGTGGTGTTCGTGCAACAGGCGTTTCAAGGCGCGCGGCAAGCACTCGTCGATCAAGACTCTCATCGTGCCTGAGAAATAACCAATTCTTTCGCGTGTTCCAGAGCTGCGATGGCGGCCTCTCGGGTCACCGACGGAAACTCTTCCAGAAACTGGTCGAGCGTGTGGCCGCCTTCGAGATAGTCGAGTAGATTCTTGAATGGAACGCGGGTCCCGCAAAATACGGGCATTCCGCCAAGAATCTCCGGATCGCTGACAATGACCCTGTAACCCTGGTCCATTTGCGCCTCTAACCTGAGAGTTTACTACCGTTTGCTGTTCAATATCGTCGCAAGCTGAAGGTTGCGATCGACATTAATCCAGGTGCGTCAGTTCGCGGAAGATGTCGAAGCGCTCGTCGATTTCATCGCGGGAGAGCGATTGCAATCGTTCCGTACCGAAGCGTTCGACTGCGAACGAGCCCATTACGCTGCCGTAAAACATGGCGTGCTTCAACACGCGGCGATTCACCTCGCCTTGAGAGGCGACATATCCCATAAAACCGCCGGCAAAGCTGTCGCCCGCGCCGGTGGGATCGCGCACCTCATCCAGCGGCATGGCGGGAGCGCGGAAGGGATGATGGCCCCCGGCAAACTCGCCATCGCGGAAGAAGATTGTGGCGCCGTACTCGCCGTGCTTGATGACCAGGGCGCGTGGACCCAGCGCCATCACCTTGCGCGCGGCGCGCGGCAGGCTGTTGTCGCCGGCCAGCATCTTGGCTTCGCCATCGTTGATCAGCAGCACGTCTACGCGCCTTAGCATCTTCTCCAGATTTTGCCGATGTCCGCTGATCCAGTAATTCATGGTGTCGCCGCCGACGAGCTTCACGTTCTCCATGGCGTCGCGGACACGGGTTTGCAGGACCGGGTCGATGTTGGCCAGGAAAAGGAAGTCGGAGTTGTGATACTCCGTCGGGATCGACGGTTCAAAGGCTTCGAATACGTTTAACTCCGTGCTGAGCGTCTTGGCCTCGTTGACGTTCTCGCCGTACTCGCCCGTCCAGTGGAAAGTCTTCCCTTTCGCATGTTGAATGCCGCGCGTATCGACGCCGCGCTTGTTCAGTACGGCTTCGTTTTCGGGCGTGAAGTCTTCCCCGACCACAGCCACCACGCGCACATCGGTGAAATAGCTGGCGGAAAGCGAAAAGTAAGTAGCCGCGCCGCCCAGGATTTTCTGGCGCTCGCCGTAGGGAGTTTTCAGGGTATCGAACGCGACCGAGCCAACCACCAAAATGGACAAGAGCTATGCTCCCACTTTCTGTTCGGAATCGAAATACTTGCCGACCAGCAGCCGCAGCCGGTCAAGCGTTGCCGCCGGTACGGTGTTCTTCTGGGTGATGATGGCATTCTTCAGGGCCGAGCCGCACTTGCAGTCACGGGTCCTGGGCATGGCCGCAACCGCTTCTCGCACCACCGTGCAAGCGTGCTCGGCGTTCTTCAGCAGCACAGCGACGATTTGGTCGACGCTGACGGCGTCGTGCTCCTCGTGCCAACAATCGTAGTCGGTGACCATGGCAACCGTTGCGTAGCAGAGCTCGGCTTCGCGGGCGAGCCGCGCCTCGGTGAGGTTGGTCATGCCGATGACGTCGCAGCCCCAACTGCGATACAGGTTGGACTCGGCTTTGGTGGAGAACTGCGGACCCTCCATGTTGAGATAAGTACCACGCGGCTTCACGTTGACGCCGGCGCGACGGCAGGCCTCGACGGCGATTCCCGCCACTTCTCCGCAGACGGGTTCGCCGAAGCCAATGTGTGCCACCAGGCCGTCGCCGAAGAAGGTATCGATACGATGGCGGGTGCGATCGACAAACTGATCGGGCACAACGAAGTCCAGCGGATGGTGCTCTTCCTTCAACGAGCCCACAGCGGAAAGCGAGATAATGCGCTCGACGCCAAGCTGTTTGAAGCCGTGAATGTTGGCGCGATAGTTGATCTCGGTGGGCATGAAGCGATGCCCGCGACCGTGGCGCGACAGGAACGCGACCGCGCGGCCTTCCAGTTTGCCCAGAACATATGCGCCGGAAGGCGCGCCGAATGCGGTGTGCAGCCATATCTCCTGGACATCGCTGAACCCCGGCATGGTGTACAGCCCGCTGCCGCCGATAATGCCAATCTCTGCCTGGTGCAACCAAGGCTCCTGGGATGAGGTTTGCAAACCCACGATTATACAGGCTGCAAGTCAGGTCTCCGAATCGGGCTGCCGGATGGGTAGTGGGTCAGTTTGAATATGGATGGGTGCCCGTTCGACTCGCTGCGCCCGCTCAGGGCAGGCTCTTTCGCGCACCGGCGCGAATCGGCACGCCCAGATCCCTTGCTTCGCAAAAGAGGCTGTCTCGGGATGACAATCAAACTGGCCCACTACCTGCCAGAGGGACCAGAGCGTCACGTCGTCAAGACTTTGCATCCAACTAAGTTGTGTTTCTAGATAAACTTTGGCTCCGCTTTGTCTATTGCTCAAGCGCCCAAAACTCCGTTCTCGGGAGCATGATGAGAACTGCTCAAAATCTACTATTCCTGTTTTTTCTAAGCGCAGTGACATTTGGGCAAACGGCAACCACTCCGGCACCTGCGCCTGGCAATACGCGCGCCAGCAATGTATCGATGGCTCCGGTCCTCGCAGACTTGGATCGATTGCAGGCGGCGGCATTGCAGGCCAGTCTCGATCTCGGCAACATGCGCATTGAGAAATGGAAGGCCGACGGCAATACCAAGCAGCAAGCGCAAGCCAACGCCGACTCGGTCCAGCGGAACCTGACAACGGCATTGCCCGCCTTGATCAGTAATGTCCGGAGCGCGCCGCAGGACGTGAGCGCGCAATTCAAGCTGTATCGCAATCTGAATGCTCTTTATGACGTGTTCGCTTCGCTGACCGAATCGGCCGGGGCGTTCGGCCAGCGGAGTGATTACGATGCGCTGGCGCAGCAGCTTGGGGTGATGGATTCCGTGCGCCGCAGTCTGGGCGATGAATTAGAGAAACTTACATCCTCGAATCAGTTGGAGTTGAATCAGTTGCGGACACAGGTCCATGCGTTGAAGCAGCAGGCTGCGGCCGCAACCACTCCTCCGAA
>JBEKQY010000225.1:0-6340 GCA_049519235.1 Candidatus Korobacteraceae bacterium | reverse complement strand
CTGAGGATAGCCACCAAACAGATGCTGGATTGTCGGACTGGCCTGGGAAGAAGAGAGCTTCGAGGGTCGGTCGCGAACCTGGCCCCTGGATTTGCTGAAGAGGTTAGCAGCCAGGGGCTGGGAGAAATCCTGTGCAGGATTCTGGTGACTGCCTCGATCCTGTCACCCGATACTCATCCAGCTTCCGCCCGCCTCGGCATGAAAGCAAGAGCGAAGCTGAGTAGCTGAGTTTGGACACAGGAATCTATTGTGCCGTCCCGTTTTGGGCGTCATAACCACACAACTGCAACGGGATAGCTCCCAGCTTGAGGGTATTGGGGACTACCCACTCCCACTGCTTGAGTAGGCGGCTACACGGGGAGGTTACCGACGGCATAGCGGCGACGCCGCTCGCCGCGGATTTCTCCTGTATCACGGGCAAGCGGGAAGTAATCCCAAGGTGAAGTTTGCCGGGCGGGCAAAGTAAGGTTGCGCTCATCGCGGCGGAAGCGCCAACTGGAGCTCGTTTGCCTACGGAGCGCTATGACCAGTACACTGCAGCACGCCCAGATAGGCGCTCCAAGGACCAACTGCGTCACGATACTGGTGCGCCATCACTCGGGATAGTTGATGCACATGCGTGAGGTCGTGAACGGCCCATGTCGCCAGAAGTTCCGATAGCGTTACCACTCCCAGCGCTGGATGCCTTCCGCGCCGGGTCAAGTCCTCGTGCTGTAAATTCAGTGCCTGCAGCGCAGCTAGGTTCTCCCTTCGCAGGCGGGCGAAGCCGTCCAAGAGCTGCTCCAGAGATTTGTCTTGACTCTCTTTCAACTGTGCAAAGCGGTCAAAGGGATCAAATGGCCGCGCTTCACCGTTCTCCAGCATGATCCGCACCCGCGGCATCCAGTCGGTGCGCTCCCCGAAGACGAGGTGGCCCACGATGTCGAACGCGTTCCAGGTATCCTTTCCTTCGTTGCGGCGCACCCACACGTTGGGCAGCCCACGCAACAGCGCATTTAGGGTTGCAGGAGTGCGGCTGAGAACTGCGATGGCCTCGGCCGGGCTGAATTCCGTCAAGTTTGCCATGCCTACTGGATGCATGCTCAGCCCTTTGGACTCAAGCGGCGGAGCGGAGGCGCATCTTGGAGAACTCCGCCAGGTCCCGGTGAGAAGGACGGAACGCCGACAACACGTCCAAGTGAACTGACCCGGCAACCGGACAGGACTCCCCGCCAGGTCCCTAGACACATGCGCGTTTATTGGGACCAATCCGGAGGACATTGTTCCTGGTTGCAAATTACTCGTAAAGCGCCTAGAAGTGCCTGCTGGCTGTAGAGATCAGCACCCCCCTCCGTTCGAATCGGCGAACAGCAACAACAGGCTCGGTTTCACTTCCACTGGAGGGAATAGATTTGCACCACGCTGGTGTCATTCATGATTGCGGGTTGCCCGTCGGCAGTCAGATTCAAAAAGGACTCGTTCGCCTGGTCGTCGACGTGGATGCCGTCGAGCGTCGCAATGCGCTCCCACTTGCCGTCTGCGATTGTCAACCGATAGATGCCATTCTCCTTTCCGAGCTGGGCAAACAGAAGAGATCTGCTGTCGCGAGTCCAGACCCAGTATCCCCAGGGCACGTCGAACCTCTTGAGTTCGCTCCAGGAGTGGGTCTGAACGTTGTACAGCATCATACGCAGAGGATTCTGCGCTACCGCGACGAGGTATTGTCCGTCGGGCGACCACGAGCCGACGTAGAACCCTTCGGATCCCGGAAGGATAGAAACGCGCCGGGTGGCGAGATCAAGCACCTGCACGCCCTTGAGCTTGGTCCCCACTCGTGGGTAATCATTGAAGGTGATCGCTTTCCCATCGGGTGTCCACTCCGGCGCGACCGTCGAGGCCTCGCCGCCGCCGATGAGTTTCTCCGGTGTTCCACCTTCGCTGGAGATCCGGTAGATCGATCGCCAATCCATGTAGGCGATGCTCTTGCCGTCAGGTGACCAGCGCGGCCAGGCGGCGTAAGAACTGGTTAACTGCAGTTTCTCGCTTCCATCCAGCCGGCTGCGCCACAAGAAATGCCTGGGGAAGTCCGTGTAGGCCATCCATTGTTTGTCCGGCGAGATGACGAATTCCGACGCCGCCAGCCCGCCCAGGAAGGGCACGAAGCGCTTCTGTTCGGGATCGAACACCTGCATGGCGCCTTGGGAAAGGCGCCCCATCGTGAATAATTGACGACTGTCGCGGCTGGGAGTGGCATCAAGGACTTCAATCTCGCCAGAGGTAAGCTTCGCCGCGGTCATCTTCTTCCAAAACGCCAGCCAACCTGGTTCGATCAATTCGTAAATGTTATTCATTCCGCTGGGATTTGACAGGAAGATGAAATGTCTGCCATCCGGGATCCATCGTCCCGCGAACTGGTCGGCATCGGCGGGCCAGTCCGCCAGCAAGCGGTGAGCATGGCTGCCATCATTATTCAGTTCCCAAATTCTAAGGATGTGGTTCTCCTCCACGGTCAAGCGGATGCGGCGACCGTCCGGCGAGAACCTGGCATCGGACGCGTCGCCCGGCGCTTCCCACAGAAGTCTGGGGTTAGCTCCATCGGGCCCGGTGGTGAACACCGAATGGAGATACATGTAGATCACCGAGCGTCCATCCGGCATCCAGCGGGCGTCCGTCACCATTTCATTTCCGACTCTCTTCGGCGCGCCGCCCAGAACCGGCACAGACCAGATCTCTCCTCTGTAGCTTTCATCACCTAGATTTTGCTTAATGGCCAGTAACTGCGATCCATCCGGTGATACATCCAGCATCCGCATTCCGGCTGTGGAGCCCCGGAGCGGCGCGATGGGGCCGCCGTTCACCGACATTTCTACCGGGCCGTCCTGGCCTTGAAAGTACAGGCGTGTGCCGTCGGTGACCAGCGGCGCGTCTTTGTGTTCTGTGGAATAGGTGATCTGCTGGGAATCAAGGATGGTGGTGACGCGTTCCGATGACAGGCCCGCGGCGATCAGCCCAATCAATGCCGCCATTGTTCCAATGCCGACGATGATCGCAGTTTTCTTCCTCCACCAGCGAACCGGAACAGCACAGTGCGTTGCCGAGATCACGCCCGAGGAATCGAACGTTTGCCGCTTCAGCCGCCGCAGGTCGATCATCAGTTCGTGGGCGGATTGATAGCGATCAGGCAGCCGTTTTTCCAGGGCTTTGCTGATAATGCGCTGCAACTCGTGAGGCACTTTGGGATTGAGGCTCGTGGCCGGTGGGGGCTCGCTGCGGAGAATCTCCGCAATAATAGACGCGCTCGAGCTGCCTGGAAATGCGCGCCGGCCTGTCGCCATCTCGTACAACACTGCGCCAAAGGAAAAAATGTCGCTGCGCGCATCCAGTTCCTTACCCTCGGCCTGCTCCGGCGACATATAGCCGACAGTGCCGAGTACCGCACCTCGTGATGTCATTGCGCCTGACAGCGTAGCTGCGTCTGCCGCCCCAGCCAGGGAATGTTCCTTAGCGAGTCCGAAATCGAGCAACTTAGCCTCGGAACGACTGGTCACGAAGATGTTCGAGGGTTTGATGTCACGGTGAATCACACCCTTCTGGTGGGTCGCGGCGAGGGCATCGGCAATTTGGATGCCCAGCCCCAGCACATCCTCAGTCGGGAGAGCCCCGGCGGCCAGCAAGTGCGCAAGCGTGCTGCCCTCCATGAGTTCCATGGCGATGTAGTGCGTGCCGTCCTGCTCGCCGACGTCATACACCGTGCAGATGTGGGGATGGTTCAACGAGGAAGCAGCTCGTGCCTCGCGCTGAAAGCGCTCGATGGAGATTTCGTCGCAAAGCACATTGGCGGGAAGCACATTCAGGGCTACGTAGCGGCCCAGTTGCGTGTCGCGTGCGCGGTACACTTCGCCCATGCCGCCGGCGCCCAGCGGTGACTGAATTTCATACCGGCCGAGTTTCGTCCCAGAGGCGAGGGCCATCCGTGCGCACGATTATAGATGAGCACCACTTTGACAGCCAGCGACGATTCGTAACGGGTCGTCGGCTAACCGGAGTGATGAGTGCCGGCTCGCGTGGTCAGTAACGAAAAGTCGGCCACTGTTTACGAATGCTTTCCTTTCATCTGGGCGTATAACGCCCAACCCGCCCAACTGGCTTCCTCGCTGCTATTCTTGCGGATTAGGAACGAGAAACGCTCCAGCATCGAGGGATGCTCGCCCAGGCTCGGAGACGGTCCGGCAGGAATCAACTCAACGCCGAGTCTGCCCGCGGCGTTCTGGTCAATGCAAGTAGGACGCTCTTAAGCGAGCATTTTACGGCTTGCCCAATGACCCCGCGAAAACTATTGCCGCAAGTGCTTGACATCGCGGAAGCGGGCAACGAAGAACTCGCCCGCCCACAAACATGAGTTTTTGAGGTGCCGGGCGATTGAGGTATCACCCCCCAGTACCGGGCTGAGTTACTGGGCAGATAGCCCACTGAGAAGCGAACTGCGGCAATTCTACGGAATGTTCTTCAAGAACTCCGCGGGCCTAACCGATAGCGCACGAGCCAATTCAATAATGTTTATCAGACTGATGTTCCGCTCCCCGCGTTCAACCCCACCGACATAGTTGCGATGCAAATGCGCCCGGGCAGCAAGCGACTCCTGCGTAAAGCCGCTTCGCAGCCGTAGCTCTCTTAATCTGTTCCCGAAAAGGACTCTTGGGTCAGTGGAACCTCGCACGAAATGATGATTTGTGCTTGACTACCATCAGTCCACACATTATGAGTGTGATTTGGAGTCCATAATCAAAGAATTGTGAGCGCGTATGATCAACAGTGTGCATTTCTTCCAAGATGCCGTTGATCTGTTCGGCAACACTCTGATGCCGTTGACAGACTTGGATGAGGAAACAACGCGTCACGCGTTGGACGAGCTTCTCAGGCTCACCTACCAATACACTTCGACCAAAGCCTACGACGACCTGCTAACGTTCATGCGCCGCTTTCGGCTCTATGCTCCGTACAACGCGATGTTGATTCATATTCAGATGCCGGGCGCGCGGTTCGTTGCTCCTCCGCATCGTTGGCTGTACGAGTACCGTCAGCGGATCAAGCCAGGCGCGCATCCGTTGGTAATCCTACAGCCCATGGGACCAGTCATGTTTGTATTTGACAGTCTCTGACACCGAGCCTCTACCTGGCGCTCCGCCGCTGCCCCAGGAAGTCGTGTCGCCATTCGAGGTAAGAGGCGGCAAGATCGGTGATCAGTTGGAAAGGACAATTGAGAATGCCAAGCGAGACGGTATCCGGGTCAGCAAGCAAGCTACGGGTTCGCAACACGCTGGACAGATTGGAGTGGCCAACAGCAATGCTTGGCTAGAAGTCGTGGCGCGCCTGACGCCGAACCGTGAGATGGTCGATGTACCGGTGCGCTATGAGCTTCTGCTAAACGGCGCTCTGTCGCGCGAGGCGACGTACGCAACACTCGTTCATGAGCTTGCGCATCTTTACTGTGGCCATTTGGGCACGCCGAATGAAAACTGGTGGCCCGACCGGCGAGTCTCAGCGTAAGTACCCGTGAATTTGAGGCGGAATCGGTCTGCTATTTGGTTTCTGGAAGAGCCGGCATCGACAATGCCTCAGAGGAGTACCTGGCAGGCTATATGCAACAGCACTCGACTGTGCCAGATATCAGTCTGGAGCGCGTAATGACGGCAGCTGGCCTGATAGAGAAGATGGGGCTGGAGCGGCTTGAACCACGAAAACAAAAGGGCCGAAAACACGGGTTTTGGTAACCACAGCTTGGGACTAAATTTTCAAAAGCCTCAGCCGAATGGTTGGCCTGTTATGGCTATGAACAGAATGCGAAAAGTCATATCCTTGCTTTACTGCCTGGCCGCTTGGGCCTGAATTGCCTGCCCAACGAAATCGTAAAAGGTGATCTACTTTCCGGTGTTTTCATTGATCGTCACTCCCCAGGTGGTCGCTCACCAACTGCCGCCCGCGCCACCTCCGCCGCTCGAGCCGCCACCAAAGCCGCCGAAGCCTCCAGATCCACCGCCGCTCCCGGAGTAGCCTCCGGAACTGCCGCCGAACCCTCCGCCCCAACTACCACCCCCGCCTATTTGTGGTGGTGGACGCCAACGCGGCCCCTGGCCCAGCAAGCGCGAAATGATGCCGAGGATGACGAACACACTCACGACGATCAGCACCGGGATCAAAGGCGAATTTATGCGCCAGTCGGGGGACGCAGAGGCGCGCGGCCGGTTGGCCGGCACGCCATTCAACCGCACACCTTTGTCGGCTGCTATGAGTTGGGCAAGTCGCGTTGTACCAAGCAGCACCGCCGCACTGTAGTCTCCGCGGCGAAAATGGGGCACCATCT
>JBEKQY010000224.1:0-6365 GCA_049519235.1 Candidatus Korobacteraceae bacterium | reverse complement strand
AGCTTCGCAGCAGCATATTGTTCGGGCTCGCTCAGACTGCGGCCTCGGGTGTCGGCCCACGCTGCCAGCGCCTGCGGCGGCAAAAAAATGCTGACGGCGAAGGTTGTTTTGCGATCGGCACTAACGTCGAAGATGTATTCCGTCGAGGGCGCTTCGGCATCGCCCTCAATCGCCGGCCTCTTGCCTACGAAGTAGTACTGGTATACGTAGCCAGTTTGTCCGGTGTAAGTTTTGAGCCGGCGGATGAGCATAAATGCAGCAATTAGCAATCAGCAATCGGCGATTAGCTTAAACCTTGCGACTCTGCGAAGGTTCTCGCAGTTCTCGCTCTCCGCGGTTGTTTCCTGTCACAAGCAACAGTCCGAGCCGGAAAAGCCAGAACGTGTTGGTTCGTTTGGGGCCCTTGCTGACAGGCGGCCAGAAACTGCCAAATTCCTAATTGCTAGTTGCTAGCTGCTTCTCACTCCGTCGGCCGCTCGCGCAGAATTGCCGCTGCCGTCTCCGAGCTGACCGGCGAATAATACACCTCTTTGAAGGTGTACGACTTTGCCCTGGTGCCGAAAATGGGCAGGATCTCCAAGTGCCAGTGGTAGTCGTCCTCGATGGTCTTCCAGAAGCCGAGGTTCTCCGAACGGTGGACCGTGTTCGGCGAAGTGTGCAAGACCATGTGAAAGCCGTCGGCGATGGTGCGAATGCGGAACAGCGTCCGCCGCAACAGGGCCGCGAAATCGCGCATGGCGCCTGATTTCAGGGCGCTGCGTTCGAAATAAGCTTCGTGACCGCGGGGCGCGATCCAGGTTTCGTACGGAACTCGCGGCGCATAGGGACAGCTTGCCATGTATTCCCCGCGCACCTCCACCACCCGCAGCTTCTGCTCCTGCTCCTGATGCAGAATGTCGCAAAAGACGCAGCGCTCCTTCACCCGATAATGTTCCCGCGCCGCGCGCAACTCGTAGAGCACGCGCCGCGGAACAAACGTCGTGGCCACAATCTCCGATGTGGGATGATCGAACTCCTGCCCTGACATGCTGCCGTAATTCTTGAACACGCTGATGTACTTGAAGCGGGTGTCGCCTTTCAGGTCCTGAATGCGCTGTCCGCAAAGGGCCAGGTACTCCTCGATCTCGCGGTCGTCGGCGTTCCACAAATGCCGGTCATGGCGCGCATTTTCCACCAGGACTTCGTGCGCGCCCACCGGCCGCATGGTGTCGTAAAGTCCATTACCTGATCGTCCAGGCTCGCCATCGATCCCGTAGAGCGGCCGCGGATGCACCACGGCGCGTGCCGACCACGGACCGCCGTTCACCGTAGGCGAAGTTGCCACCACCTGCAAGGGCAAGCTAGACTCCGGGCAAAATGGGCAGAGCGCGCCAGTGGACGCCGCTGCTTCAGGCTCATCGCCACAGATGACCCAGGAGCGCGTGATGGGATCTTTCCGCAGTTCCATCCTCTCTACTCTACGTCGGCAGCCCCTGCGCTGGAAAGGCCCATTTCGTGTGGACTTGGGGTTCGAGACTGCCGAATCCCATTTCGAACCTCGTTTATAGAAGAACTAAAGTCCGACAACTCGCCAGTCGGGGGTGCACTGCCGGCGCTCGCCCAAGCGTGAATGCGGCCTCCACGCCTGTTAGAATGAAACATATTGACCCGTTCCATCCGTCTGATTGCCATCGACATCGATGGCACGTTACTCGACTCCAAGGCCCAGATTTCGCAAGCCAATCTGGACGCGCTGCGGCGCGCTCATGACGCGGGCATTGAAGTCGTGCTGGTCACCGGGCGCAGACACAGGTTCGCACTTCCCATTGCCGAGTCGCTGGGCTTCGAGCTCTGGATCATCAGCTCCAACGGCGCCGTCACGCGGTCCACGAATTGCGAATCGTTCCATCGCGACCTGATGCCGCAGGCCACCGCCGCTAAGATTTGCCGGCACATGGGCGAGTTTCGTAACTACATGGTGCTGACCTTCGACCGCGAAACTCCCGGCGCCATTGTTTGCGAAAGTCACGAGCTCCTGTACGGCGTTATCCAGCGCTGGATGGAGAAGAACGCACCTTATATCGAATACATCAACCCCATCGAGAAGGGGCTCACCGAAGATCCCATCCAGGCCATGTTCTGCGGCCCGATCGAGATGATGCAACGCGCTCAGCAGCGTCTGCTGGATTGCGATTTCGCCAACGAAATCACTGTCCTGCGAACCCAATACGATCGTCGCGATCTGACGATTGTCGACATCCTGAACGCCGGCTGCTCCAAGGGCCATGCGCTGGAGCGCTGGGCCAGGCAGCGCGGCATCGACCGCTCCGAGGTCATGGCCATCGGCGACAATTACAATGACATCGAGATGTTGACCTTTGCCGGACATCCGGTAATCATGGGCAATGCGGCTGACGATTTGAAGCAGAATGGCTGGACCATCACCTTGCACAACGATGAGAGCGGCGTGGCCGCAGCCATCGAGCAGGTACTGGATGCCAGCCCTGCGAAGGTAAATGCGTAGGCGAGGATGAATGCGTAAGCATTTCAAGAATGTGTCATCCCGAGCGAGCGTAGCGAGTGCCTTTCATCGCGTCCGGCTATGGCAGGCCTGTGCGATTCTGATGAATGTGTCATCCCGAGCGGAGGCGGCGCAGCGCCGCCATAGTCGAGGGACCTGCTTTTTCTTCCTCGCGCTATGTATCGCCTTCCAGCTTCACGCCGCCGAACTGGCAAACCTTCGCAACGGATTCAGCCTGCGCCACGAGCACCACGAGGTGTTTGGCGCGACCACGCGGCTTTACATGAGCGCCGACCCGGCGGGCGGGTACGTCGATGTGCCTACCGCCGACATCGAAAGCTTCGAGCCCGCTCCACCCGATCCGCAGGACCTGGCTTCGCAACCCGCGAAGTCGCAGGACCTGAAGTCCATTGTCAGCGCCGCCAGCGAACAGCACCAGGTGGACGCCGACTTCATCGCCAGCGTGATTAAGGCCGAAAGCGCCAACAATCCGCGCGCGGTTTCGCCCAAGGGCGCGCGGGGGCTGATGCAGCTCATGCCCGGCACTGCCAGCCAACTGGGCGTGAAGAATAGCTTCGACCCAGCGGACAACGTGGACGGCGGCGTGCGTTATTTGCGTGCACTGCTGCTGCTCTACAACAACGACATGGTCAAGACTCTGGCCGCCTACAATGCCGGCCCGCAGCGCGTCCAGCAATACAGGGGCGTGCCGCCGTATCGCGAGACCCATGCCTACGTCGCCCGCGTCATTAAGGACTACAACCGCAAGAAGCTCGCCGAGCGCAAACAGCAATCGCAGGCGAAGTCCCATCGCTTGCAAGATCGGGCCCAGGCCACGAATGCGGCATTGACGCAGAGCAACACCAATTCTGCCGTCGGCACCGAGTAGCCTGGTTTGACCGTGTTCCCCCACTCATTTACCTTGGCGGTTAGGCTTCGCGGGCGAATTCTAATCCTGTTCAATGAATAAAAAGCGCATTCTGGTCTTCGGCATCGTTCTCCTCGTACTCTGCCTGCTGCTCTACCTCCAGGTCCGGGCGTGGAAGACCTTCGATTGGGCCATGTTCTGGAGCCGCACCGAGCACGTGAACTGGCTTTATGTGTTCTACGGTCTCGCGCTTACCTATCTCGCCTACGTGCTGCGCGCCGTGCGCTGGCGCATCTTTCTCAAGCCGGTTCGCAAAACAACCACCGCGCGCCTGCTGGCGCCGCAGTTCGTCGGCTTCGCCGCGCTGGCGCTGCTGGGCCGCGCCGGCGAAATGATTCGGCCTTACATCATCGCCAAGAAAGAGCGCCTCACCTTCACCTCGCAGGTCGCCGTCTGGGGAGTAGAGCGCATCTTCGATATGGGAGCTTTCGCGGTGATGCTCGCGGTTAGCTTTCTCTCGCCCGACTTGCGCGCGCTTCATTTCTATCGCCAGTTGCGTGAAGCCTCGTTTCTGTTGATGGGTCTCATCATCGCCCTCATCGTCGGCATCGTCATCGTGCGCCGCTCCGGCGATCGTGTAGCGCAATTTATGCACGACCGCTTCTCCGGCTTCGCTCCCAAGCTCGCTCACCATCTGCGCGAGAAAGTCCTCTCCTTTAGCCACGGATTGGAGACCATCCAGGACCTTAGCTCAGCGCTACAGTTGGTCGCCGTCTCGCTGTTCATGTGGGTGCTGATCGCCTACGCCTATTACGCCGTCACACATGCTTATCCCGGCGAACTGCAAATGCTGACGCTGCCGCACGAAATTGTTTTGATGGGCTCCAGCATGGTCGGTTCCATGTTGCAGTTGCCGGCCGTCGGCGGCGGCTCGCAACTGGCCACCATCAGCATGTTGAGCTCGGGCTTCCACGTCGAGCACGAGCTCGCAGTGAGCTGCGGCATCCTGCTGTGGGCGGTGACCTTCATGTCAGTGATTCCCACTGGCTTGGCCATCGCCCGCCATGAGCACGTTTCCATCCGCGCCGTCGCCGAAGCCGAAGAGAAGGCCGCCGCGCTGGCGGAGTAGAGCTGAGGTTGGGCTTTGCCCCGGTGCTAAAATATGTTTCGTAAGGACGCTTCGATGAGGCAAGTTTTTCTAAGCTATGCGCACCCCGATGGGGCTTTGGCCGAAGCTCTTGCGGCCGATCTCAAGAAAAGGGGACTTTCTGTTTGGAGCCACGACGCGGAGCTTCTGCCGGGAGACAATGTTTGGCTGCGAAACGGTGAGGCGTTAAAGAAGTCGGAAGCTATGGTCGTCTTGGTCTCGCCTGAAGCCATGCGTTCGGAATGGGTTCAATCCGAGATTGAATATGCTCTTGGAAACCGAAACTACGAAGGCAAGCTGTTCCCCGTGCAAGTGCGGCCTACACCCTCGATGCCGTGGATTCTCCGCGAGTTTAAAATCCTTGACGCGAAGCAAGGTGTCGATAAAATCGGCGAAGCCATAGCAAGTGCGCTGAGGCACGAAAGGCCTCGGTCGCTGAGCATCCGGTGGGCCAAGCCAAAGCCGGCGAAGCTATAGCGTGCGCTGAAACACGTCGCCAGAGGACCCGATGCGCTCCTCGCAACGAGGCCAGAAGAAGATTTTCATTTCACATTCTGCGCGGGACCGCGCATTTGTACTTCGGCTGACGCGAGTTCTGGGTCAGCACTGTGTAGCCTATTGGTACAGTGCGAAACATATTAGAGGT
This sequence comes from Candidatus Korobacteraceae bacterium, assembly GCA_049519235.1. Lineage (GTDB taxonomy): Bacteria > Acidobacteriota > Terriglobia > Terriglobales > Acidobacteriaceae > Bog-257. Next base: position 1,204 of record JBEKQY010000224.1, on the reverse strand, counting down.
GCACAAGAGTGGCACGACGAGATTGGCCGCGCCCTCCATGAGTGCAATTGGTTCCTCGTCGTGTTGACACCGGCGTCGCTCCGCTCCTTATGGCTAAAGCGGGAACTAGCCTTCGCCCTCCGACAGAGGCGATACAACGAGCGGATCATCCCAGTGCTCTTGAAACGTTGCCAATTCCAGGATCTTTCCTGGACGCTGGGACAGTTTGAGTTCGTCGATTTCACGGGCGACTTCGAAGTAGCGTGCCAGCAGCTCTTGCGAATCTGGGGCATTGAATACGAGCCCGAATTCGCTGGCGCGCAATCTACGAATAAGAAAAAGAAGAAAGCTCATTAACTCCATAGCCGCCGCGCTGGCGGAATAACCTCGTCCACAGCGACCCTGAGTTCAGGCACCCGCGCTTTTCCTCCGTCCTCCGTGGTGAACGCCTCCTTCAGTTCATTCTTCTCTGTGTCTCTGTGTCTCTGTGTCTCTGTGGTGTCCTGTTTCGCCTGTTACAATCGAGCTACGGGCACATCGCCCGCTTTCTCTTCCATGAAGTGCCCGTTTTGCGGCTTTGAAAACGACAAGGTAGTCGACTCGCGCGAAAGCAAGGAAGGCGAGTCCATTCGCCGCCGCCGCGAGTGCCTGAAGTGCGAGAAGCGCTTCACCACCTACGAACGCATCGACGAAATCCCTTACATGGTGGTGAAGAAAGACGGCCGCCGGGAGAAATTCGAGCGGCAAAAAGTTCTCAACGGACTGTTGCGGGCGTGCGAAAAGCGGCCCGTATCGATGGGCAAGCTGGAGCAGATTGTCAATGACGCCGAGGCCTTTGTGGTCGACTCGCCCGAGCGTGAGCGCAAGACCAGCGAAGTGGGCGAGCTCATCATGAACCGCCTGCGCCGCATCGACAAGGTCGCCTACGTGCGTTTTGCCTCGGTCTATCTCGACTTCAAGGACGTCCGCGAGTTCATGGAGGAGCTGAAAGAGTTGCTCGACACCAAGGAAAACCTCCCCGCTAAGACCAAGTCCGGAGACTGAATCCGCCAGTTCATACAGAAATATCCATGTCGCATAGAGTTACCCTAATTCCCGGCGATGGTATTGGCCCCGAGGTGGTCAGCGCCAGCGTTCGTATCCTGGAAGCCACGGGCGTCAAGTTCGAGTGGGAGAGCTTCGCGGCCGGCGCCGAAGCCTACGAAAAGTACAAAGAGTACATTCC
>JBEKQY010000223.1:0-6417 GCA_049519235.1 Candidatus Korobacteraceae bacterium | reverse complement strand
AGACAGGCTACTTGCAGCGTTCGCTTGTGTTGCGCTATTGGGCATTTACATTGGCGCATCCGCCAGCGATCTTCGCAAGTATCTCATCACTGGCGATGGCATCGCGAGCGTACGATGGGCCCGCGATAAAGACGATTGGCGGTTGCAACGAGTTATCGAGGTTTCTCAAGCGATCGACCAGATCGCGAGTCCCGGTGAAACGGTGGCCAGCTTCTGGCCCGGCTACGTTTTTCAAACCAAAGCAACTCCTTTCCCGGGATTTGAAAATGACTTTGGTTTACCCATCTCGGAGAAGCTCACTTCAGAACAGAGAGCGAAGTATCACATCCTTTCACCGGCCGAAATCGAAAGCAATGTTGCCACTCATACGCCGCGAATCGTTGTGCTGGGCAACCAGAATCATTACATGAACATGGTGATGGGGGATACCGCGAAAACATCTCTTCGCGCCCACGGATACACTGTCGTTCGATCAATCGGCGATACATCCATCTATGTCTGCTGTTCCAAGCACTGAATACCTATTTCCAACGAATTTCGAAATAGTCAATCATCTTTGATTCGGGAAACCGCGACTGAAGTGCGGACAGCAACTCGGAAGGCATCGGGCCAGAGTAGTTCTCCTGAGTGGAATGGTTGATAACCACGACGTTAACCCCGGCGCGGTCAATATCGGCCAGTACTCGGTCGGGTCGCGCATCCTCACCAGCTAGAAACTCCCAGAGTATCGGGGTCGCATTTTCTCGGCCGGTCAGGAAGTACAGCCCGGATGAGTCCGGGCCAGCATAGATGGGGCCGGCGCCATGGGCTGTGATTTCAGTACAGACTCGCTGATAGCGGTCGACGATTGCGGTCGAACCACGGATCCCGCCGGCTCGTGGTATCGCAAACGCTTTGAGAACATCCGGACGCAACGTCAATCCCTTGCTATAAATCTGGTTCTGCATAAGGACAGCCACTGCGAAAACCAGGAAAAACGCTGCCACCGGCGCGACGATGGATGGCCCGGCGTATGGCCGGACTGCGACCAAGGCCGCCATGGCGAGAATCAAAAGTGGTGCGACATAGCAGAAATAAATCGGGGCGGAAAATGGAAACTGATTCAGGCTGCACATCGCAGTCATGGCGACAAGTAACAGCAACCGAGAGGTGTTCTTGCCTCCTGACGCCAACCGCGAGAGCGACACAGCCGCTATGACAGAAAGCAATGGAATTGAGGCGGCAGCTGACAGCCATGTCAAAAACGCAAAGTAGGGATACCTGAGCGACAAATAAAGGGCCAAGCCGCATCCGATGCAAGAGCCAGCCATAGCTATTCGGCGGCTCGCTTCGTTCCGAAGCGCCGCGTTGATTGCTATAAGCTCAAATATGGGCAGGCTCAGCAGCGCCGCAATCGGGCCAATGGGAGCCCAATAGGTGGAATGCAGCCGCGTAAAAGGAGCGATAAGCACATCTTGGAGCAAGGGTCCGACTTGCCGCGCAGCTATATATGGCACAAGGAAGGCGGCGATCGGTGTGGACACGCCAGCCAGGAATGGCAGCAGGCGGCCCGCGATTCCCCGGGTGCGGCTGACACTTGGCATAGCTTCAGAGTGCCACTCCCGATAAATCAGCAAAGCTGAGAGGGCTGTACCAGGCAGCACAAAGTGGTAGTACTCTGCCGGTCCGGCGTGGCTGCGAACGAGAAGAACCAGCGCGCCGCAAAAGAGTAAGAGTAGTCCAGTGACGGCCACAGACATTGCCGACAGGCGGCGCTGCCCCTTCGCTATCGGGTCGGACTGCTCGTCAAAGAGAAGAAACAACATCCCCGCGGCCACAAGATAGATGCCCGTGATCTTGAAAAGAATGGCTATGCCGGCGAACACACCGGCGGCGAATACCCACCGTCGTTTGCGGTTTTCGAGGTAGCCGAACAATGCGGCGGTAGCGAAGATGGCGAAATAGAGGAGGTACCAAGAGGCAATCGGACTTGGATATAGGGGCACGCTCCAAACGACCGCAAGCAGAGTGACCATGGATGCTGCGGCGGGGCGAAGCATTCTGGAGGCGGCATACCAGATGGCAGCTACGGCTGGGGCGAAGAAGATCAGAAGCATAATGCGCGGCGCCAGCAGGTTGGTTCCGAAGATCCTGAATGATGCCGCGTCCAGATAACTGAGGGCGCCGGTGTAGACATCCCTAAAATCAACGTGCGGCCGCTCCCCATGGAGCACCCGTTCCGCTGCGTGCGCCAACACAGGATCGTCACTCGGATCGAATCCTTCATGGATCCTGGCTGCAAGCAATAAGATACTTACGGAAACCGTCAGCAAAAGAAAGAAGTAGCAGACAATCTTGGTCCGCGCCTGTGTCCCATTGTCCATGCGTTTGCTTGTTACGGGACAGTCTAGCACTGCTTGTTGTTCTGACAGCGACAGGCAGCTTGCAGGAAATTGCGATTGCTTTCGGAATCTCAACCGCAAAATACCCAAGTCTTGGGGGCACGCGGAATCCGTCAGATATCGCCTTTATCCGCGTCAGCCGTTCCACGGATGCACTCTAGGATGAGGTGTGTGTAGGGAATACGCAGGACATCTTCGCGCAGGTGCGCATGCACCTCCTGGAAGCGGGCACGCGCAAGGTCCAGGTACTGTTCTTGCGTGCGGACGAATCGACCACGGTCGCGCGAGAGTAGATATCGCTTCGCGGCAGACTGGCGCGGGGTATAGCACCCGTCGCTGGTAATCATGCGACCGCCGGGTTTTAGAGATGTATATCCGAGACGAAACAAATCGCGTGCCTCCGAATCGTCGAGATGATGGACCACACCGAGGGCAAGGACAATGTCGAAAGCACCCAGCTGCCGAACAGAATGATGGCTCACACGCTGACAGATAAACTCGCCACGATTACCGTAACGCTGCCGTGCGAAGGCAACGCACGTCGGATTGGCATCCACTCCGAGATACTGGCATTCAGGAAGAAATAGCAGCATATTGCCGGGACCGCAGCCGATGTCCAGAATACGATCGTGCGCCTGGGGCCGAATGTACTCGGTTACCAGCACCCGGCTGCGATAATTGGCGCCGATCAGCGAATGATAGAACTGGTAAAAGAAGGGGCGATCCAGGATCGGTCGAATGCGTTCGATCATAGCGGCCCCGGGGGAGAGTTCTGCTTGGTCCCGAAGATTGCATATTGTCCGCCGAGCGGCACTCTCTGCAACAGGCGTTCCAGCCGCCCGCCGACCCGCCGATAGATCGGTTCCGGAAAGTAGAGGAAATATCTGGGTGCATGGCACCTGAATCCGGCCAACCGCATCCATTGCTGTGCCTCGGAAGGCCTGAGGAGCAATGCGTCCGCATCGATTGGAGTTCGGCTGACGATCAAACGCGTCACCGGATTGTAAGGGTTGTGTTCGATGATGGCGAACACGCCGCCGGGCCTCAGCACACGATAAGCCTCCCGCGTCAGCCCCAGCCGCGACGACTGCGCAACGTGGTGATAAACACAGACGGCGGTGACGAAGTCGAAGGCGTCATCGTCAAATGGAATCTTGCCGGGATTCTCTTGAAGTCGGGTTTCGACTCCTTGACTGGAACTCAGCATTCCGGGAGAAGGATCGCAACCGGCGACCTGGTGGAAGTCGTCGCGCAGCAGCGACAGCAGCTCACCCTTGCCGCAGCCTACGTCGAGATAACTCAGTCTTAGTGTTTTAATACCCAGGGTGCGGAAGTGCTCGCGAATGAGGTCGCGCTTCCGCAGATGGAAAAACTGAGCTCCAGAGGCCGTAAAATGGTCCCGAATGGGATCTTTGAGCAGATCTTCATAAGACCCTGAATAGCGGTCGAATTCAGGCTGGCTCACCGGTACTCGCTCCGTGACATCAACTCAGAGGCCCGCTCCGGCTTGGAAGGTTCAACAATATTGAATGTGCGGGAGACAAGGTAGAGCGGCCGGTTCTTTGCCTGTTCGTAGATTTTGCCGACGTACTCCCCCAGAACGCCGATGCTCATCAGGGTTGCACCCCCAAGCACACTGACCAGGACCGTCAGCGAAGACCATCCGGGCACGGCGTACCAGTGGAAGATGTGCGCCAATGTGGCGCGAACCGCCTCTTCCAATCCGAAGACGGTCACGATCAGGCCCACCCAGACGCTAACTTTCAACGGCAAAACGGAAAATGAGGTGGCCGCAGTCCAGGCGAACGTCAGCATTTTGCCCACGGGATACTTTGTTTCACCCGCTACCCGGGCGGCGCGTTCGTAGGGCACGGCTATTTGGGGATATCCCACCCAAGCGACCATGCCGCGCAGGAATCGATGGGTCTCTCGAAGTTGTTGCAAACCATTGAGGCAATTTCGCGAAACCAACCGGAAGTCACCGGTATCCACAGGCAGATCTTTGTAGACCAGCTTATGCATCAATCGATAGAAGAGCCAGGCTGACAAACGTTTGAAAATCCGGTCCCCTTGCCTGGTTATGCGCTGCCCGTAAACCACATCGTAGCCTTCACAGTAGCGGACAATCATCTGGTGAATCACCGAAACCGGGTCTTGCAGGTCGGCATCCAGCAGTATGATCGCGTCTCCTGAAGCGTAGTCAAGGCCCGCCGTGGCTGCGCTTTGATGGCCGAAGTTGCGCGACAAATTGACTACCTTGATCCGGGGATCTTCGTACGCCCACGCGGCGATCTGGCCCAAGGTGGAATCTGTGCTGCCATCATTGACGAGGACGACCTCCGTTTCGCCTTTTAGTTCGTTCATGAACTCATCGAGGACTCTGCGGAGATGAGGCACAACCGATCCCTCGTTGTACATTGGAATGACGAGAGTGAGCAGATTGGGATATGGCCGTGGCTGCAACAGCGGGCCGTTACTGTTCTGCGTTTGCATCTTCCAACCGCGAGATCGTTTTTCGCAAGTCTATCACCGGGAGCGAGTTTAGTCCGCAAAGAATCCCGAATGGGGCGCATAACTCAAGTGCCAGAGAAGTGATTGCGATGGGGTTACTTCAGCAGTTCGATGTACGAGGCCAACTCTGGCGGCTCATCACGTTCCCGCATGCCGTTCGAGGTTCGGCCAGCTGAACTTCACGCTATAGCCTCACTTCGACCCTGCTTTCAAGGTGCCGCAGCCGCGGGCACTCTCTGGTAAAGCTTCACTACTTTGTCCTCGTAAATCGTGCGCCATCCGGGGCTATGGTCAAGCACATAAGAAAGGTGCTTGTCCACAGGGAACAGGACGTACTCAATTTTGTACTTGTCGAGCAGTTCAAATGGTTTCTCGATTTGATTGATCTTCAGGTAGTCGGCGAGAACGCCATTGTAAGCAAAAATGTCGGTGCGGCCGTCGGCAAAGGTTTTCACCGCGGGCGCATAAAACTCGATATACCCTCCGAAGTCGTACCAGCTCAGCATGCGGCCAGTGATTTGTCTCTGCTGTATAAAACGCAGGGCGTCGCGGGGGAACTGGCTGTCTATATTGTTCTGAAGTTGCGCGGCACTCGGATACATCCACAGGACCATGCCTGCCATGGCAGCCGCCATCGTCAGGTTCAACCAGGGCTTGTCCTTTGCCGCATCATAAGGTGCGAAGAGTTGCAGGCGGGGCGCAAGAATCGGGACCAGGATGATGGCGGCAAACAGTAGAAAACGGACGTGGGTCAGCGATGTCCCAAGCGCAAACAGGACCAGCATAATGTCACGCAGCTCCCAGGGCTTGCGGGAGAACCACGCGGCTGCCAGCACAGCGAAGATCATGCACATCGCCAGCTTGCCCCATCCGGTGTGGAAGTCCACCGATTGCCATTCGATCATGTTGTCACGCACCGCTTGTTGACGGGACAACAACTCGAAGGGGTACCACACCAATTTGTAGCCGTACGGATTAGCCAGCAGGGCGACCGCCGAGGCGGCGAAGACTTGCAAGAGTTTTCTGAGTTGCGCCGGCTTCCAGCGCTCGGCCACCACCGCGCCCCACTGGCCTTCGAGTAGGCCGGACACGATATATATGCCCATCACGACCAGCCCGAAGACCCAGGAACCGTGCAAGTTGATCCACAGGGCAAAGAGTGGCGGCAGCGCCCAAAGACCTTTGCCGGTTCGCTGAAAACGCTCCAGCACCAGGAGCAGGATCGCCAGGCAAAACCAGCCAAAATGGAGCATTCGTGGCCCGAAGGAATAACACCCAAGTGCAACCCCGGCCATGGTGACAAGACCGGCGTCGCCGGCGTTTGCGCCCCGCCGCAACGCCAGATAATACATTGCCCCGAAGATCAGCCACAGAAGCACCAGGTACACCGCCAGCAGTCCCCGCAAACCCCACGCCTGAAAAGCGAAGTAATACGGCAGTTCGGAAAGCCATTCGAAATTCAGCAATGGCGAGCCTGCGCTGGTGAAGGTGTAGAGGTCGGAACGCAAGAAAGCGCCTTTGGTCA
>JBEKQY010000222.1:0-6452 GCA_049519235.1 Candidatus Korobacteraceae bacterium | reverse complement strand
GCTACGGGCGGGTGGCAGAGGCATAAGGGATGGCATCAAAACGACAATTCGATCCGGCGAGATACTTGGGCCTGAGCCAGGACCATTTGGTGGTGACGGCTTTGTGGTTTCTGCTGCGGGAAAAGCGGCAGCCCTCCTTCGAGAACCTAGTCGCGGAAGCATTCACGTCCTTTCCAGAAAGGTTTCAGCTGGAGGGATATCCGCAATGGCCCAATTCCCACGTTATCGGAAAGGCTTGGGTCCGCTGCAGGACAGATAAGAAATGGATGAGCGGCTCGGCGTCGGAAGGATTCAAGTTGACCCCGTTGGGAGAGCAGATTGCACACCAGGTCTTATCACAACTGGAAAATGTCGCTGGCGGAGGACCCAAACACGAGAGGAAAGGAAGTCGACAGTCGATTTCGTCGCGGGTCGTCCTTCGCGTGGAAAACAGCCCTGCGTATAAGACTTTCAAGAGAGAAGGGATTGAAAAGGTTTCGGAGTATGAAATTTGCGATCTCCTTTATTGCACTCTCGAGAGCACTCCTGAAACCTTCGAAAAAAATTTCGTTGTTGTGAGGCAGGAAGTAGAAACGTACGGACGCAGTGATCTCACCGAATTTCTTGGCAAGTTGAGGGAAAAATTTACAGGAAAGTTCACCGGGAAGCGCGCCCGAGGTGGTCTGATGCCTAGAAAGAGGGAGGACTGATCCATGGTACCCGTCGCCGCTCCACGTCGCATAAAAGTAAAGGCCAGCCGTCGGGCCTTAAAGATGCTCGCCGATCAAGCTATCGGCAACGATTTGATGAAGGGGTTCTTGGAGCTCATTACAAATTCTGACGAGAGCTATGCGCGGCTTGAGGCGAGGGGCGCGCAAGCGGACGGCAGGATTGAGATCGAGGTAAGCCGTCGTCCCCGCAAAAACCAAACCACAATTCGGGTGATCGACTGGGCAGAAGGAATGGACGAAATTCAGTTGGAAAAATGTGTTGGCAGCTACGGCGAGGACACGAGTGGGCAAGTGGGCCGCGGAATATTCGGCATGGGCTTAAAAGACACGATAAATGCCTTCGGCGAAGGCACGATCATCGCCTTTAAAGATGGCATGAAGCATGCCTGTGTTTTGACAAACGTTGAAGATCTGGAGATCAAATCTCCCCGCGTGGTCAGCGGCCCTGATAAGAAGGAATTTCGCAATGCTTCTGGAGGAACCATCGTCGGAATTCTTGTCCAGAATCCAAAAGTCAGGATTCCTCTCGTCGATTCCTTAAGGCAGCAATTGCAAATGCATGTTTGCCTCAGGGGGATCATGAGCGACCCGTCGCGCAAAGTCCTACTGCGCGACCTCAAGAGCGGAAGCGCTGCGGAGCTATCGTACAAGTTTCCGGAGGGCGAGGTACTGCTGGACCGCTTGAAACTTGAGCTCCCCAACTTCCCAGACGTGACAGCGACACTGACCGTGCGTAAAGCAACGGGTCCCGAAGGTCTATCGCAAGGTGGGTCAGACAGAACTGGCGGAATCCTAGTCACAAGCAGGCGAACCTACCACGAGGCCACTCTGTTTGGATTCGACGACGATCCGTATGCTGTCCGCCTTTTCGGCGAGCTGCGTTGCGACGACATTTACAATTTGCAAGCTACGGGCGAGCCGATCGTCGACAAGAACCGGAATGGTCTTAAGAAAGATCATCCGCTGACGCGGGAACTCTTCGACGTGGCTCGCGGCCAGGTCGCAAAGATTGTCAACGCTGAGAAAGAAAAAGAGAAACAGAAGAAGCGCTCGTTAGAGAAAGAGGAAACACTCCGAAGGTTCAAAGAGGCAGTTCGGAATCTGAACCAGATCGCCAGCAAAGAACTTCAGATAGGCGGAGCCGGGTCCGGAGACGGGCCAGTGGAAAACCGAGAGGTGCGGGTGCCCCTGGACGGATTCGAGTTCGTGCCGGACACATATCGAATCGTCGTCGCCGAGCGAGACACATTAAGGCTTCGTGTTCAGGTTGACGGGTCAACTGGAATTGGCGTCGGCGATAGCGTTGAGATTTCCTGTGACAACCCATACATCAGGATTCTGAATGCCAGGCCCTTAGTTCCGGAACTACTATGCGAGGAGCCACCAATTTCTGTCATAAGAGTCCCGGTCGAGGGTCTCCAGGCGAACGCGCAAGGCTTTGTCACCGCGAAATACAGCTCTAAAACCGCGATCGCAGCGGTCGAAGTTGTCTCAACGAAGAAGCAGCAAGAGCACCACCCTCGTGGCGGCCTGTTTAAAGACATTCGCTACGAGGAACGATCAGACATGCCTGTACGTTCGCGTTTCGAAAAAGTTGAGGGCTTGATTTGGATCAATACGCTCGGACCATCAGTGGATTTGTATTTCGGACCTGGAGGCCAGGGCCAAGAACTCCCAGCTAACCAGCTACTAGTCGCTGAGTTGGTTACTGAACAGGCCTGCCGTGAGATCGCGCGAGTGAAGCGCGAGACAAAGACTTTGGACATTCCCCCGGGAATCGACGAATTGGATGCCTACTCGCGCCAGATCGATAAGCTCAAGGAAACTTATGCACCACTAATCCACAAGGCCCTTGTGGATCCCGCCTATCGCAGGCGATAACCGTCACGGCCTGACAGACGACTTCGCGCCGGGTGGCCGGGTGCCAATAAACCATCCCTGCTGTGTGCTCCATCACAGCACCAACCAAGGTGGTGGCCGAGGGATCGCTCCTTTTACAGCTCTCCAACCACAATCTGGAATGACTCAACCGCGGGGCAATGTCTGAAGGGTGCGTAGATTGAGACGCTATGGCTCCGATTCCTGCATTTCCTCAGAATGACTATCGTGACTATAATGACCTCATCGGAGAAAATGCCTATGCAGACATGGACCGTAGCTCAGGCCAAAGCCAAATTCAGTGAAGTACTGGATCGCGCAAATTCCGACGGCCCCCAGACCATCACTCGCAACGGCCAGACAACGGCTGTGATTGTCGCGGCCGAGGAATGGGAACGCAAAACCCGGCGCAAGGGCAATCTGGCCGAGTTCTTTGCCGCTTCGCCCCTTCGCAGATCAGGGCTCAAGTTGAATCGCGTCTCCGGCCGCCCGCGTAAGGTCGATCTGTGAGCTTCCTGCTCGACACCAACGTCGTTTCCGAGTCGATCAAACCACATCCTAATCCGGGGCTGACTGTCTGGCTGGAGGAAGTTGACGAAGATCGCACCTTTCCTCAGCGTAATCACGCTAACCGAGCTGCGGTACGGCATCGACCGCTTGCCGTCCGGCAAGCGCAGGCGCCGTCTGGAGGAATGGGTCGCTAATGACTTGCCGGTACGGTTTGAAGGACGAATCCTGGCAGTCGATTCCGATATTGCCGTACTCTGTGGCCACATTATCGCGCGCAGCGAAGCCATCGGGCGGCGGATGGAAGTCATGGATGCTTTTATCGCCGCGACCGCGGCAATCCACCAGCTCACCGTAGTCACGCACAATGTTTCGCATTTTGGGCCCATACTGCCCATAATGAAAGATGTGCTCGACCCGTGGACCTGATCGAGCACCGTTGCACCGATGGTGCGTTTTCCTTATCGTGAGAACGTGAGCCGAACATCGCCCTATACCGGACTGATGAAACTGCTTCGACTGGCGTTTTTGTCCTCGTTCCTTCTCACGACGGGCTGGGTGCAGACTACCCGCACCTGGGAACAATCCAAGTACGACGACTTTGAGAAGGGCACCGCTCACGGCATTGCCATCAGCAGCGATGGCAACCTCACGCTCGCGCCCGCCTTCAGCGCGCTCTACACCTCGGCTTCCACCTACATCTGGGATGTCGCTTCCGATTCCGAAGGCAACGTTTACGCCGCGGCGGGATCTCCTGCCCGTGTCTACAAGCTCACGCCTGACGGCAAGGCGCGCATCATCTTCGCGCCGCAAGAGCTTCAGGTGCAGGCGTTGGTGGTCGACAAGAGCGGCGCGATCTACGCGGCCACCTCGCCCGACGGCAAAGTCTACAAGCTCGTGCATGGCGGCCCTGCGCCGGGCAAGGCTCCCGAGGGCTCGCACACCACGGCCGAAGTTGCCGCCGCGCAGGAAGGTGCAAATCCCGGCGAGAAACCTCGCCCGTCGGTTGACGTCGATCCCAGCTACAGCGCGAGCGTCCTCTTCGATCCCAAAACGAAATACATCTGGGCGTTGGCGCTTGATCGTCAGGGCCGGCTCTACATCGGCACCGGCGATCGCGGGGAGATATTTCGCGTCGACCGCAGCGGCAACGGCAGCCTGTTCTTCAAGAGCGACGAGGCCCAGATCCGCGCCCTCGACTTCGACAATCTCGGCAACATCATCGCGGGCACTGACGGCAGCGGCCTCATCTATCGCATCTCGGCGCAGGGCGAAGGCTTCGTGCTTTACAGCGCGCCCAAAAAGGAGATCACCGCTCTCGCCGTCGATCGCCAAGGCAACATCTACGCCGCTGGCGCCGGTGAGAAGCGCGGGGCAGCGCCGCCCGCCGGCACTCCCGCCGCCGGTGTGGGCATTGTCGTAACAGCTCCATCGCCCACTGGCGGCGCGCAAACCGCTCCTTCCGCGTCTGGTGTGGCCGCGCCGCCCACAATCAGCGCTGTTCCCAACCTCGCCAACCTTGGCGGCTCGGAAGTATATCGGCTCTCGCCCGACGGCTCGTCCAAGACCATCTGGTCTTCGCGCGACGATCTGGTGTATGCGTTGGCGTTCGATCACCAGGGCCGTCTGCTGGCGGGAACGGGTAATCGGGGAAGGATCTATGCCATCGTTGGCAGTCAATACACCGACCTCGCCGAGGCCAGCGCCAACCAGGTCACCGCGTTCGCTCCTGCTCCACAAGGCGGCCTCTATGCGGCCACCAGCAATCTGGGGAAGGTTTTTCTGCTCGGCCCCAATCCGGTAAACGAGGGCACTTACGAGAGCGACGTCTTCGATGCAAAAAATTTCTCCAAGTGGGGGCGCGTGGAAGTGCGTGGCAGCGGCAATTTCCAGCTCTTCGCGCGTAGCGGCAACGTGGACAACCCTGACCGCAACTGGAGCCCATGGAAGCAAGTCGATCTGCAAAAAGATCTTCCTATCGATGCGCCGTCGGCGCGCTTCGTCCAGTGGAAGGCAGTGCTTCAGCCCGCCGGCCGCGTGCCCGTAATCGACAGCGTCATCGTCAACTACCTGCCCAAGAACGTCGCTCCGGAAGTGGAAGACGTAATCGTAATGGTCGGCTCGCGTGTACTGGCGGGCACGCACACCGAGCCGGAAAGCTCGGCGGCGGCTGGCTACGAACCTCCGCTGCCGACAATCAAGGACAGGCACTCGATTGCGGTGAAGTGGAGCGCGCACGACGATAACGATGACACGCTGGTTTACGACGTCTACTACCGCGGCGACGGCGAGACGCGCTGGAAGCTGCTGCGCCAGAATGTCGAGGAACGTTTCCTCAATCTCGACTCCGACATGTTCCCCGATGGTGGTTACACTATCCGCGTCGTCGCCTCCGATTTGCCTTCGCATTCTGCCGAAGACGCGTTGACCGGCGAAGCTGCCAGCGCGCGCTTCGAAGTCGACAACACCCCGCCGCAGATCGAATCACTGAAGGCGACAGTCGCCGGTGGCAACATCCACATCACCTTTCGCGCCGTGGACAGCTTCTCGCCGATTACCCACGCTGAGTACTCGATCGATGCCGGCGAGGCGCAAATGGTCGAACCGGTGGGACAGATTTCGGACTCCAAGACTGAAAACTACGATTTCAAGATCTCTGTGCCTCCGACCGCCGAGACCGGTGGCGCGGCCAACCCACGCCAGTCCGCGGCTGGAGCCAGCCTGCCGTCGGAGGAGCACACCATCATCGTGCGCGTCTACGATCGCTTCGAGAACATGGGGGTTAGTAAGGTTGTGGTGAACCTGCCAGCAGGCAAATGATCTCGATTTCAGCGCGATGTGAAGGGCGCAGCTTTAGCCATGTCCTGAGCTTGCCGAAGGCTGCGCCGATCTCCTGCGTTAAGTTTTGTCATCCCGAGGAGGCCTTCAGGGTCCGCGCGAGAATCAAGTTCGATCTTCGGCGGTGGAGTATGACTCACGAAAAAAGAACCCCGAAGGGGTGGAAGTGCAGTTAGAGCAGTTTCAGAGTTGGTGTAGTCCGGCGAATACGGGTAGAGCGGCGCTTCAGCGCCGCGCAAAGCCGTTCCCTTTTGCGAGGTTTTCCGCCCACTGCGGCGCAGTGGGCGGAAAACCTGAACTTTGGGGCGCAGCCCAGACGCCAGCCTGAAGGCTGGCTCTACCCGGTCTACAACAACTCTGAAACTGACCTAGGGCGTGTTAACACTAACGAGGTACTTGAGGGCTTCGACGATCAGGGCGAAGTGGAGGCGAAGTGGAGGAAGGCGAGAAACACCAGATCGAGTTTGTCGAAGCGCGAAAAGATGCGGCGAAAGCCTTTGAGCCTGCGGAACAGCCGCT
>JBEKQY010000221.1:0-6457 GCA_049519235.1 Candidatus Korobacteraceae bacterium | reverse complement strand
CTTCTTGGGATCGACGAAGCCGCTCTTCTTGATCCACTCCGCCGCGTCGAGCACATCGTTCAGCTCCTGGCCGCCGGCGTCGCCCAGGTTTGCGTCGGTGAACTGCTTGCCGTAGCCAGTAGAGCCGCGGTAGTTCGGCGTGATCACCAGGTAACCTTGGTTCACGATGTACTGAATGAAGCGGTTGAAGGAGTCGACCGATTGCGCCGCCGGTCCGCCGTGAATGTAAACGATCGCCGGAAACTTGCCGTTGCGCTGGATGTTGTTGGGGACGTAGGCGAAGGCTGAGATGGTCCACTTGCCATCGCGGCTGGGATAGTGGACGAGATAAGGCTCAACCATGTCGGCGCTGCGCAGGCCGCCAACCAGCGCATGCGTGATCTGCTGCGACCCCTTCGAGGCGATATCATACACCCAGAGATCCCCAGGGGCGTTGGCGCCATTGTGGTAATACAGCAGCTTCGATCCGTCGCGCGTGTAGGGCATGGGATTGCCCCCCAGTGAATTCACGCCTGACGCGATCGGCAGCACGTCGGCGCGCCGACTGGCAATGTCGTAACAGTAAATATTCGTCGTACCATCGACGTTCGCCGTCCACGTGAGCGACTTCCCATCGGGCGAGAAGTTGCCCGCATTCAGCTCCCACTTCTCATCGCTCAGCCAGTCAATCTTCCTGGACGCGATATCGATGAGTCCCACATTGTCGTACCCATTATGCGCGTCCGACGTGATGAGCACAGTCTTGCCATCCGGCGAGATATCGGCAGCGGTGAAGTTGTGCTGGCCCTCATGTGGTGTCAGGTTCGTGCTTTGTTCGCTGGCCAGATCGACCAGGAAGACATTCGCATCCTTGCCCGTGGCGTGCGACTGCGTGTAGACGATGAACTTGCCGTCACGCGAGAAGATCGGAGCGTGGTTGCTCAGCTCCTTGGGCGTGTTCTTCGTCAGGTGGCGAACATGGCGCGTGGCCACGTCAATCAATTCAATCTCGTAGCTCGATCCTGTCTTCGGTTTGGTGGCATAGGCGAGTTGTTGGCTGTCGGGCGACCACGCGGGATCAACCTCGGCAGAGTCGGCCGACATCGTCACGTTCACCACGTCGCCAGTCTTTGGCGAGACCAGAAATACGTCCCACTGCTCGTCGCCGTCGTGATCGGAGATGTAAGCGATCCACGCGCTGTCGGGCGACCACACCGGTTGCGCCTGCCGCTGATCGCTGATGGTTAACTGCGTCGGCCAGCCGCCCGTCGCCGGCACCAGCCACAGATTGTTGCGCCCGCTGATGTTGGAGATAAAGGCGACTTGCTTGCCGTCCGGCGACCATGTCGAATCGCCGATCTGGCGCGTCATGTAGAGCTTTTCGATGGAGAAGCTTTGCATGTCGGCGACGGTCTTGCTCGCCAGCTTGGCGGGGTCGGTAATGGCTTGCGGCGCGGTGAGCGGTGGTTGAGCGAATGCGGTAGTTGTCATGGCGAGAATGATTGCGGGAATGATGAGTTTCAAGTTTCGAGTTTCCGGTTTCGAGTTTCCAGTTTCACCGAAGCTGGGACCACAGGCTTCTATTGTAAAGGTGTGGCCCAGCGACGGCCGATGCAGACCAGGGAACGCGGGCTATGTCATTGCCCGCCACCTGCTCCGGAGTTTATAGTCAAGGGTTTGCTTATCCGTCCGGAGCTCCCTGTGCCGGACATAATTGCAGTCAACTCGCGCGGATTCTCCGCCTCCGGAGTCATCATGATGAAACGAAGTGTCTTTCTGCTCTCGCTTCTTGTGCTCTGTCTCGGCAGCTCGATCTATGCCGACGAGGGCATGTGGTTGTTCAATGCATTTCCCAAAGACAAAGTGCAAGCCAAGTACGGTTTCGCGCCAGATCAGGCATGGCTCGATCACGTCCGGCTTTCTTCAGCTCGCGCTCCTAACGGCTCATCGTCGTTTGTCTCGCCCGACGGCCTGATCTTCACCAATCACCACATCGCACAGGAATGTATTCATGATCTCTCCAGCAGCGGCAGGGACTACATGAAGACAGGATTCTACGCCGCCACACATGCCGAAGAAGCCAAATGCCCAGGGATGGAATTCGTGGTGCTGGAGGGCATGGAAGACGTCACCGCGAAGGTAAATGCGGCGGCCAAGCCGGGGATGTCGACCACCGACGCCGGCAAGGCGCAGCGCGAAGAGATGGCCTCGCTGGAGAAGCAATGTTCCAGCGGCGACATCCGTTGCGACATCGTTACCCTCTATTCGGGGGCGATGTACAGCCTCTACAAGTACAAGAAATACGATGACATCCGGCTGGTCTTTGCGCCGGAGTTCGACATCGCTTTCTTTGGCGGCGATCCCGATAACTTCGAGTATCCCCGCTACGATCTCGACATCTCGTTCTTCCGCGCTTACGAAAACGGCAAGCCGGCGAAGATCGAGAACTACTTGAAGTGGTCGCCCAATGGCGCAAACGACGGCGAACTGATCTTTGTCTCCGGACATCCGGGCCGCACCGGGCGCCTGCTCACCATGGACCAGCTCGGGTTCTACCGCGACTATCAGTTCCCGTTGCAACTCAGCTCCTACACCCGCCGCATCGCTGTGCTACAGAAGTTCAGCGAGCAATCGGCCGAGAATGCACGCGAAGCGCAAAGCGATGTTTTCGGCATACAGAATGCCTTCAAGGCGGTCACCGGCTACGAAGCGGGATTGAAGGACCCGGAGCTGATGGCGAAGAAAGCCGCCGACGAGAAGAGCTTGCAGGAGTTCATAAACTCCAGTCCCGAGCGCAAGCAGGAGTTTGGCGACCCGTGGGCGCAGATCGCCAAGGCGGTCGACGTGCAGAAGCAGACCTACAAGCAGCTGCTGTATCTCGACCTCATGGGCGGTTTCCGCGGCGACCTGGCACGCTACGCTCGTTTCATCGTACGTGCTACGTATGAGAAGCAGATGCCGAGCAACCAGCGCATGCACGACTATCAGGATTCGCAGTTGCCGACGCTGGAGCAGCGGCTGTTCTCCACGGCTCCCATCTACAAGTCGTACGAGCAGCTTTTGCTGGGCGAGAGCCTGGCCGAAATGCAAGACGTTCTCGGCGCCGAAAATCCCGATGTTCAGAAAGCGCTGGCCGGCAAGACTCCCGATGAGCGCGCTAAGGAAGTGATCGATGGCACCAAGCTTGAGGACGTCGCCGTCCGCAAGCAGCTCTATGCAGGTGGGGCGGCAGCGGTCAACGCCAGCACCGATCCGCTGATCGTAATGATGCGCGAAGTCGAGCCGGCCGCCGCTGCCATCCATAATCGCGATGAAGATCAGGTGCAGTCCGTCCTGCGGCAAAGCGGCGGGGACATCGGCAAGGCGCTGTTCGCGCAGAAAGGCCTGAGTGTGCCGCCGGACGCGACCTTCACCCTAAGACTGAGCTATGGCACGGTGGAAGGCTACCAGCTCAACGGTCAGAATGTTCCCTGGTTCACCACCATGGGCGGCGCCTACGATCATGCCGCCGAGCACGGCAGCAAGCCGCCGTATCAGCTTCCCGAAAGCTGGCTGAAATACAAGTCAGCCATCAACCTGAAGACGCCTTACGATACGGTTTCCACGCCCGATATTATCGGCGGCAACTCGGGCAGTCCCGTCATCAATAAGGCAGGCGAAGTGGTGGGCATTGTCTTCGACGGCAACATTGAATCGCTACCCTGGGATTTTGAATACAGCGACAAGGTGGCGCGCACAGTGGAAGTAGACACCCGCTCGATTACCGAGTCGCTGCGCAACATCTATCACGCCGATGGGCTGGTCAACGAGCTAATGCCTGTAGGGATGAAACCGAATCCCACGACCAAGATGAGGAGACCGGCAAACCGGCCGGCACAGCAGTAATGCTTTGACTTCAAACAACGCAGGCGCGATCAAGGTCGCGCCTGGGTTTCCACTATGCGATTGTGATTGCCTTACGCTGCCGTCGCTGACTTCTGCCGGTCGGACTGTTGTGGTTGCTGCAAGGGGGCCGGAACCAGCGGGGTGGCCTGGTGCATTTGCCGATAGTGTTTAGGGGTAGCGCCCACCAGGCGGCGAAATACGCTGGTGAAGTGACTCTGGGTCTCGAATCCGACCTGGCTGGCAATCTCGGCCAGTGCCATTGGGGTCTCGCGCAGGTGTTCCTGAGCACGCTCCACTCTTTGCCGCATCACGTATTGATGCGGTGTTATGCCAGTACTCATCTTGAACAGTTTGGAGAAGTAATACTGGCTCATGCCCACCGCTTGCGCCAGTTCGCTCACCGACAAGTTGCGGGCAACGTTGTCTCGAATATAGGCAAACACGCGCTGCAAGCGGCGCGGGGGCAAACCGCCTACCACTTCGATGGGGGCCAGCGTGGCATTGAGATAGGCATCCACTACTTCTAGCGCATGATCATCCTTAAGCAAATGCAGCGCCAATACCAAGACGTTCATGCCCTCGATCTTGGCGCCGATGTGAGCGGAATGCGCGTCCCCACAAAGCGCCGCTCGAACTCCGGGAACGCGATTAGCGGCCACCGACGCGCCCACCGCCCGGCTGCTGATGATGATGCCGCGCTCGGTGTCGTGCCGCAGCACCGAGAGTGCAACCTGCTCAGCGTAATCGGGGCGGCTCTGGTCCTGCACTGGCGGCGCAGCATCAGTCACCTCGTGCCCGGCAGCAATCAATTTCGCGGCCAGCCGCTGTTTGGCTTCATGCCCTGCTTCATCCGAAGCGATTGCGATTTGCACTGACTTATCCTCCTTTTTCACAACTTGTGGTGGCCAGCTGGGCTCCCCAAAGCTCCGCCACATCGCCGTGGCGGGCGATGACTCGCGACACTTCTACCGGCGCTGGGTAGTTGCGAGGAGATGCATCGACTTCATACGTCATAAGTGAAACGAAGACTAGGCGCGTCAAGAAAAACTCCGCATGCCATTTACGGCACGGGATCCGCGTCGGCGGGAAAGTACCGCTTCTACCCCATTTACCCACACACAGGCCAGTACAGGAGCGCTTTCTTGCCACGTTCTGGTAGGTTTCATGATAACAGAATTGAAAGTTCCCGAATTTTTGTCCAATAGCGCCAGGTGACGCCAGCTCCCGGCATTGGCAGATGGTTTCGTTGACAATTCAGGCTCAGATGGTCTATTGTTAGATCTTTCGCAGTCCTGCGTTTGCCCGCCTGAAGGTCTCTGCGCGTCCAGCGCCTGAACCGAGCGGATCTTTCGCATTTACAACATCTGGGAGAGTTTAGAGATGTCTACGTATTTCCCCAAGGGGGAAATCGCGCGCAAGTGGTTTGTCATTGATGCCGAGGGCCAGACGCTGGGGCGCCTGGCGACGCGGGTGGCGCGCATCCTCTCGGGCAAGGACAACCCCAAGTACACGCCGTTCCTCGATACTGGCGATCACGTGATCGTGATCAATGCCGATAAGGTGCGTATTACCGGGCTCAAGGCGGACAGCAAGGTTTATCACCGTTACTCGGGATACCCGGGTGGCATGAAGTCCGAAGAGTACAAGAAGCGGTTGCAGCGCAGGCCGGAGCAGGTGGTGGAAGACGCGATCACCGGTATGCTGCCGCACACCAAGCTGGGCCGGGCCATGGCCGGCAAGCTGAAGGTTTATCGCGGCGACAAACATCCGCACGCGGCGCAGAAGCCGGAGGCTTTGGCTGCGGTTGCTAAGCGCGCTTAAAGCATTCGTGCCTGGTAGAGAGCAAGTGCTGCAAACGCACCAGTGCCGCAGGCACGGCATAACTTAGCCCAGCACGGAGCGCAGCGGAGTGCTGGGTAGAGCGAATAAAGAAACCCGAGTCCCGTAGGGACGGCACCAAGAGCATATCCCTCACCGACTAAAGTCGGTTCGGGATGACGAACATAAAAGAGGCGTAACGGTGCGGCTGAAGCCGCGCCCCTTCAAGGCGCCGACGAATTTCTGGGAAGGATTACAGGGAGCCCAGCTCCCAACGGATAACGAATGGCAGATCTGGTTCAGTATTACGGTACGGGTCGTCGCAAGTCGAGCGTGGCTCGCGTGTTTTTGCGCCCGGGCGGCGGCGAATTCAAGGTGAACGGCAAACCGTTCGATCAGCACTTCGTGACTGAAGCGCAGCGCATCATGGCGAAGTCGCCGTTCGTGGTCACGGAGACCGCGGGCACCTTCAACATGACTTGCACCGTGAGCGGCGGCGGCGTCAACGGCCAGGCCGGCGCAGTGCGCATGGGCGTGGCCCGCGCATTGCAGGAGTTCAATCCTGAGCTGCGTGCCAAGCTGAAGGCGGAAGGCTTTCTACGTCGCGACGCCCGCGGCAAGGAACGTAAGAAGTACGGCCAGAAGGGCGCTCGTAAGCGGTTCCAGTTCTCGAAACGGTAAAGAAAGTGGCCAGTGATCAGTGGCTAGTGACTAGTTACGGATCGCGGGTCGCACTGCTGGATGGTTGATCGACAGTCGTGGCCAGAGTCAGGAT
>JBEKQY010000220.1:0-6484 GCA_049519235.1 Candidatus Korobacteraceae bacterium | reverse complement strand
CCTGGGTGCAACCAGCTTTTCCTCATCGAAGTGGCTGAAGGAGGGGTTTGCAGGCTCATTTACCTACAATGCCACCAAGTCCTTCGGCATCGAGGCGGATGTTCGCTGGAATCGCGGCACCATTATCAATACCAGCATAGCAGGGGTTGGCGCGAGTGTAAGGTACACCGATGTTCCTGTTCTGTTTGGTCCTCGCTTTGCGTTCAGAAGCAGTAACGCCGTGACCCCATTTGTCCACGTGCTGTTCGGATTAGACCATGCGTCCATTGGCGGCACCGGCTCTGCCGGCGGGCAAAGTGTCTCCGTCGGCGGGCCCAGCAGCAACGGCTTGGGGATGGCAGCGGGCGGCGGACTCGACGTGAAGGTGAACAAGGTCCTCGCCATTCGCGTGATCCAGGCCGACTATTATTACTCGCGCCCCTATTCCACCAGCTTGAACAATTTTGACCTTGCCTTTGGCGCCGTCTTCCGCTTTGGCGGCAAGTAGCAGAGAACCTGGCAATGGCGAAATGGAGAGGTCAGCAATAACAAATTAACTCAACGAGTTACTACCAAAGCTACCGTAGCGTCTCTACATGCTACTTGCGCCGACGGTGCTTTGCCCACAGTGTGGATGACACGCCCCGCCATCTTCGTGGCCCGCCACGAAGTGGGACGGTGAGGCGTAAAGGAGAACGACTATGAAGAGCTCGTTACGTACATTCCAGGAAAGGCGGAACTTGCAGATGAAAAGGAGCATTTCTGTACTTCTCATGGTTCTCGTGGCATTCAGCGTCAGCTTCGCGGACGAAACAGCTTTTCGCGGCGTGAAGCTGGCCGATGCCAAAGGAAAACAGGCAGATGCCAGCCTGATTTTCAGTGACAACAACAAGGACATTGTGGTGCGGGTCGCCGACCGTGACTTCGTAACCGTCCCCTATGACCAGCTCGACAAGGTCTCTTACGAGTACACCAAGAAGCATCGCGTTACCCAGGGCGCTATCGTGATGGTGGCCTCGTTGGGGGCCGGCGCTATCGTCATGCTGACAAAGTCCAAGAGCCACTGGCTCTATATCGATTATCACGAGCAGAATGCGCCCAAGACCGTGGTTCTCCGTATGGACAAAGGCGAGTACAAGAAGATTATTGCCGCGGTGAACACCCATACCGGCAAGGAAGTGCAGTTCCTCGGCGATGTGGGCAAGAAGAACAAGAAAGCATAAGCGCAAGAACCGGCCGCAAATCCAAAGCCACGCTCCCAAGATCACGGTGAACTTCGCTGCCGCCTGGACATGAGTCCATCGCGGCAGCGGTGGAACTAACCCGGCAATGGCGAAATGGAGGAGTCAGGTGGAAATTTCGGAAATCGGCGCCCAGAATTCTATGATCGCCGAGTTGAATTCCGCTCTGATTCCCCCTGCGTCTCCTTTTGAGTGTCATTCCGACCGAGGGCTTCAGCCTGAGCGGAGGGACCTGCTGTTCGCTCGCCCAGCGCATTCGCTAGTTAAAACGCCGAAAACGCGTATTTACTTGACTTACGTTTTCAAACGAGGCAAGCTATTTCGCATCTCCGACAGGATCGTTGTTAGAGCAGAATCCGTCGGGCGCTCCCGTCTAATCCTGGGCGCTATTTTCCAGGTTCAGTACGTGGCCGCCCCATGAGGCTGTAGCGTCGGCCGTTGCTGTTTTTTCTTCGAGAACCCAGGGATCGATCTTCGTAAGCAGCGGTCAGTCGATGTCGAGGTCATACCCCGGGCTGGCTGCGCTTCTGGAATAGTGATTCATGTCCCATTCGAGCGTCGAAAACGTTTTGCGAACCTCTCCGGTAGTAATTTGGACGGTGGCGGTTCTGTTTCTGATCCAGCCCGGCTATGCCTCGCACCATTTTCCCGACTATCCCGTGCGCTCGGCGGGCGAGTACGCCAACAAAGCGACCGAGCCTGGTCTTATCGTCGCCGTCGAACCGGTGGAAGACCCGGAGCAACAGAAAATGTATTTCAATTCTCACCTTAGCTCCAGGGGGATACTCCCGGTCTTCATCGTCATCCAGAACACTTCCGCTACGGACGCGTACCTGTTCGACAGGTCAGCCGTCGGATTGGCGGATGCAGCCGGGCCCACCGGGAAAGGTGGACGCAGGACCGCGTCGCTGCTGACTTCCGGCGGGCTCGTCGATCTCTCCCTGATCAACGACGTCACGGACGTGCGGGACAACCTGATGAAGAAAGAAGTGCGCAGCAAGACCCTTTCTCCCGGCTCTTCCGTGTACGGATTTGTCTATGTCCCGGTGCCGACGGACGCTCCCCGGAAAAAGATGCATCTGCAGGTGCCGCTGACCAACGCACAAAGCAGTGAGATCGAAGTCGTCAACTTGTTATTCTAGAAAGGAACCTTTATGTCGACCACCCGCCGCTGCCTACTTACGCTTGCGCTTTGGTGTCCCCTGCTGCTCATCCTTTCTGTAATGGCCCCGAGTGAGACAACCAGCGGCGCCGAAAAAGTTGTCGCTCACCGCCGCTCTGGTTCTCACGCCCGAGTTCTGCGCAACTGTAAACAAGAAAAAATCTGAAAAGTTCCCTGTCGGCAAGGCCGCCTGCGCTGAGTTGGAGGCCGCGCTCAAACCCATTTTCATCAGCCTGACAAAAGTCGATGATTCTTCCAAGGCCGGCGATGCGCAGGTTGTGCTGGAGCCCAAGTTCGCCGATGTAGCCGCCACCCAAGCGGCCATCGCCTTTTCCAATCGTGAACTGGTTGTGCAGGTGGAGTGGACCGTACGCGACCAGTCCGGCAAGGCCATCTGGATCGAAACTGTTCAGGGAGAAGCTAAGCGCCACATTGGCAATATGTATACGCACGGCAGCAACCTGAAGCACATCGTGCAGGAATCGGTGCAGGATATGGCTGAGCAGTCCGCGGCGAAAATGTCATCCTCGCCGGAGTTGCTTAAGCTGAGCGCAGCCCAGGTCAAATAGTCGGTAATCCGCGACGCTCGGTGAGCGTATTGCTTCGTTGAATCGATGATCCCATTCCGCGAGGAAGGACTGTCATGAGTCGCCATCTGCTTTCTTATGTAGTGGTCGCGCTAGTGTCTGTGGCGCTTGTCGCGCAGCAGACGTCACAGGTTTCCACCCCAGCGTCTCCGGCTCCTGCATCGCAGGCCGCCGCGGTGCCAGCCACTGCCGCGGCACAGCAGCCCTCGGCAGGCATTCTGCAGGACGGCGTGCCAATCAAGCTAAAGTTGCTGAACAAGCTCGATTCGCACACCGCGAAGAACGGCGACCAAATCCCGTTCGAGGTTGTCAACGATGTCGTGGTGGGCGGCGTCACCGTGCTACACCGCGGCTCGCCCGCTACTGGCGTCGTCACTCAGGCCAGAAGCAGCGAGACCATGGGCCGCGCCGGTAGGCTGAGCTTCACCATCAGCGACATCCAGCTCCGCAACGGAAGCGAGGTTCCAGTGCGAGCGTTCAACCGGACAAGTGGCGAGAACCGCACCGGGGAAATGATTTATTACATGTTGAATGCGCCGATGGTGGCGGCCCCGTTTTTCCTGCTCATACACGGCACAAATACGGTATTCTCCCGCGGAACGGAAATTAACGCTTTTGTGAACGGAGACCTCCGCTTGGATTTGGCCAGCTTCGCTGCACCACCCCCGTCTACCGACACGGCAGGTGATGAACTCAAGACGATCTTGCAGATCAGCTCCACCCCGGATGACGCCCAGGTTCAAATCGACGGTGCAGCCGCCGGCAGTACGCCGTTGAATGTCACGGTGACGGCCGGAAAGCATGAAATCGCCATCAAGAAGGCGGGATACTCCGACTGGAGCAAGACTCTCAACGTGAGCGGGGGCACAGCCCACGTCGAAGCGGTGCTGGAGGCGCTGACCGCGCAGTAGACCGCCTCCACTGGCGGCTCGCAGGGCGTCGGCGTTGTCTGTCCGCCAACTCCGCGCCGCAGCTCGCCGCTGAAACCAGACAATTACGTTCCCAGCCGGCCTGAGCTCGCGCAAGGACGTTCGCTCACGCCACCTTGTGACCTGAGTCACAGACCCAATGTACTAGCTGGACTCATAACTAGTATCACGTTCGCAAATTGCAGCGCGCCCTGCCCAGTAGCTTGCTCTTGCTGACGCAAATCAATGTGTTGAGGGTGGTTTGTGGGAGTTCGCTTCACAGACGTCCGCCAAAACTCGCCAGCCGCCTGCTGTTCTGCACCAAGGCCCAGTCGTCTGCGCCGGTCTCCTTCTCGCACGTTACCTCGACTGGCGACGCTGCTCTTATTGTCGCTGACATTTGTGGCCCAGTGTTCTGCGGCCCAGTCCCCCACTACCGATGACTGCCTGGCATGCCACAGCGACAAGTCCCTGACTACCAAACGCGGCGGACGGACCGTTTCGCTCTTCATCGATCAGAAAAAATTCGCCGGCTCGGTCCATGGGTCGCTACAGTGCATTAACTGCCACGCCGATCTGGACGGTAAGGACTTGCCGCACTCCACGCCGCTGGCGAAGGTCAACTGCGGCTCGTGCCATGGCGACGAGGGCCAACAGTACGCAAAATCATTGCACGGCAAGGCGATCGCACGTGGCGATGCTCTAGCGCCGCGCTGTGTAACCTGCCATGGCAATCACGACATCCTGCCGGTCAAGGACCCGCATTCCGCGGTGGCAGCGATGAAGGTGCCCTTCGTCTGCGGGCAGTGCCACCAGGAGGGCACGCCTGTTCAGATGAACCGCAACATCGCTCAGCACGACATCCTGGAGAACTATACCGAGAGCATCCACGGCGAAGGCTTGCTGAAGAAGGGACTGATTGTGGCGGCCAACTGCGCCTCGTGCCACACGGCGCACTCCATCCTTCCGCACACCGATCCCAACTCATCCATCAACCGGCGCAATATCGCCGCCACCTGCACCAAGTGCCACGCCAATATCGAAGAAGTACACCGCAAGACCATCCGCGGAGAACTTTGGGAAAAGCAAGCCAACACGCTTCCTGCCTGCATCGACTGCCACCAGCCACACAAAGTGCGAAACGTTTTCTACTCCCAGGGCATGGCGGATGCGGATTGCATGCGCTGCCATGGCGATGAACGGATCAAGTCCGCCGATGGCCGCTCCATGCTGGTGCGCGTCGCCGAAGTGGCCGGCTCACGTCATGTGAAAGTGGCCTGCAGCCAGTGTCACTCGGAGGTGAACGCCTCGAAGGTGCGTCCCTGTGAAACCATCACGCATCCGGTTGATTGCACCGCCTGCCATGCGGAAATCGGGCAGCAATACCAGCGCAGTACGCACGGCCAGATGCACGCCAAGGGCGATGTCAACGCTCCCTTCTGCAAGGACTGCCACGGCGCGCACCACGTTCTGGGCAAGCACAATCCGGAATCGCTAACCTTCCCAACCAACGTGCCCGATCTTTGCGCCAAGTGCCACCGCGAAGGCCACAAGGCTGCCGTGCTTTACACCGGAACCGAGCACCAGATTATTCCCCGCTATGAGGAAAGCATCCACGGCAAGGGCCTGCTGAAGAGCGGCCTGACGGTGACGGCCACCTGTACCAGTTGTCACACTGCCCACCGCGAACTCCCTGCCTCCGATCCGGAATCGACGGTGAATCCGAAGAACCTGCCAGGGACCTGCGGTAATTGCCACCATGGCATCGAAGAGCAGTTCGTCCAAAGCATCCATTCCTCGGCGATAACCAAGACGGATAAGCCGCTGCCGGTTTGCAACGACTGCCACACCGCCCACTCTATCCGCCGCACCGACCAGGACGGATTCAAGCTCGAGATCATGAACACCTGCGGGCGTTGCCACGCAGAAATTGCCAAGACGTACTTCGATACCTATCACGGCAAGGTTTCCAAACTCGGCTACACCAAGACAGCAAAGTGCTATGACTGCCACGGCGCTCACGACATTCAGAAGGTCACCGATCCGCGCTCGCACTTGAGCCGCGCCAACGTGGTTGCGACCTGCCAGAAGTGCCACTCGGATGCGACCCGGCGCTTCGCCGGATATCTCACTCACGCCACCCACCACGATCCCAAGAAATTTCCGTTCTTGTTCTGGACCTTCTGGGGGATGACGGCGCTGCTGATCGGCACCTTTACCGTGAGCGGGGTTCATACGCTGCTATGGCTGCCGCGCGCTTTCCAGATGCGGCGCGAACTGCGCGCGGCTGAAGCGGCAGAAGCGGAAGCCGAAAAGAACTCCGGCAAGACAGCTACCGAATCGAAAGATGGCGACGATGGCCAACAGTAAACCGCAACGTTCGGCCACGGTGAACCATCCGGCGGGAGCAGTTACGGTACCGGAGGCGCCGCTCGCGCAGGTTGGGGGAAAAACAACTCTGCCGGTTGACCGCCGCGAGTTCGTCCGATTCCCCCACCTCTACCGCGTGCTACACGCCTGCATGATCGTCAGCTTCATCACCCTGGCACTGACTGGTCTTTCGTTGAAATTCTCCTATACACCATGGGCGGCCAGGTTCTCGCGCCT
>JBEKQY010000219.1:0-6607 GCA_049519235.1 Candidatus Korobacteraceae bacterium | reverse complement strand
AAATTCAGCCACTACCATAAACCGCAGAATGAAAAAAGGCCGGCATCCCAACCCTGCGAACGCCGGCCGTTAAGATCTCTGTCTGTTTCTTATGTTGCTCTCACTTCGCGAGTCACTGGCTTTTGGCGCATTGCGAAAAGTCTCCCGGCGGTGCGGTGATCTCGAACACCACACCAAAGCCGTACGTTCCGCCTTCCGACGCTGTGCCGAAGATATTGCCATTCGCGTCGAACGCCACGCTGCTGACTGGGTACGCTCCGTCTGCGCCGCCGGCAAAATCATAAAGGGTCTCGCCATTTCAGCCCGCACATCCATACATGTAGAAGACCGAGCCGTATTGGTGTGCGCCATCAGAGTACGTCGTGCCGGTATAACCGATGGGGCCGTATACGAGACTGGACCACGGTCCCGGGTAGAAGTAAGGATCTCCGTTGGGGAAACTGTAAAGAAACATCTGGTTGTTCAGAACGAAAACGGTGCCGCCTCCATTCGTGCCAGCCTGGCTGGTGGTGCCAACGGTGCCATAGTAAATACCCTGCGTGACGCCGCCCATAGGATAACTGCCGTCGCTTCCGCCTTGAAAGTTGTGCAGAATCGTTTCGGTCCAGCCGGAGGCGGACGGCGTCAACTCAAACACCGTGCCGTATCCGTAGCCTCCCATCAGCGTGGTGCCATAGAGGTTGCCGGCCGAGCCTAAGACCACGCCGGCCTCAGGATAAGCGCCATCGCTCCCGCCGCCGAACGTGTAAAGCACGTTTTCCGTCCAGCCGCTGCCGGAAGGTGTCAGCTCGAAGACCGTACCTTCACCAAGAGCACCGCCGTTCTGTGTCGTGCCGTAGATGTTCCCCGACGCGTCGAAAACCAGGTCGCCGAATCCGGGATTCGCTCCATCGCTGCCGCCCTGGAATCTATAGATCACAGTTTCCGTCCAGCCGCCCAAAATGTTTGGCTGAATAGTCGGCGGGGGTCTGAGGTTGAAGACCGTGCCACACCCGGAACCGCCGCAGCCGCTTCCGCCCCCATAAATCGTTGTCCCATAAAGACTGCCGTTCGGTCCGATGATGACTCTGGCTGCCGGGCCAGCCCCGTCATTGCCTCCGCGAAATGTATAGAGCGGTGTAAAGGGGCCGTTCTTGGTTAGGCGGAAAACCGTGCCCGCGTTGCTTGCGCCAGCGATACAGTTCGCCCCGCAAGTCGTGCCATAGAGATTTCCTGCTGCATCCATGGTGAGGCCGGCAGAAGGATTTCTTCCATCGACTCCGCCGGTGAAGTTGTGAAGTACGCTGTAGGTCTGGGCCTGCGCGCAGGGGGCTGAAACTACCATCACGACAACTACGATCGCCAGCCCGGCCACAGCCGCGCGCGAGATTCTACGCAGAAGGTTGCGAGATTGCGATTTACTTTGCATGGATTTCTCCTTCCTGCAATGCCGATTAATTGAAATCAGTCTCAGAGGGGCGCGACTCGGGTTACTGGAGAAAGAAGCTTCGAGGGTCTTATTTCTCGCTGCTCGACAGCGATGGCAGTGGGTGGGAACAAGGCCGGGAATCTTCCCCGCGACACCCACTTGAAATGGAACACAGTGCGGGATATTTATCAGTGATTACTAACACATCCTTGGGTGACAGCAAGGAGGGAAGCGAAAGGGCAAACAGCGAAGAGCGAAGAGCGAAGAGCGAAGAGCGAGAGGCGAACCGCGGCTCTCCTTCGAGATAAACTAGAGATTCATCCTCACAGCGAAGGGACATGCCATGCCGGCCATCATTCTCGACGGTACGAAAATCGCAGCGGAAATCAAGGCGGAAGTGGGCGAAGAGGTGAAAGAACTCACCGCCGCCGGACTTCGTCCTGGACTGGCCGTGGTGCTGGCGGGGCACAATCCGGCCTCGGAAATTTACGTCCGCAACAAGGTGAAGGCTTGCGAGCAGCTTGGCATTTACAGCGAGAAGCACACCCCGCCCGACAACGTGACCACGGCCGAGCTGCTGGCGCTGGTCGACGAGCTCAATCGCCGCGACGAAATCGATGGGATTCTGGTGCAACTGCCGCTGCCCGCACAGGTCGACGCCAAGAAGGTCTTGCTGGCGGTCTCGCCGGAGAAGGACGTGGACGGCTTCCATCCCATGAACGTCGGCTATCTTTCCACGCAGCGGCCGGGGCTGGTGCCGTGCACGCCTGCGGGCATCATTGAAATCTTGCAGCGCAGCAACATTCCCATTGCAGGCGCTGAAGCGGTCGTCGTGGGACGCAGCGACATCGTTGGCAAGCCTGTTGCCATGCTACTGCTCAACCGCAACGCGACGGTGACCGTCTGTCATTCCAAAACGCGTGATCTGCCCGCCGTCTGCAGCCGGGCGGACGTTCTGGTCGCCGCCATCGGCAAGGCCGGCATGATTACGCCTGACTTCGTAAAGCCGGGCGCGACTGTCATCGATGTCGGCATGAACACTATCACCGATCCGGCGCAGTTCAAGGAATTCTTCGCGGGAAACGAAAAGCGCGAGCGCGATTTCGCCGCCAAAGGCTCAACTCTGATCGGCGACGTTCATCCCAAAGTCGCCGAAGTGGCCGGAGCGATGACGCCTGTCCCGGGTGGAGTGGGGCCGCTGACTATCGCTATGTTGATGAGCAATACTGTAAAAGCAGCCAAGCTCCGGCGCGGACACAAGGTGGATAGCCTGGCAGCGCGGTAGCTTGCGGGTTCTAACTTGATCCCACTCATTCGAACGGCAGGGATGAATTTTGAGGGCACTGTTGACATGTTTATACTATTATGTATAAACTAAGGTCTAACATGAATGCAAGACAATACAAAACTGAACTGAAGGAGGCCGAGATGGGATTGGTCAAGTTATATGAGAAGCGGCAGCTCTTGGAAATCGAGATCGCCAAACAGCAACAGCGGATATCCGCTCTAGCCGTACTTTCCGGCGAGGAGGAGAAGACCTTTGAGAGTATGGCGCTTGGGCTGACTGCCGCGTGTCGTGCTGCATTCAGGGCGGCTGGTCCGCGCGGACTTATGCCGACGGAGTTACGTGATTCACTGAGGAGGATGGGGTTCCAAGTGGATAAATACAGCAACGCGATGGCTTCAATTCACGCCGTGATTAAGCGCCTTGAGGCGAAAGGCGAGATTCGAAACCGTATTCACGACAAACGCGAAGGCGTGGACAGCTCCGTCTATCAATGGACGCTCAAATCGTGGGGATCACCGCGCAGCCTGGCGAATATGTTGACGGATTTTGAGCGGGACAAGGCCGACAAACGGCGGAAGTAACAGTCAGGAACGGGCCTTCTGTTGGCTTTGAGTGGGGATTCTCGTCCGCACAACAGAGCCCACACCCCGCCTTTGGTCTTGAGCGGGCCACCCGGGGGTTTTGCCAACTCAGTGCCTCAGGCCGATACGGTCGTTCGTGAAATCGTGAACTCTAACAAAGCCCAGCGAAGAAGGGGACACACCGTCCAGAATGACATCAAAGCTGGTCCACTCACCCGGTGGCAGTGGCTTGATAAAGTCCAGGTCCTTCGTTTTCGCCTTCGCGTTGTCGGGGTATCCCTTCTCATCTACAGGTCCCCAATCAATTTTGGCTTTCGGATCCGTAAACGAGGCAGAAGTCAGATTGCCGAACCTAAGAATGACCTTGCTGCCAGTGGCGTAAGGCTGAACGTCATCCAGGGTGACGGTGATCACACCGAGGTCGGTGCTGATGGCTGAGTAACCCTTTTCGCTCGTTGACAAAATGGCGATCTGATCCAGTTTTCGTAACTTCTCATCTAGCTTCAACGATTCCAACTCGGCTTTCAGCACCTGTATTTCAGCACCTTGTTCGTCGAGTTTCTTCTGAACACCAGCATCGCTGCAGCTGAGCATTGTCACTGCGATTACTACGCATGGCATGGCGAACCAATGACGCATGTCACACCTCATTCATCTTCCGAAGTGACAGGAGCGACCAGCGGACACTTCTATGGTTAACCACAGTCCACTGCTCTACGAGACGTGTGCCCCGTGTTCCCAAACCTTCGCAGAGATGCCTCCGATTCGTCTTTAACGTTTCGGGTTGAATCACCGCTTCGTCAATTGAGGACGGGCCCGGATATTGCGCGCGACTTTCGCGTTCGTGTGGAAATGTCTTACCGCCTCGACAGTTTCCCTCTCCATGTTAGCTACAAAGATCTTCCTCCCCGGCGAGCAAACGCAGCAGAGGTTCCGCAGCCTCGCATCGGGAGCGTCGGCCACCATCACATTGAATCGCAATCCTCTCACGAGGAGCCAAAAGTCCTGGTAGGTGCCGGGGTTTGCGAGCATCGTAGGGTACAAGCAATGCGTCTGCGACGCGAAGTCGGCACACACAGTCACTACGACGCTCGCATTCTCTGGCAACGGCGATTCGCCCACGAGGTATCTCCGCAAGTTCTCCTGTTGGTCGGGCGCAAGAAAAACGGACGTCGTCTGCTGGCCAATGGTTCTCCAAACATGGACCGCCGCCCGCCATACGACGCTCACCGCGTAGTATGCAAGCTTGTCCG
Source organism: Candidatus Korobacteraceae bacterium (assembly GCA_049519235.1). GTDB lineage: Bacteria > Acidobacteriota > Terriglobia > Terriglobales > Acidobacteriaceae > Bog-257. The sequence continues at coordinate 2,077 of JBEKQY010000219.1, read as the reverse complement.
TGTCGATTCCGATCCTCTCGCCGGAGACCACCGCGTGGTTGCCCTCGCGCCGGTATAGCGAGAGGTTTATCCTGTCGAGGAACGGAAACCTCGCGCGGCGCCAAACCAACCCCGTCACATCGTGTTCACCGCCTCTGTTGAAGCGGTCTTCGCACTCCTTGCAGAACACGTAGTCGCTGACCTGCCGGGAGGTTTGTAGGACTACATCAGGCGTCATCACAATCGGATCTTCGCCCTCGTCCTCCCTGATATGACGGTAGATCGCGCGACCGATCAGATGGCTGTCCTGAAGCTCTCTTTTCTCCAGGCACAGTTCGCATTTACCGACGATCAGCTTCTTTGCCATGGACTGAGATCCGCTTCCGCTGTGTGTTGACTAACTCCAGCATCATTGTACTTTAACGAAAGCCCGCAGGGTGCGCCACTCATTCGCGGGGTTCGAATGAGTGGGAACAGGTACTCGTTGACGGCATGCCGGGTGCTCGTCCAGTGTGATGCGAAGGTGCTAAACTTTGAAAAACCGATTTCAGCATCGGGTTAACCGGATGATTCGTAGAGCTAAAGATCTGTCGCAAGAGCAGAAAATGGCGATTGAAAGCCTCCTCGGCCGGCAGGTCGCAGAAGACGAGGACATCAGTATCCGTGCGATCGAGCCCACCTCCGCCCCGGAGTGGCTTCAGAAATCATGGGAGAGCGCCAAGCGATTGGGCTTAGATCGGCTCTCGATGGAAGAAATTGATGCGGAGATCACTGCTGCGCGCGAGGCGCGCCGCAATCGCCGGCAGCCCGTCGGGCAATGATTCGCATTGCCGTTTCTACTCTTCTTCTTCCACCACTTCGCCGCGCTCCGCCTTGGCGGCGGCGATGATCTTCTCCTGTTGCACCTGGGGGACTACGTCATAGTGATGCATCTCCATGGCGAAGCTGCCGCGGCCCTGGGTCATCGACGTCAGGTCGGTGCCGTAGGTCAGCATCTCAGCCATGGGTACTTCGGCCTTCACGATGGTCTTGCCCGCCTTGTTGTCCATGCCCTGAATGCGTCCGCGACGGCTGTTGAGGTCGCCCATGATGGAGCCGGCGAACTCGTCGGGGATGGTGATCTCGACGTTCATGATCGGCTCCAGCAGCGTAGGTTTCGCCTGCTCCATGGCTTTGCGGAAGGCGATGCGGCCGGCGGTTTTGAACGATAGTTCGTTGGAATCTACCTCGTGATAGGACCCATCGTAGAGCACGACCCGGAAATCCACGACCGGATATCCGGCGAGAAAGCCGCGCTGCGCCGCTTCCACAATGCCTTTCTCGACCGCGGGAATGTAGTTCCTGGGAATCGAGCCGCCGAAGATTTCGTTGACGAACTCGAAGTTGCCGCCGCGCGGCAGCGGCTCCATCTTGATCTTGCAGTCGCCGAACTGGCCGTGACCGCCGCTCTGCTTCTTGTGACGCCCCTGCACGTCGGCGCGGCCGCGAATGGTCTCGCGATACGGAACCTTCGGCGCTTTCAGGTTGACTTCGGTGTGATACCGATTCTTCAGCTTGGAGACAACCACTTCAATGTGCTGCTGGCCAGTCCCGGCGATGAGGAACTCCTTGGTCTGCGGATCGCGGAAGAAGCGCAGCATGGCATCTTCTTCCATCAGCTTGTGAATGCCATTGCTCAGCTTGTCTTCGTCGGCGCGCGTCTTGGGCTCAATGGCGAAGGTGATGGCCGGCTCGGCGAAGGTGACCTGCGGATACTGGATGGGCGAGCCTTTGTCGCCCAGGGTGTCGCCGGTCAGCGTCTCTCTTAACTTTGCCACCGCGCCGATGTCGCCCGCGTGCAGCTCGTTCACCGGGACGGCGGTCTTGCCTTGCATGGCAGAAATGTGGGCGAACTTCTCGCCGCTGCTGCGGGTGAAGTTTTGCAGCGTGGCGTCGTTTTTTAGCACGCCCGAATAGACCTTGAAGAACGAGATGCGTCCGGCGAAGGGATCGCTGATGGTTTTGAAGACGAACAGCGAGAGCGGCTCGGAGTCGCCGATCTTGCGGGTGGCGGGCTCGCCGTTGTTGGGCGTGGGAGCGGCGCTCACCGTGCCGCGCT
>JBEKQY010000218.1:0-6683 GCA_049519235.1 Candidatus Korobacteraceae bacterium | reverse complement strand
TGGGGTGGTCATCGCAGATGACCACCCCAGCTCCAGAGCTTTAGTTATCAGTGCCGAACGCGGTGCTAGAGAGGCTGTTACGAAACGTATGCCGTCCCTACGGGACTCGTATTCTTTTCCCACTTGACCCAGCACTCCGCCTTCGGCTCCGTGCTGGGCTAGACTGTTCCGTGCCTACGGCACTTGGATTCCGTTGTTTGGTTCCACCGCGGAAAAGATGAGCTGAGTTTCGTAACAGCCTCTAGAGCGCCGCACTACCCAAACCAGCTCCCGCTTCGCCAGCACCAACTGTGAAAGTGCTTTAGAATTAGAGCAGTGGTCTCCGAACCTTTCAGTCGCGCCCTTATTGTCCCAGAGGCTTCCAGAACTGGGCCCTGTTTGTCGCGCCTGCCGAGGCTTGGTTTCCGTGGCTTCACGATGGTCGAGCTGCTTGTCGCCATGACCATCCTGATGATCCTGACCGCAACCGCCGTTCCGGTAATGCGGCTCACTATCCAGCGAACCAAGGAGCGCGAGTTGCACCGCGACCTTTGGCAACTGCGCGACGCCATCGACCGCTACAAGGACGCCGCCGACCGCGGCGCCTTCCAGGTGAAAGTCGACAGCCAGGGATATCCTCCCGATCTCGAGACGCTTGTGAAGGGCGTGGATAGCAATGGAAAGAAAATGCGCTTCCTGCGGCACATCCCGGTTGATCCCATGACCGGCAAGGACGAGTGGGGCTTGCGCTCGATACAGGACGATCCCGATTCCGATTCCTGGGGCGGAGGCAACGTCTTCGATGTCTACACCAAGTCCGAAGGCACGGGCCTGGACGGCACGAAGTACAAAATGTGGTAGCTCAAGCCATGCGGCAACATTCACGACTGCGCGGTTTTACCCTGATTGAGTTGATGGTGGTCATCAGCATCATCGTCATCCTGCTGTCGCTCGCCATCCCCAATTACTCCTCGTCCATTCTCCATGCCAAGGAGACGGCGTTGCGCGACGATCTCTACACCATGCGCTCGCTCATCGATGAGTACACCCTCGACAAGCAAAAGGCGCCGACGTCATTGGACGACCTGGTGCAGGCCGGGTACCTGAAGGAGCTTCCCAAAGACCCATTCACCAACTCGCGCGACTCCTGGGTTCCAGTGACGGACGAGAGCATCATGTCGCCGGACCAGACCGAGCCCGGTATCATCGATGTGCACAGCGCCAGCGATCAAAACTCCAGCGAAGGCACCGCGTATAGCACGTGGTGAAGCAGCGAGATCGCAAGCGCGATCAGTGAGAGGGAGCGCATTCAATGATCCCTGAGGTGATGAACGGCTGGCTCGATTCCATTAGAGAGCGATCTCATATGGCGCACAGGAATTCGTCTCCCCCTTTCGCCAACGAGGCGACAAGGGTCGGGCACCCGGCGCTTCAGGAATTGCTTGCGACTATCTTTGCTGTATTGGCGTCGAGGACCGTTGTTAGGAATTCCGACAGAATTTCTGATTGATTCAATTGCAGGAACAGCCGGCTGCCTGGACTAACTTGCCAGCCCTTGGATTCAAAGCTCGCCAACGCTACGCTTCTCAGTGCGCTTGCCTCTTCGCGTACCTGGGACGAGCAACCGAAGAGAGTCTTCGCGCCAGCTGGCCAGCCGGGATCTGCTTCGGAATAAAGCTTCCTAGGCTCGGTAACATCCGCCGAGGTCAAATAGCCGGTAACTATGGTAATACCTTCTTCCATAATTGCCTGGCACAAATCCAAGGGAGACCCATCCGTGCTGTCGCCGTCGGAGATGATGATCAAGATCGATCGAGGTGTGCCTGCGTACTTCTTGTATTCCTGGGCGAGTCTTGCACGGGAGGCCTCGAGAGCGGCGCGCATGGGAGTATCTCCAAACAGGTCGACTCGTTGCTCCCAGAGACCGGACTCCAGATCTTTCCAGCGCGCCCGCAATGCGCTTAATAGAAGCGCATCCGTTCCCAGTCCGGCTATTTCAAATAGGTCGCGAATCGATCCCCGGTAAACATGAGCGGGCATGTCTGGGATGGCGCTTCCGAGAAATTGACGCGCGAGCCCGGCAAATGAGCCATAGTCGGCAGCACGGTCGGTGAAGCCGAATCCGTAGGCGAATACCTTGACCAACTCCAAAGCCCCTTTGGCGCGCGCGCTGATCTCGCTGGCTCCCGCGAGTTCTTGAATTGTCGCTAAGACGCTTTGCAGCCGGTTGAGCGCTGGGCCGTTGGCTTTGCCGATGGATTCCTGCATGGAGCCCGAAACATCGATCGCGAATCCGAGCAATAACGGAGAAGCGGGCGTCACAGGAAGAAAGGCATGTGCCACGCCCGGAAGGGGTGCGGGATCGTTCGGGGCTGTGCCAGTCGAGGTCTGCGACAGACCCTCGGCCGCCTTGCGAATGCCCTTGGCGACTTCCTCGAATGCAAGGTCACGATTGGAATAGGTGGTAATCGGTTTGGCATCCTTTGGCAGCGCCTGAAGAATGGAAAAAGGGCTTTTCTCCCAGTCCACGGGCCGCAGAATGACTGCGATGACGACGGCAGAGCCGTCCTTGTGACGGTCCATTGCTGCCTTCATCTCTATATCGAAACAGTAATCTGAAGCCAAAAAGGCAGCGCTGATGAGCAGCAGAATGATTTTGGCGCTTTCCAGATGGGAGTCAATCTGCTGTTTCCATTCGCTGCCGGCATCGATGTTCCGATCGTGCCAGGTATTGATAATGCCCTGCCGCTCCAGCAGCTTCAAGTGCGCCGCTAGCTTGTCCCTGAGCGCTTCATCCTTGTGGCAATAAGAAAAGAACAACTCGGGAGCGTGGGTACACTTAGCCTGAGCAGCTTGGTCCATGATGGTCGCCCTCGGGTTGGAATCTTACTACCAGGACCGGTGCACAGCCAAGGCTATCTCCCTAGCGTGACTTTTCTCCGTGCTCCGTGCCAGTAGTGAATACCGAGCCGCGCGTATTGTAAACTGGTTGTACCGGTCCGACTCCCTCCGTTTCGCTGATCGAACGCGGTTTTGCCCGCTCCCGCAAACCAGGGGACACTTTGCGCATGAGTCTAAGTAATTGGGCGACAGGCCTGCCACAAATGAGAGGAACGGCGAGACGATGGCGAGGAAATTCATAGAGTTAGTTAACCAGACGATGTCTTCCAAATCGCAGGAGCGCGCTCGATCCAAGACTCAGAGGATGCTGCGGAAAATCGCCCGTGTTTTCGCAATCAGGAAGGGAAATTCTTGAGCACGAGTCTTCGCAACATCGCCATCATCGCGCACGTGGACCACGGCAAGACCACGCTGGTGGATGCCATGCTGAACCAGAGCGGCACCTTCCGCGCCAACGAGACCCACGTGGAGCGGGTGATGGACTCCAACGAGCTGGAGCGCGAGCGCGGCATCACCATCCTGGCGAAAAATACGGCAATTTTCTATCACCCGTCCTCCCACCCAAGCAAAACTGGCTTGGGTGGGGCACCCGCAGGCGAGGTCAAAATCAACATTGTGGACACGCCCGGCCACAGTGATTTTGGCGGTGAGGTGGAGCGCGCGCTGAAGATGGTGGACGGCGTAATGCTGCTGGTGGACGCCAGCGAAGGCCCGCTGCCGCAGACGCGTTACGTGCTGAGCAAGGCGCTGGAGGCCAAGCTGCCGCCGATCGTGGTGATCAACAAAATCGACCGGCCCGATGCGCGTCCGCAGGAAGTCCTGAACGAGATTTACGACCTGTTCATCGATCTGGACGCGGCCGACGACCAACTTGACTTTCCCGTGCTCTACACCAACGCGAAGTTAGGAACGGCGACGACCGATGCGAACAAGCCGGGCGAAAATCTGCGGCCATTGTTTGACGCTATCGTCGATACAATTCCTCCGCCCAGAGGCGATGCCGCGGGGCCGCTGCAAGTGTTGGTGGCCAATCTTGACTACAGCGATTACCTCGGACGGTTGGCGATTGCGCGCGTGTTTAACGGCACACTGCGCACCGGCGAAGATGTCGCCATCGCCAAGCGCGACGGCTCGCTGGAGAAGATCAGGATCACGAAGCTGTTTTCGTTCTCCGGACTGAAGCGCACGGACATCGTCACGACTGAGTTGGGCGATATCGTCGCGGTCGCGGGCGTGACCGGCATCAACATCGGCGAGACCATCACCGATGTCGAAAATCCCACGCCGCTGCCGGTGATCACCATCGACGAGCCGACGATTGCGATGCAGTTCATGGTGAACACCTCGCCGTTTGCGGGGCGCGAAGGCCAGTACGTCACCTCGCGCAACCTGCGTGAGAGGCTGCAAAAAGAGTTGCTGACGAATGTCTCGCTGCGCGTGGAAGATACCGAGAACACCGACTCGTTCAAAGTGATGGGCCGCGGCGAACTGCAACTGGCGATCCTGATCGAGATGATGCGACGCGAAGGGTTCGAGCTGGCGGTCGGCAAGCCGGAAATTGTGACCAAGCAGATCGACGGCAAGCTGATGGAGCCGGTGGAGCGGCTGACGGTCGACGTGCCGGACGCTTTTGTTGGAGTGGTCATCGAGAAGCTCGGCGCGCGCAAGGCGCAGATGCAGAAGATGCACAATCACGGTTACGGGCGGGTGCGCATGGAATTCGTGATTCCCAGCCGAGGCCTGATCGGCCTGCGCAGCGAACTTCTCACCGACACGCGCGGCACCATCGTGATGAATTCGCTGTTCGACGGCTACACCGAGTGGCAGGGAGATATCCCACATCGTATGACAGGCGCTCTGGTGGCCGACCGCACCGGTGCGACCACCGCCTATGCGCTATGGGGACTTCAGGAGCGCGGGGAGCTGTTCGTGGGGCCCGGCGTTGAAGTTTACGAAGGCATGGTAGTGGGCGAAAACTCGCGCGACAACGACCTCGACGTGAATATCGTGCGCGAAAAGAAGCTGACCAACATGCGCTCGTCTACCGCGGATGAGGCCATCCGGCTGGTGCCTTTCAAGAACCTGAATCTGGAGCAGGCGATCGAGTTCATTGCCGACGATGAGTTGGTGGAGGTGACGCCGAACCATCTGCGGCTGCGCAAGAAGATTTTGCAGGCCAACCGAAGGCCGCGGCGAAACGCGCAGCCGGCGGCGGTCGAAAGTTAGGTCGCCTCCGGATCTATGCTTTCGTAGCGGAGCACGCGTTTTCAGACGTTCGGGCAGGAATCGAAGCTCTTTGCCAGCGCGTCTAAGGGATGGGGTAAACTGTTGTGAGTAGAGTTGCTAAGGAAGAAGGTCCCCTGGTGGCCACTGCACGTGTCAAAACAAAATCGGCAACAGACACGCTGCTGGACAAGTTTGCGGAAATGGCCGCGGAAGAATCTCAGCGGATGTCCGATGCGGAGTTCCATCGGGCGGTAAAGGAATCGAAGCAGATCATCAATCGAGTCCGCGCTTCTCGCGAGCGGAAGCGCGGAACAGCCTGATCCAGTCTGTTAGCTCCTCCGGTGCAACATTCTTTCTCCACTTCTTCACTAGCTGCACGAAATCGTCTTCCGTCCCATACTCCAGAATTTCGGGCAGGGCCCGGCGTATCTCGGCGATTGCTTTCAGCCGCTCCGGGTCGTAGTAATCGCGCTTTGAACCGCCAGGTCGTTTGCCCACGAGACTCCAACAAAAGCCATCTCTTTGTATACAACATATGCGCCGGTCGGTGATTGCTTATGCGTGACCGGCAGTGTGTGTGGGCGCGTTCCGATTTTGCACACTGGGAGGCTTTTTTCCACAACACGCTTTTTGGGGATGGCGTCGAGCCGGAGAACCGAGTGCCGTAGGCACGGCATAATCATCTGAACACGAATTCCAAATCATAGGAAATCCCGGACTTCCGCAACAGCGCTAGAAACTCCTGCTCAAATGTTCTTGTGCGATGGTGGTCCGCCTGATTGGCAATGTACTCGCTTACCGTCGCTCTCTGCGATTGGCTGACACTGAAGGCTCCGTATCCCTCTTGCCACTGAAAACCTTTGTTCGTCTCCCGCAGCCATCGGGAGGTGTTTGCCTTCAGATCCTGCATTGCCTTGGCTAAGGTCATTGTCTGCGGCAACAGAATTAGCAAATGCAAATGATTGGCGGTGCCACCGGCTGCGATCACGTGAATGTTCTTCGCGTGTGCCAGGGCAGCAACATAACGCCATAGCTCGTCGGGATTGCGGATCAGGTTCAGCCGATCTTTGGTGCTGAATACGCAGTGCACTATGTTATGTGCGTAGGTGTGCGACATATTGTCGAGCGTATTGGGAGAAGCATTCGTCGTCGGTGACTGGGCGCACGTGGCGATGTTCGACGATGCCGCCCCTACGGGGCTTGGACCAAATCCTCCACTCGACCCAGCACTCCGCTGCGCTGCGTGCTGGGCTAGACTATGGCGTCTGCTCCGCAGACTCCCATCCTTCCCGAGTTCGACAACATGCCAGTCTGAAGCGGCAATCGGTTAGCGCTCCACCACCCCACCCCGTCCAATGGCAGGGCGCGGTTTCGCGCTGGGCTAGACTATGGCGTCGACTCCGCGGATTGCCCAGTGCTGCTGGATCGGAGAATCATTGGCGCGGGTGGGTGGCAATGCCGTCCCTACGGGACTCGGACCAAATCCTCCACTCGCCCCAGCACTCCGCCTGCGGCTGCGTGCTGATTTCATGACAACGTCGGCTCCCTCGCAGCGAGTACATTGGTTGTGCGAACGA
>JBEKQY010000217.1:0-6696 GCA_049519235.1 Candidatus Korobacteraceae bacterium | reverse complement strand
TCGGAAGCAAGTCGACAAAGTATTCCGTGTTGAAGAAGCCGGTCGAGTCGGTACCATCGTCGGGCCGCCCCACCTGCGAAACCACCACCGGAACCTCAGGGAAGGAGGCCAGAATCGCGCGCGCCTGGTCCACCACACGCAGACCTTCCGTCGGGCCGGTGCTGGGCGCCAGCGTGCCACGTACCCAGATAGCACCCTCATCCAGGTGGGGCAGAAACTCCGAACCGATAAGACCGCTGACCGCGAGAAGCATCGACAGCGCGAAGGCAACAGCCGCAGCCCCGACGGTCAGTAGGCGGTGCCGAATCGCCAAGCGAACGCTGCTTCGGTAGTGAGTTGTCAAGAACCCCATGACCGAGTTCTGCCACTGCCTGGCGCCTCTTCGGAACAGCAGGCTGGCCAGCGCCGGGGCAATGAGCATGGAGAAGAGCAGCGCGCCGAGTAAGGCGAAGGCCACAGTCCACGCCATAGGCTTGAAGAGTTTCCCTTCCACCTGCTGCAGCGTGAAAATCGGAAGATACGCCGTGATAATGATGGCAATCGCGTAGAACACCGGGCGCTGCACTTCGTGGGCCGCCTCGCGAATGCGCTCCAGCAGCGGACGCGGCGCTTCGTCGGGACGGTTGAGATGGCGCACGATGTTTTCCACCATCACCACCGCACCATCCACCACCATGCCGAAGTCCAACGCACCCAGCGACAGCAAGTTGGCCGAAATATTTCGGAGGTCCAGGCAAATGGAGGCAAATAACAGAGCGAACGGAATGGTCAGCGAGACGATGATGGCGCCGCGAACATTCCCCAGGAAGAGGAAAAGGATGATCACAACCAGGATCATGCCTTCCGCGAGGTTATGCAGGACCGTGTGAGTGGTGTAATCCACCAAATCGTCGCGGTCGAGATACGGTACGATCTTCACTCCCGGCGGGAGAATGTGATCGTTCAGGCGCCGCACCATCGCGTGCAGCCCTTTCAGCATGGTGGCGGTATCGGCGCCTTTGCGCAGTAACACAATGCCTTCCACCACGTCGTTGTCATCTTCGACCACCCCGTCCTTGCGATGAATGGCCTTGCCGATCTGGCCGAGCCGGATCCTTGACCCCTCCGTCACCACGGCCACGTCCTTGATCCGCAGAGGCGTGCCGTTCTGTGTCTTGATGACGGTCTCCTCAATGTCTGTCAGGTTCCTAACAAGGCCAACCTCGCGTACGTTGATCTGCTGTGCGCCCTCCTCGATAAAGCTGCCGCCGCCATTCGCGTTGCTGTTCATTAGCTGCTGCTCAAGCTGAGCCAGGCTGAGACCGTAGGAAACCATTTTGTCCGGATCTACGCGGACCTGATATTCCTTCGTGATCCCGCCGAAAGAGACATCGTCCACCACGTCGGGCACCGAGCGGATGTACTTGGAGACGACCCAATCCTGCAGAGTCTTAAGCTCCATCACGTCGTAGGCGGGATTGGTGCTGCGCAGAGTGTAAAAGTACACCTGGCCCACGGGGCTGTAATCGGGGCCGATCGAGGGATTCACGCCGGGCGGAAGCGTGACTTGATTCAGCCGCTCCAGCGTCTTCTGGCGGTCCCAGTCGTTGTTGGAGCTGTCATCGAAGATCAGGTTCACCACCGACAATCCAGCTAACGACGCGGACCGCAAGTGAGTAAGGTGAGGAATCCCGTTCATCTGGATTTCGATGGGTATGGTGACCTGTTGCTCGACTTCTTCCGCAGCCCGCCCTGGCCACTGCGTAATGATTTGCACCCAGGTGTTCGCCACGTCGGGATAAGCCTCGACGGGCAGGTTATGAAAGGCGATGATTCCCCAGATAAAGAGAAAGATCGCCAATCCCAGAACGACAAACCGGTTGTTCAAAGCGAAATCGACAAGCCCGCGAATCATTACTGTTCCGCCGTGTTCTGGAATTCAAGTGCGTTAGCAACCACTTGCTGACCCGGTGCAATACCTGAAATGATTTCCTGCATACCGTCAGGCAGCATGTCGCCACTTACGACTTCCGTTCGTCGAAACTGATTGCCGTTTAGCGGAACGTAGACCCAGTCGCGATCGTGCAGGTGCAAGATTGCAGTAGCGGGCACGGCTGCTCGCTTTTCTTTTTCTCGACCGTGGAAGGTTGCGCTAACGAACATGCCAGGCCGCATCAGACCCGGATTCCGCATTTCGATGCGTACCTTGGCAGTTCGAATGTTGGGATCCAAGATGGGACCAATATTGCTGATGGTTCCCGTGAAAACCTGGTCGGGATAAGCATTAAGCCGAATATCAGCCGTTTCCCCAAGCCGAACATTAGCCAGGTCGTTTTCGTACACATCGCACACGATCCAGACGTAGCTCAGGTCGGCGATGGTGAACGGATTCGGCGAACTAAGCCCTGCTACCCCTGCGGCATTCGTGACCTGCTGATCGGTAATAATTCCTGAAATCGGAGCGCGAATATCAACAATGCCAGTGGGATGGTCCAATGACGCGTTGCCTAGGACACGAAGCTTTTCTGCCGTGGTCTCGACGTCCACCTTGGCTTTGTCTTCTGTATCCTGTGCGATTTGCAGATCGTTGAGGGAAATTGCCCCCCGCTCGTAAAGCAGCTTCGAGCGCTCCAACTGAGTACGCGCCAATTGTTCGTCCGCCACCGCCTTGCGATAGTCGGCGAAAGCGCCGGAAATATCGGCGCTCTGGATCTTCAGCAACAATTGGCCTTTCTGGACGATGTCACCCAGGCGCGCATCGATTTGCACAACCCGGCCCGTCGCCAGCGAAATAACGGGAACGGATCGCGAGATGTCCGGATTGACTGTCCCGGTGACCTTCAGCTCCGCTCTGGCGAAGTGCTCTATCGCTTGCGTCAACGGGAACCTCTCGGGTTGATCAACTTGAAACAGATTGCGGTTCTCTACCTTTTCAAGCTTGAGTGGAGGCGGCGCTTCGGCTTGAGGATTACTCTTGCTGCCATTACAGCCGGTTCCTACTGCCCCCAAGGCCAAAGACAGGCTGAGTGCTGCAAGTTTCTGGCGCTTCATCGGATCACCTCCCGTCCTACGGCAAGTATCAGTTGGTTCGCTGCATTGAGATGGTCAGCAATGAGGTTCAAGTAGTTCACCTGCACGCTCCGGTACTCAGCCTGTACATCTGAGAAATCGAGGAGCGATGCTGCTCCATGCTGACATGAAAATGCGATGCCGCTCATTGCTGCACATGCCTTCGCAGGTTGCAAACGCTCTGTACGGCACGCCTCAAGCCGTTTAAGCGACGGCCAGGGTTGCGCGATTGCCGAGTCAGAACGATACGCTTCCACGGCACCATTGAAGTTCGCAGATGATTTGCACCCAAAACAACAGATTGAGTACTTGGAATTGCCGAATTGACCAGTTCGTCCCCACAATAGCGGTAAAGTCTCACACGACCTTAGCTGCTATTGCTGGACTTCCGCCCATTAGATTCGACGAACATGAAAGGATTGTTAAAACCGCTTTCTGGGCACTACTTGGATCGTAGGCGCACAGTCGCGGTCACATGCAGACCCCTCCGGGGTTAGGCCGCACATTGAGAATTGCGTCTTTCCACACGTCTCGACGGGAGCGACGCAGCTCAGCGGTCATATTCTCCGGTCCAGTTGTTGGGGAGATACCGCGAAAAGTCGGCCTTTTTCGCCTATTTCAGGAGCAACCGAGCAGAGATCCTCTGCATTTGAGACTACGTGGCGGAGAGGGAGGGATTCGAACCCCCGATACCCGTCAAGGTATGGCCGCTTTCGAGGCGGCTCGTTTCAACCACTCACGCACCTCTCCGCGCGCGGTTGCCACTGGCTGGCGTTGCCAGACCTGATTAGTTTAACAAATGCCCCGACAGCAGGGGCCCATGTGTATCTTGGTTGTCTGCCACCGTCGGAAGTTGCTGGAGGTGCCGGGAGAACGGCTATCTTAATCTTCCCCTGGCGAGTCGCGATGTACCACCTTCACATTGTAGCCGGCTTTGCTCAAGCGCTTCTTGACATCTTCGGCAATCATCACCGAGCGATGTTTGCCGCCGGTGCATCCGAAGGCGATGGTCAGATAGCTCTTGCCCTCGCGGATGTAGTGCGGGATCAGGTAAATCAGCAGCTCGGAGATTCGCCGGATGAACTCCTTCGTCTGAGGAAACGAGCGAATGTACCTCGCCACTGCCGGATGCCGGCCGGTGAACGGACGGAATTTGGGAATGAAATGCGGGTTCGGCAGAAAGCGCACATCGAAGACTAAGTCCGCGTCTTCCGGCACCCCCTCGCGATAGCCGAAGCTCACACATGAGATCAGGATGTTCTTCTCGCTCCTGCGGCCCTGGAAGCGCTCCGTTAACGATGCCCGCAGCTCATGCACATTGAACTTCGTGGTGTCGATTACGAGGTCGGCCAATACCCTCACCGGCTTCAGGCGCCGGCGTTCCGCTGCCAGCGAGGCCCGCACTGACGCATTGCGTCCCAGCGGATGCGGTCGGCGCGTCTCGCTGTAGCGGCGCAACAGCGCCTCCTCGTCGGCCTCCAGGAACAGCACGGTAGTCTTCAGCACACGGCGCAGAGAGCCCAGGACCTGCGGCAGCTTGTCCAGCCGGGCGCCCTCGCGAATATCGACCACCAGCGCGGCACGCTGGATCTCCAATGTGTCGATTACCAACTCGGCGAAGTTGGCGATCAGGCCTATGGGAAGATTGTCTACACAGTAATAGCCAAGGTCTTCGAAGGCATTCAGCGCCGAAGCCTTCCCCGCGCCGCTCATGCCGGAGATGATGACCAACTCGTGCTGGTCGTGCCCGTGCGAAAGCGCAGCAGCTTTGAATGGCGGCAGGGGAGGCTTGACACGGGCTCTTGTAGCGCTCTTTCTGGGAGACATCGCTGGGAATTCCTGTGCCGCGAGACTACCAGACTTCGGCGTCAGCGGAAAGTTCCCCACAGTTTGGTGGTGGGCCAAAAGCGTACCGCCTGGTAGCCTCGCCGGGGGACCCTTGGCTGGACATGAGCGCGGCCTTCAACCCTCTGGGCGGCGACCCCGCGAAAATGGACGAACGTCACCATGACGTGCAACGCCGGCTGCAGCTCTCGCTGGGAAGCCTGCTCGCGGGGCCGACATTGCGTGAGGGTCGTCTTGATAGCGAAATAAAGCCTCGAACCATCAGCCAACAGGACGCAACCAAGCTTGATCAAGTGAGGCAGTGCCCGCGGAACGCATTGATTTAATTGGTGGGCCCGGAGGGATTCGAACCCCCGACCAAGGGATTATGAGTCCCCTGCTCTAACCGCTGAGCTACAGGCCCGCAAACACCTTACATACTACTTGAAACGCTGCTGGCTGTTCTGGTCGCTGTCCGGCAACATCGTCGACATCTAATTTTCCCACCCTAGTCAGCATTGTAGGCGTAGCGAACGAATCACAAGGTCCCGGGTAGTGTAGATCGCAATAAGAAGGGGCCAATCAATCGCTCAGGCGAAGTTTTCACTGGACCGCTCGACGTATTCCGGCGCCAGTGGGCCACCAGATAAGTTGGATAGAGCTGGTAAAATCTGCTTGCCGAGTGGGAGCCAGCACTGGCACCAGCCAGGTTTCGTATTGCAGAAAAGGCCTCACTTCCAGATTCTTGCGCACGCGAATTATCCCGGAAACGTTCCAGTCCCATTGGGTGCTGCCCCCGGGAATGAAATCGTCGGCAATCTTGGCATTGCGCACCGCCACCTGAATACTGCTGTGCGGGCTCAGATGGTAGGTGGTCCACGCCTGATAACCTTTGCCCTCGCGGCCAATCCAGCTCCCCATCAGGTATCGGTCGTTGAGATACACGTCATGGTAAACAACTTCCCAGTAGATGAAGCGTCCGCCGACGCTGGACACCGTGGGAGGATCCGTGGACACCGCTTCGGCGCGAAAGTCGAGCTTCGGAAGACCAGGGAAATGGGTGAGGTAAATGCCAGGATTGACGGCCGAACGCCGGGGAGCGCTGACAGGATTGACATCGTCATGTACCAGCGAATCGGTGTATAGGGTTAGCCAGCGGCGCACGAAGGGCAGCCGATAGGAGAAGTCGAAGCTGGCGTGGCGTGCGCCAGGATCGTTGCGCGAAAATTTAACTGCCGGAGAGACATCAGTGAGGCTACTAAACGCATTCCAAAATGAACCGAAGGTAATGGGCACGTGGCCTTGGCCACCGAACACATCGTCACGGGTAAATCCGAATTCCAGGTTTTCCGTCGGCTTAAAACTGGCCTTCTGTCCAAACATGTATGGCCCGGCAGGAAACTTATGGCCCGCAAGCGCGCCAAAGAAGTTGCTGGCTTCAAACGGCCCCAGAAACCTGGATAACAGCGGAATACTGATTGGTTCGGTGCGGTTGATCTGGAGCATCCAGAAGGGTGCAGCGTTATCGCTCATCAGCATTGCACCGCCTTCGCCGGGACCCCACCACATGCTCTGCTTGCCCACGGAAAAATCCAGGCCTGCATACTTCGCCAGAGCGTAGGTGTCCAGCAGGCTGAACTGGTTGGCAGGAATCGGAGTGGGCGGCTGCAAGGGGTTCTCGTCGACATTCGCAATCACCTGCCGAACCGAGAGCGGATACGCCGGGATGGTGGGCGCGTATTGGTACTCCCCATCGACATAGAAGGCAAAGCGGCCATCGTTGGCGCTGACGCTGAATCCGGTGATGTTGTTGACGCCCTGCCA
>JBEKQY010000216.1:0-6734 GCA_049519235.1 Candidatus Korobacteraceae bacterium | reverse complement strand
CTCGGCGTCAGGGACTTCCATGTATGAAAGATCGCGCCCCAGCATCCATCCCTTCTTTACCAACGCCGACTTCAGCTCGCGGGCATCGGCTAGCGCGCGCTGGCCCTCTTTGGTCCCGATGTCGAGCCAGATCTTCAGATTGGGTTTGCGCTTGATCTGCGCCACAGTCTTCAGAATCGCGCGCTTGTGCCACCACACCGACGGCGACATCACCGCCAGCTTGCTGAACATCCAGGTGTAGCGCAGCCCGAGGTAGAGCGTCACCAGCCCGCCCAGCGACGAGCCGCCCAATGCGCAGTTGGCCTCGCCCGGCAGCGTGCGATAGGCGCGATCGACGAACGGCTTCAGCTCGTCCACCAGCATCTGCCCATAAGCATCGGCCTGGCCGCCGCCCAGGCGCTTGTCCTCCACCGGCGTGTATTCATGGATGCGATGCTCGCCCGTGTTGTAGATGCCGACGATGATCAGCGGCTCAATCTCGCCGGCAGCGCTGAGCGCATCCGCGGTCTCGCCCATGCGCCAATAGTTGCCCTGGATGAAGGACGTGTCCGGGCTGAACAGGTTCTGCCCGTCCTGCATGTAGAGCACGGGAAAGCGGCGGTCCGGCTGCTGGTCGTACATGGGCGGCAGATAGACGATGAAGTCGCGCTTCTCGTCCATCAGCTTCGAGGGAAACTGTTGGTGCAGCCGCAGGTGGGACCTCAGATCGGCCGGTGCGGCGGCAGGCGCTGGGTTCAGGTCGAGGGGAACGGGCATCGCTTGGCCGGTTATGCTGGGCTCGGTTGGCATCCTGTAGAATGGTGCCTCTTAGAGTATCAAACGTCGGTTTAAGCGCCGCACAATCTCTCCATCAGGGGCACAAACAACGTGAATCGTGAATTTCACCGTTGGTGGTCCAAAGACCTGCAACGCGATATGGACCTGCTCGTCTTTGGACACGATGGCCCGAAGGTCCTCGTTTTTCCTACTTCCATGGGCCGCTTCTTCGAATACGAAGACAATAAGATGATCGCCGCCGTCGCCGATCGTCTGGAGGCCGGGCAGTTGCAAATTTACTGTGTGGACGGCGTCGACAGCGAAAGCTGGTACAACAAGCGGGCGCATCCCTACTGGCGCGTGCAGCGGCATCTGCAATACGAGCGCTACATCCTGAACGATGTCCTGCCGCTGATGTGGAACAAGAACTGGAACCCGCGGGTGATCGTCACCGGATGCAGCTTCGGCGCTTATCACGCGCTAAACTTCGCGATGCGGCATCCCGACAAAGTCACCGACTGCGTCTGCATGGGCGGAGCTTACGACATCAAGAAGTTTCTCAACGGCTGGTACAGCGACGACGTCTACTTCAACAATCCTCCCGACTACCTGGCCAACTGCACCGACGGCTGGCGCTACAACCACATCCGCACTGTGCTGGCCACCGGCGAGTGGGACATGTGCTGGAACGATAACGAGCGCATGGCCGGCATCATGCGCTGGCGCGGCATTCGCCATGAGTTGTACGTCTGGGGCGACCGCAGCTATCACGACTGGCCGTGGTGGCGGCCGATGGCGCGCGCGTATCTGGGATAGAACTTTGAACGCGGCTCTCGGTTACGCCCGCAAAGTTGTGCTGCCTGGCTGCGCAAATCGCCATTGCCCTTGCCGTTGCGAGTAAAATAGCAGCATTAGGATGGCGCCGTTTCCGGAATAGCCTGGCCGTGAACCGCTATAGGTACTGATTCCTCATGCCATTAATCGGAAGTTTTGCATTGCTGCTGGGCCTGGCGTTCGCAGCCTATTCCTTCATTGGGGGCGCGCTCGGCCTTTACCGCAAGGATGATCGCCTGGGCGAGACTGCGCGCCGCGCCGGCATCGCCTCGTGGGCAGCCGTGACCATCGCCGGGCTGGCGCTGGTGATGGCCGCGCTGGGAAACGACTTCTCCGTCGCCTACATTCTGCACCACAGTAATCGCGACCTGCCCATCGCCTACAAGTTTGCCGCGCTGTGGTCGGGACAGGAGGGCTCGCTGCTCTTCTGGGCGTGGCTGCTCTCCAGCTACGCGCTGGTGCTGCGCCTGCGCTACAAAGTCGATCCGCAATTGTTCGCCCATGCTTCGGTCATCATTGCGGCAGTGCAGGTGTTCTTCTTCTCGCTGATCAACTTCGCCGCGAATCCCTTCGGCCTGATCACGGGAACAATTCCCGCCGACGGCAACGGTCTGAACCCGCTGCTGCAATATCCCGAGATGGTGATCCATCCGCCAATGCTCTATCTCGGCTATGTCGGCGTGACCGTGCCGTTTGCCTTCGCGCTGGGCGCGCTGATCATGAAGTATCCCGGCGAGAAATGGATCCACATCACGCGCCGCTGGACCATGGTGGCGTGGCTGTTCCTGACTTGCGGCATTTTCCTTGGCGCGCATTGGGCCTACGAAGTGCTGGGCTGGGGCGGTTATTGGGGATGGGACCCCGTCGAGAACGCGTCGCTGCTGCCGTGGCTCACCATGACGGCCTTCCTGCATTCGGTGATGATGCAGGAGAAGCGCGGCATGATGAAAATGTGGAACATGTGGCTCATCTTCACCACGTTCCTGTTGGCGATCTTCGGGACGTTCCTGACGCGCAGCGGCGTGGTCAGCTCGGTGCACGCCTTCGCGCAGTCGAGCATCGGCACCTGGTTCGTCTGGTTCCTGGCGATCATCTTCGCTACTTGCGTCTTTTTCTTCGTGCGCAATCGCGAGACGCTGAAGAGCGAGCACCGTCTGGAATCGCTGGTCTCGCGCGAATCCAGCTTCCTGTTCAACAATCTGGTTCTGCTCGTTTCCTGCTTCGCGGTGCTGTGGGGCACGCTGTTTCCGGTGCTGTCGGAGGCGGTGACGGGATCGAAGGTCACCGTCGGGCCGCCGTTCTTCAATCGCGTTAACGTGCCGATCGGAATTTTCCTGGTGTTTCTGACCGGAGTTGGCCCGCTGCTGGCGTGGCGCCAGACATCGCTCGACCGGGTGAAGCGCAACTTCGTCTGGCCGACGGCGATCGCGGTGCTGACCGCCATTGTGCTGCTCATTGGCGGCATGAGGCCGTGGGAGGATTCCGCCTACTTCTACTCGCTAATGGCGATTTCGCTGGCGATGTTTGTTGTTGCCACGGTGACCGGTGAATTCTGGCGCGGTGGGCGCGTCATCGCGCGACAAACGGACGTCAACATCTTCCAGGGCATGGTCGTCATCAGCCGCCGTAACACCCGCCGCTATGGCGGATATCTGATTCACATTGGCGTGGTGTTCATCATCATCGGCTTCGCCGGGCTGCCGTTCAACGTCGACAAAGAGCAGGAGATGGGCTTCGGCGACAAGATGCAGATAGGCCATTACACGCTCGTCTGCCAGTCCTACACGCAAGACGACAAGCCGAACTACGGCAGCGAATGGGCGGTCATCGACGTCTACAAGAACGGCAAGAAGATCGACACGATGTTCCCCGAGCGCCGCTTCTACAAGGCCAGCGAGCAGACGTCGACCATCGTGGCCAACCGCTCGCGCCCCAATGAAGACTTGTATCTGGTCTATACCGGGCGCAATCAGGACACCGGCAGGCCGATCATCAAGGCGCACGTAAACCCGCTGGTAATGTGGATCTGGATCGGCGTACAGGTGGTGCTGATCGGAACCATCATCGCGCTGATCCCCAACATGAAACCGGCAAAGGTGGCAGTGAAAGAAAAGGACCGCGCCGAATCCGAAGCCGCGCGCAGGGGCGCGGTTGGAGTGGGTGGAGACTGAAGGCAGGATTAGGGCTCGGGGATTAGGGGTTAGTGGCCAGGGGCTAGATACGTCACGACTGCTCGCTGTTGGCTAATTGCTGGTTGCTAATTGCTTGCCGCTTCCAGACAAAGCCAAACTGATCTATGCTGATACCTCATGGCCTCACTGTTGCTGAAGATACGTCGCGGGGAGACGCCCTTTTTTCGCGGCATCCGCAATTTTGCGCGGCGTGTCGAATCCAGCCGGCTTCCCTTGCCCGCATTCTTCAATCCCGTGCTGCGCTTTGGCTATAACGCGCAGCAGGCAGCCTCGCAGGGACTACAGTGGCTGATCAGCTACTTCATCTGGGAGCCGCTGTTCCGCGGCCGCTGCTCGGCGGTGGGCAAGCGAGTGCGCGTGTGGCGCCTGCCCTTTGTCGACGGCCATGCCAAGATTTACGTTGGCGACGACGTGCACATCTTCGGCAAGGTCGACATTTTCAGCGGCCGGCTGTTCGACGAACCCAAGCTGGTGCTGGGTAACCGCGTCGATCTTGGCCATAACGTCCTCTTCCTCGTCAACAAAGAAATTGTTTTGGAGGACGACATCAACGTCGCCTCGGGGGTGCGTTTCATGGATACCGACGCCCATCCTCGCGACGCCATGGCGCGCATTGCCGACCTGCCGCCGAATCCCGACGAAGTGAAGCCGGTGCGCATTGGGCGCTACGCCTGGATCGGGCATAACGCATTCATCATGAAAGGCGTGACCATTGGCGAGGGCGCGATTATCGGCGTCAACAGCGTAGTGGTGAGCGATATCCCGCCCTACTGTGTCGCCATGGGCAATCCGGCGCGCGTGGTGGTGAAGAACATCAACCAGGCTGCGGCTGCGCCGTCAATGCAGCCGTAGAACTCGTCTCGACCATGCCATCCTTGGACGACCACTGCTCACTCGCCTCCGCGGAGACAACGTGACGCGTTCGCCCATCCGAGTCCTGACCCTCATCGAGAACGCGACCGTCACCGGTCCCGCGCGCAATGTCATCGAGTTCGGCAAGATGGCGGCGCGCTCCAAGCCCGGATTGCCAGCGGTCAAAGTCACGATTGTTACCTATCAGCGCGGTCCCGAGGAGAGCCCGCTGGCGCTGGCGGCGCGACAAGCCGGACTTGCCGTGGCCACGGTCGCTGAGCGCCGGCGATGGGACACGCAAGTCTTCGCACAGTTGAAGCAGGTCATTGCGGAAATCAATCCTGACATTCTGGAGACGCGCAATGTGAAGTCGCACTTCCTGGTGCGGCTGCTTGGATTGCATCGCAAATATCCCTGGGTGGCGTGGAACCACGGCTACACCGCGACCAGCCGGCTCGACCGCGCGTACACGCAGTTGGACCGCTGGTCGCTGCGCGGGGCGTATCGCGTGGTCACGGTCTGCCGCCCGTTCGCCGATCAGCTTGAGCGCCTGGGAGTGCAGCGTGAAAGAATCACGATCCTGCACAATTCCGTGAAGCCATTCGCGCCTCCGCCGGAAGAAGCCGTGCAGAGCCTTCGGCGCGAGCTCGGACTGGCCCGCGATGAAGCTGTCATTCTCGCCGTCGGACGGCTCTCGCACGAGAAGGGTCACGCTGATTTGATTCGCGCCGCAGCCGCGCTGAAGGCGATGTCCGGCGCGCCGCGCTTTCGCGTCGTATTGGTTGGCGATGGGCCGGAGCGGGAGCCACTGGCGCAGATGGCATTGCGGCTTGGAATTCAGCAGCGAATTACGTTTGCAGGATTTCAACGCGACACCCGGCCGTACTACGCAGTGGCAACGCTTGTGGCTGTGCCGTCGCACTCGGAGGGATCGCCGAACGTTGTGCTGGAAGCCATGGCGGCTGGCTTGCCGATTGCCGCCAACGCGGTGGGAGGTGTGCCGGAAATCCTGGAGGAGGGTGCGAACGGCTTGATGGTCCGACCGCGCAATCCCGAAGCAATGGCAAAGGCAATGCTGCGAATTCTTTCCGATCCTGAATTGCGATCCAGGCTTGGCTCGACGGCGCGCAGCCGCGCCGAATCCACCTACACGCCTGAGGCTTACCGGCGAGCGCTGGTCGGGTTTTATCAACAGACGCTGGAAAGTGGCCAGTGGTCAGTGGCCAGTGGCCAGTGAAACCCACGAATCACGAGCTGCGGAAGCGCCCTCAGCGCATCATGATTCATCTTCTCGATCGCCAGGAAGCTTTCTGTTCTACTCTTTGCTTGGTTGTCCCACATTGTGGGATGTAATCGAACTTGACTGACAACTGGCCACTGGCAACTGGCGACTGTCTTACGGCGTGATCTCGAAGACAACGCCGCATCCCTCGAAGCATGATCCTGATGCGCCGCCGCTGGCCACTCCGTACAGATTGCCACCGGCGTCCATGATCAGATTACTTGCTATATACGATCCGTCGCTGCCGCCGGTGAAATCGTGCAGCGACGTATACGTCCAGCCCCCATTCGAGGGCGTTAATTTGAAAGCTGAACCGTAACCGTAGACTCCGCCGTAAACCGTCGTGCCATAAAGATTACCGGCTGCGTCCATGGTGAGGCTGGCTCGCGGGCCAAAGCCATCCTGGCCGGTCAAGCTATACATCAGGTTGAATACCCAATTGCCTTGGCTTGGCGTCAACTGGAAGACCGTCCCGCCGTCACCTGCGCCGCCGCCACTGGTGGTGCCAATGAGGTTGCCTGAGGTCAGGAGCAAGCCCCCTTCAGGTCCTGTTCCTCCGTTGTTTCCCGGTGCAAACGTATAGAGAAGATTCTCTGTCCAGCCGGAGCCTGACGGCGACAATTGGAAAACGATCCCGTCGTAGGAACTGCCCCCTGCTCCGGTCGAACCGTAGAGATTGCCGGCGCTGTCGAAAATCAGATTGGCTTCGGGATTCTGCCCATCGAATTCTGTGGTGGGGAAGGCGTGGAGGACAGTCTCCGTCCAGGTACCGTTGGACGGGGTCAGTTCGTAAACCGTCCCGCAACCGTTGCCTTCAT
>JBEKQY010000215.1:0-6762 GCA_049519235.1 Candidatus Korobacteraceae bacterium | reverse complement strand
AAATCCAAGTGCCGTAGGCACGGAACAGTCTAGCCCAGCACGGAGCCGAAGGCGGAGTGCTGGGTCAAGTGGGAAAAGAATGCGAGTCCCGTAGGGACGGCATACGTTTCGTAACAGCCGCTAAAGCGCCGCTCTACCCGTGCCTGCCGGACTACACTAACTCTGAAAGTGCTCTAAGAGATCCGGCCCGGCAGCTTCCGTGCCGTACACTAACTCCAAACATGGTTGTCATCTACGGCATTCATGCGGTCAGCGAGGCGTTGAAGTCGGGCGCGCGCAGCTTCGAATATGTGGGCATCGCGCGCGAGCGTCACGATCAGCGTATGCAGCGCCTGATTGACGATTGCCGGGCCAGCGGCGTGCAAGTGCGCTTCCTGCCGCGCGAGCAACTGGACCGCACCGCCAATACCAACACCCATCAGGGCGTCATCGCCGTAACCAGCAGCAAGCAGTACGCCGATGTGGACACGCTGCTGGAGCAACGCCGTGGCGACTACAGCTTTCTTTTGGTGCTGGATGGCGTGGAAGACCCGCACAACCTGGGCGCGCTGATTCGCACTGCCGAGGGCGCCGGCGCCGACGGCCTCATCATCCCGGAGCGCCGCGCCTCTGGGCTGACCGGCACGGCGGTCAAGGCGTCGGCCGGAGCCTCCGAGCATCTGCCGATCGCGCGCGTCACCAACATCTCGCGCACCCTGGACGAACTGAAAGAGCGCAACGTGTGGACCGTGGGGCTGGACGAGCGCGGCACCCAGAGCTACGACGAAGTGGACTACAAGATGCATTGCGCCATCGTGCTCGGTGCCGAAGGCAAGGGCCTGCACGACCTGGTCCGGCGCCGCTGCGATTTCCTGGTTTCCATTCCCATGCTCGGGCAGGTGCCGTCGCTCAATGTTTCAGTTGCGGGAGGGGTGGTGATGTACGAGCTTGCGCGGCAACGCCGTGCCATGCAGAAGACGGAAGGAGCCAAGTCGTCCTAAAGAATTCGCAGTGGAGTGGAAAAGAACGCTGAGAGGCATCCCAACAATCCAGCCCGCAGGGCGGAACAATAATAGCCCAGCGCGGAAGCGCTGGGTTCGAGCTGTGTCGCACTCACGACTGGAGTTTTCTGCTGGGACAGAGGGGACGAGTAAGCTCAAACCAGCCGCAACGCGGCGGAATGAAGTTAGACAGGGGCGTAAGCCCCCGGTCAAGTTGAACCTTAGCCTGAGCCGCAGAGCGGCGGCACAGCTACGACACAGACACTATAGGGACGTCATGGTCTGAAAGAGACTCGCAAAGGCTGAAGGTACAAACATGCAATCGCCCGCCCTCCTAAACGAGACGCGAAAGTAGCAATGCGGTTCGCGACACTGATCGTCGTTCTATCCCTTTGTTCGCTTGCGCACGCGATCGACCGCGAGGCCCTCGCCATCACGCGCTATCAACTGGAAGTCCAGATTGACCGCACCACCCACGTCATCGCCGTTACCGGCAAGCTCACGCTACGCAACGACTCCAAGGGCCCGGAGAAGATTGTTGCCTTGCAGGTATCGTCATCGCTGGCCTGGAACAGCATCACGCTTGCCGATAAGCCGCTGCCATGGCTGGGCGAGAATTACACCTCCGACATCGATCACACCGGCAGCCTTTCGGAGGTGATCGTCACTTTGCCGAACCCGTTGCCGCCGGCGGCCTCGATCACGCTGGATGTGCAGTACGGTGGGACCATCACGCCGGATGCGACGCGCCTGACGCGCATGGGCGCTCCTGCTGATGTAGCTGCGCGCAACGATTGGGACGAGATCAGCGATGCGTTTACTGCCGTGCGCGGGCTGGGATATGTGGTGTGGTATCCCGTCGCCATCGAAGCGGTAAGTATGAGCGATGGCAATGCTGTATTCGACGCCATCTCTGTGTGGAAGCAGCGTCATGCTCGCAGCGAGTTCAA
Source organism: Candidatus Korobacteraceae bacterium (assembly GCA_049519235.1). Taxonomy (GTDB): domain Bacteria; phylum Acidobacteriota; class Terriglobia; order Terriglobales; family Acidobacteriaceae; genus Bog-257. Next base: position 4,832 of record JBEKQY010000215.1, on the reverse strand, counting down.
TGCCCGCATTATTGTGCTCGGCGCAAGCACGGAATCGCTCTGCATCGCCGTGAATGCCGCGGTCTCCAGTTGCGGCGAGAGTCGCGAAGTTGCGCAAGCTGGCAACGGCGGCAGCAAGCTCAAGGAGTTCAGCAACACGCTAACCTTAACCGGCATGAAGGAGAGCGCGCCGGCCTTTGCCATCGCCAACTACCAATCGCTGGATCGCCCCACGGTTACGCTGTTGCATCTTCCCGAGGACACTTCGCTGGCCCGCGATTACGCGCTGGCGGCCGAAGCCAACGATCCGTTGCTCCACGATTGGCTGGGCGAGCCTGGGCAACCGGCGCGGGTGGTGGAGCTGACCGAACCCGATGCCAATCCCTACCAAAGCGGAGCGATTTTGTTCACGCCGCTGCGCCCGGCGCCGACTCCGCCATTGCAGCTCTTGTTGCTGCCGGCACAGGTTGCGGCCCGCTTCCGCTCTCCGCATTTGTGGATACAGGAAGGCACGGAACGGTTTCTCCAAGCTGTCCTAGTGGACAACCGCTCCGGGCGCAAAGCCGCGTTGGACTTCCTGGACGAGTATCGCGGGCCGCTGGTGCAGGCGGAAGAAACAGCGCATCCTAAGCCTGATGCTACGTCGAAGTCAGATTCGCAAGTGAGCGCGGCTGACAATACTCTGCTGAACACCAACGATGAGCTCTATCTGCGCGGCAAGGGCAGCTTCGTGCTGTGGATGCTGCGCGACATGCTGGGCGACACGGCAATGCAGTCAGCGCTGGCGGCGTATCATCCGGGAGCGGACAAGGACCCCAGCTACCTTCAGCGGCTCTTGCAGACGAGATCGAAGCACGATCTGGAATGGTTCTTCGACGATTGGGTCTATCGCGACCGCGGCCTGCCCGAATTTCATGTTGAATCGGCTTACGCGCGGCCTCTGTTGAGCGAGGCGAAAAGTTTTCTGGTGACGGTCACCATTGAGGACCGCGGTCGCGCCGGAGCGGAGGTCCCCGTGCTGGTGCAGACTCCGTCGGGCGAAAAGATGATGCGGGTGCTGGTGAAGGCGGGACAACAGGGCACCGGCCGGATTGAAGTTCCGGTGGCTCCCGACAAAATCGTGGTCAACGACGGCAGTGTGCCAACGGCAAGTACGGGAAACAACGTGTACAACGTTCCGCCGCCGCAGACCCCGTGAGAATTTTCACCACAGAGACACAGAGGCACAGAGAATTCTTTTCAGAGAAAAGAGGAAAACTCCTCTCCCTGATCTCCGTGCCCTCCGTGGTAGAGGCTGCACTGAAGATAGCGAAGAAGAAGACACGGAGGGCGCAGAGCAAGAAGTTTTTTCTTTCCCGTATGTTTCTCTGTGCCTCTGTGTCTCTGTGGCAAGTAATCCGTGGTAAAAAAGGATCGCATGAGCTACATCCAATTTCTTGGCGCAGCCGGAGTGGTTACCGGATCGAAGCACCTGATCCACGTGGACAACAACGGAAGTCGTCCGCTGCAAGTGCTCGTCGATTGCGGTCTCTTTCAAGGGCAAAAGGAATGGCGCGAGCGTAACTGGCAGGACCTGCCGGTGCCAGCGAACACCATCGATGCCGTCATCCTGACCCACGCACATCTCGACCACTCCGGCTGGATTCCGCGGCTGGTCAAAGAAGGCTTTCACGGGCCAATTTACGCCACCCCGCCGACCATCGACCTGTGCGGTATTTTGCTGCCCGACTCCGGACATCTGCAAGAAGAAGACGCCGAGTTCTACAACAAGACGAAAGCGTCGAAACATCATCCCGCATTGCCCCTCTACACCATGGAAGAAGCGCAGCAATGCATGACGCTCTTCCGTCCGGTTAACTTCAGCGAAGTCAAACAGCTCAGCCGTCTGCTGTCGTTCCGCTTCGTGCCCGCCGCTCACATCCTTGGTTCTGCCATGGCGGAGATCACTTTGACCTCTGGAGGCACGAAGAAGCTGCTTTTCACCGGTGACATAGGGCGGGTGCGCGATAGCGAAATCGCGCCCGGCAAGGTCATTCATTCCGGTCCCACGGAAGGTGAGGATTGCGATCTGCTGGTGATGGAAAGCACCTACGGCAATCGTGAGCATCCGCACACCGATCCGCGCCCGGAGATGGCCGCGCTCATCCGCACCGCGCTACAGCGCGGAGGCAGCGTGGTGGTGCCATCGTTCGCCGTCGAACGCACCCAAAAATTTCTGTTCCTGCTGAAAGAGCTGATGGAGACCGGGCAGGTGCCGCGCGTGCCGGTGCACGCTGACAGCCCGATGGCGATCAAGGCGGTACAGATTTTCCTGAAGCACACGGAGGAGTTCACGCCGGCGACCAAGGCGCTGATCGGCAAGTACGGTTCGCCGCTCGATTGGCCGAACTTCCACTTCGATATCACGCAGGACGATTCCAAGAAAATCAATGGCATAAAGTCCCCGGTGATCATCGTTTCCTCCAGCGGCATGGTCACCGGCGGACGCATTTTGCATCATTTGATGCTGCGCCTGCCCGATCCCAAGAACCTTGTGCTCTTTATCGGATTTCAGGCGCCGGGCACGCGAGGCTTTACCATCAAGAATGGCGCGCCTGAGGTGAAGATGTTCGGGCAGGAAGTTCCCATTCACGCGCAGGTGGCCGCATTGGAGCAGTTCAGCGATCATGCTGACACACCCGAGCTGCTGGAGTGGCTGCACACCTTTCGGCGCGCGCCCAAGCAGACATACCTGGTGCATGGCGAGCCGGCCGCCGCTTCACAACTGCGCGATGCCATGACCCAGGCGCTTGGATGGAATGTGCAGGTGGCAAGCTATCGCGAGAAAGTGCCGGTGGACTGAATTTCTTACCACAGAGACACAGAGGTTTTCCTTTCCCATTGTTTCTCTGTGCCTCTGTGTCTCTGTGGTGAAAAGGGGTTTCTTATGGCTACGCCGCTGGTGTCGAAATCCAATGGTGTCGCGCTTGCGTACTCTTCATGACGGCCCCGATACTACAGAGGCCAGTGAGCGCCGGCCGATTGCTTTGTAACCTTTCGCGGGATTGCGACTCTAATCGAGAGTAGCCGGGGCATCAAGCCGGACGGGGAAAACAAATGGGAAAGTTCTGGTTGCGTTTTGTTTTGGCGGCGTCAATAGCCACTCTAGTGATCGGGCTCGTGATGTGCGACTCTGGGAGTTCTGTGGTTGCGAGCGAGAAGGCGACGGCGCTACCCAAAGCTGTGGTGGATGAACCACTGGCTCGTTCGCCGGGACAGGAATCCGTGGTAGTCGCGGGCGGTTGCTTCTGGGGTATCCAAGCCGTGTTCCAACATGTGAAGGGGGTTATCGGCACAACCCCGGGATATTCCGGAGGTTCGGCGAGCACGGCTAACTATGACATCGTCAGTACGGGAACGACAGGCCATGCCGAGTCGGTGGAGATTGTTTTCGATCCATCGCAGGTAACGTTCGGCCAGTTGCTGCGGGTGTTCTTCTCGGTGGCGCACGATCCCACGCAGTTGAATCGCCAGTACCCGGATGATGGCACGCAGTATCGTTCCGTCGTCTTCTACACTAACGATCAGCAGAAGCGCGTTGCCGAGGCCTACATCGCGCAATTGGAGCGGGCGAAGATCTTCCGGCATAAGATCGTGACCCAAGTCGTGCCGCTGAAGGCGTTCTATCCGGCGGAGGACTATCACCAGAACTATGCGGCGCGGCATCCGGACAATCCGTACATCGCGGAGTTCGATCTTCCCAAAGTCACCAGCTTGCAACAGATGTTTCCGCAGCTTTATCGCAGTCAGTAGTCAGGACTCCGGTTTGCTAGTGCGGCGCCCTTCGGCCATGCTCAAGGCAGGCTTTTAGCGCCGGGTTCGCAAACGAACAAATGGTTCCCAGCCGCCGTGCTCATTTTGCAATGACGACGGCGGCTGAAAAATCGGAAATAGCATCCCTAACGCCGGCCTGGAGGCCGGCACTACCCGAGCCTGGAATTGGCCCCGGAAATTCAAAATTTGCAACTGAGCACACTATGAACACTAGAAGAAATTTTCTGAAAACCAGTTTCCTATCTCTCTCAGGAGTCGCGTTCATGAGCCTGTTTAACCGCACAGAAGCCGAGGCTGCACCAGTGGCAACGGACTACGTGGAGATCGTGGAGTTCAAGGATGATGGCGAAAAGATTGGCCCCAAGCGCGTGAAGAAGGTGGTCAAAACCGATGCCGAATGGCGCGCCCAGTTGACTCCCGAGCAGTTCAACGTCACGCGCCAGGCAGGCACCGAGCAGGCCTTCACCGGCCAGTATTGGGACCTTCATGCCAAAGGGCTCTTCCGCTGCGTGTGCTGCCAGAATGCATTGTTCAGCTCGGCGACCAAGTTTGAATCCGGCACCGGCTGGCCGAGCTTCTGGGAGCCGATCGCAAAGCAGAACGTCAAGACCGGCAACGACAACAGCCTGGGCATGACGCGCTCGGAGGTGAAGTGCACCGAGTGCGATGCCCACCTGGGTCACGTTTTTGACGACGGCCCACGGCCGACCGGTCTGCGCTACTGCATGAACTCGGCCTCGCTGAAGTTTGTGAAGGCGTGAAACTCGGATTTAAGTCGCGGTGGAATTAGAGCACTTTCAGAGTTAGTGTAGTCCGGCGGGCACGGGTAGAGCGGCGCTTTAGAGGCTGTTACGAAACTCAGCTCATCTTTTCCGCGGTGGAACAAAACAACGAAATCCAAGTGCCGTAGGCACGGAACAGTCTAGCCCATCTATGACAACGTCGGTCGTGTCAAGGTTTTTTGCGACACACTTCCCCCGCGTGGTTTTGAAATGCGCCACTTCGCTCTAGCGGAAAACATTCCGCCTCGGGTTCCCTGG
>JBEKQY010000214.1:0-7467 GCA_049519235.1 Candidatus Korobacteraceae bacterium | reverse complement strand
TCAACTCGTCGCCATAGAGGTCGGTGCGGCCATCAACCACCACAGGATATTCCGGCAGATACCAGGCCAGAAATCCACCCCAGTCGAAGGTGTTGTACAGCGGACCGGGCAGACGATTCTGGTGCACGAAGTTGACCGCATTTACCGGAAGTATGCTGGTTATGGCGCGATCGAGGCCGCGCGTGTTGAAGTCCGTTCCGCGCGCAAACAGCAGCAACATCACGGCCACGCCGGCAAAGACTCCGGCGAGTTCCACGGCTGTCTCCGGGCGCTCGCGCTCAGCGTCCTCGCGGGGTGCATCCGCAATGCAGGCTGCGGCTGTCACGCACAGCAGCCAGGAGTCTCGCATGGTGCGGAAGGCCACCACGCCGGCAAACGCCAGCAGCGCCAGCTTGAACAGGTCAATCCTCTTCTGCCATCCAACGGCAAAGAAGGCGCCGCCAGCCAAAAGCAACTCGACGTAGTGCTCCCAGGCGCGAAAGCTCAGCGGCTGTAGCTCCTTGATCATGGAGTAGATCAAGGTGGAGCGGGAGTATTGGAACATGACTCCGTAAAGATGATAGGAATAGGGCCCGATCAGGGTCGCCATCACACAGGCGGCAAAGATGGTCACCAGCTTTCCGGCCGGAAGCCTCGGCGGCTGCAGGTAGCCAGGATCAAATCCAACTCGTTGGGCCAAGTGTTGCACTAGATTGAACGGCAACCAATAGAGTGTCTGCACGCGACCGCTGCGCTGCGCTTCCAGAATTAGGGTCAGGGTTGCGCAGAACAACGCGATCGAGAAGAACACCGGCCGCGGCATCATCAGGAAAAGAAAACCGTAGCAACTGGCGACCGCCAAAAGACACGCCAACCAGAACCTTCCTGAGAGACGTCGCACCATCCAATAAACGCTGAACCCAACCACCAGCGTCAGCAACGTCCCATACAGCCCGATGCCCAGCAACCCAAACCAGGCATAGAAGCGCGACAGCAAAACTTCATATCCCCAACTGTAGGCCGCCCACGGGCGATTGGCTGCCGTCCGCGACAGGATTCCATTGTGGGGAAATGCGGCATGTTGCACGATCCAGTCACCGACTTTGAGGTGCCACCAGACGTCCAGGTCGATGACGGAAAATTTCAATTGGAACGCAATCACCCCGACTACAGTTAACAGCCCCGCCAGGACGAGTAACTGTAGCCAGCGCAGGCGAAACAGAGGCGCCAGTTCCTTAACGGGCCCCCTTCCGGGATGATTGATTTCAACTGGTGTCGTGGAAGAACTCATCGCAATCAGTCGCGACCTACTCCATGTGTACGAGATCAACTGACGAGACCGCAGGCTGAAACAGCTGTAGTCGCAAACGGAAGACTGATCAACCAATTCAACACTTTGGCGCGATCCTGCCCTGACTGGGGCACTTCAAATACGAATTCCTGGCCGTAGCCTCGGCGGGTCAGCCTACAGTGCTGTCCTCGTCGCTCCCAGGTCGCCTTCTCTCCAATGTGTGACAGTTTCTTGTAGAAGAACATGGGAAGCTTCCATGTACTTCGTTGCTTGGAACCTGGGTCGGTCAATCGCAGTGAATGCCCCGAGTCGTGGCAATCAAATGAAGTGAAAGTTCCATGTCCGGGAACATCCGGCAGAAACGTTAAGTGCCTTCGAGGAGTATAGATCGTGTTGTTCTGTTTCGCCTGGCTGCGACGCTGCTGATCGGCCGCGACCAGAAAGGAGGGGATTCCGTGAGGGTGGCGGCACCACGCCGGGTCTGGAGCATTTACTCTGTGGATTTTCCCGAGTTGTAGCCAAGCGTGAATAACGTGCAACTTGCAGCTTCCCACGTACTCCCATCTGCCTTTGTCTCTGTTGAACTTCGCCGGTCTGAAGTAACCGAAGAAGAGGAACAGGTCATTGATTTGTTGCCCCGGTTCCTCCTTGACGCCCCTGTTCTCTAGATGCGTCTGTTCGCTGCCGCACTGACCAAATGCCGGATGGAAGGCCGAACGGGTGACACTCGAAGCTCTCAGATCGGGATCAAGATGAACCTCGGAGACGGCAAGGTTCTCATTCGCTGAGAGATCGCTGACCAGCTTATTTACCCCACTGCTTCCATCCGCGAATCGCAAGTCGGCGTAGGTTATTCCAGTCCCACAGTCTGGAATGGGAATAGTAAAGAGCCGGTTACCGTTCAGGATCGGGCTCGCGAAACCGCCAGCTGCATCGTCCACACCCTTTCGGCTAAGGATGATTCGTCGCGGCAGGTCGTCTTCAGGCATGCGCCTCCATTCTCAGCTCATATGTTGGCAAGAAGTTCTCATTGCGGCGCTGACTCGCTGCCGTAAATCCTCAGTCCCTTGCCGGTGATGAAGTCTTCCAGGTACTTTACCTGCTGCGGTCCGTACTGCGGATCTTTTCGGATTAGCGCGAGGCCGAGATTGCATTCCTGCTCGGCCTTATCGTCCTGGCCGAGGACGTGATAACTCCCGCACATCACCACATGGGCGTCGCCGCTGAGCGGGTCCAGCTTCGCAGCCTGTTGAGCCAGCTCGAGCACAAGCTGTTCGTTCTGTGGTCCCTGATCGCCGATTTCTCTTGCCCGCTGGAGGAGCTGCGCCGCGACGAGTGGGCTCAGATCGAAAGTTCCCTGATAGACCAGAAGCGCGCTGCCGCCAAGCTTTGCCATCGGCTTCAGGTCTTTAAATGCCCGCCGCGTTTGAACGGCTGCACCGCGCACTCCGATTCCGTCCACCATGCTGCTGCTTACGATCATCGTGCCGGTATAGGGCGTTTCCAACGCGTCCCACTGGAGCTCGGAGATGCCGCCGCACGGAATACCGTAATCGCTGTTCTTATTGTTGTAGGTTCGCAGGAAGTAACAATTCGCGGGATGTGTCTTGTCGACATAGTCGCGCACCATTTTTTGCGCCTGGCCCCAATCAACGTCCGAGTTTGCCAGGTAGCGATAGGTCTCGCCCGGTCCGCCCCAAAGCTCATTGCTGTAGCTAAGATAGTTGGGATACGCGTGTAAGGAAGTGGCCGCCTGGAAAACCAATAGCGCTGCCAGCGCGATCATTGCCCATTTGCGTTCGCGGGCAATACTCCAAGCACCAGCGGCGGCGAAGATGATAAGCAGCGGCAGCACCGGCAGCAGATGACGAATGCCAATATTGAGTCCCGACCTCATACTGAATCCGAGAAACAAAAGCGCCGGCAACGTTAAAAACAGAAGCTCTCTTCGTTTGCCGGCCCAGAAGCGAATTGCCGTTGCGGAGAGCAGCGCCATCAGCCAAACCGGCAAGGTGAATTTAATTGCCATGGCAACTGGGAAGTAAAACCAATTGCTGCCGCGATACCACTTGCCCAGCAGGAACGACGGTCTTCCGATCTCCGACTCGACCAGCACGTCCTGCAACCCCACCAGGTACGCCTCGGGGAAGACATGCCAGCGCTCAAGCTGAGGAACGATCCTGGTTGCGACCGCACCATGGGCCATCTCAAGCCTCGGCGAACTCCATACCGCCGCGCCGCCCGGCCTGGCTGCGTAACGAAAGCCGTACGAAGCCCACAGTACAGTGAAGGCGATAGCGGCCACGATGCACAGTGCGCCGGCATAGCGCAGCAGTCTGCGGCCACGCTCCTCGCGACCAGAGAGCATCACGTCAGCCGCTAGAACGGCGGGAAACACGACTGCCAACAAGATGGTCGAATGTTTCGCGCAGGCCGCGAAACCGGTCGCCAAGCCAAGCGCCAGCAGTCGATTGAAATTCGGCTCGGTTGCATAGCAATACAGCGCGTAGACGGCGAGCAGAATAGCCAAAGCGGCGGCAATGTCGGTGGCGACGAGGGCTCCGTGGGCCAGGAAATTGGGATCGAATGCCACCAGCATTCCACAAATGACGGCGACGGGGAAGCCGAACATCTTCCGCGCAAAGAACCAAACTGTCAGCAGCAACAGGACGGCGAACAGCGACACGGCGAATCTTGCCGCCGTCAGCACCGATTCAGGATTGGCAAAAGCGAAAGCGTGCCCGACGATGAAATCGATTGATTTGTCATCCTTGAGCCCACATGCGTGCGGAATGGGATCGTTGATGTGCATGAACTGCAACGGCAGGCCAGCGACGATCTTCACCAGCGGCGGGTGCTCGGGATTCCATCCAAAATCGTTGCACTGCCAATACCTGTACGCGGCGTGCAAGTGGTCAATTTCGTCGGAGGTGATGGAAAGTTGTGTGACGCTGGTCCACAATTGCGCAAGCATCACAACTGCTAAGAGAACCAGCACGACCCATTCCCGCGGGCTGCGGCTCCACTCACGAAGCTTGGACAGAGGTGCGGAGGCTGCCTCGGCCGCGATTCTCTCGCCCGCGTCTGGACGTGTTTCGGCTTCGGTTGCTGGTGTGGTCATCGCAGATTCTAACGCCTCTCCTGAACTCGGCGTTGGCGTGAAGCTAGAGCGGTTTCCTAATTGCCGTATCGCCCCGCGCTCGGGTAGAGCCGCGCTTCAGCGCGGCGTCCATGGCGCTCTTTTCGTGAGGCTTTCCGCCCACTGCGTCGCAGTGGGCGGAAAGCCTAAATTTCGGAGCGCAGCTTGGCGCGGACCTGAAGGTCCGCTCTACCCTGGATGCGCCGAAGCTCGGAACTGCTCTAAGCTGTTTCTCACACCTAAGGTGAGCTCAGGTCCCCAGCAAAGAAATGCAGCTCTGGTTCCAAAGCCGGAAGCGGTTAAGTGCTGAGCTATCTATGAGAAACCGGTGCTCGTCTGCCCGTTCAGCCCTAAATCGCGCCAAATCACACGGATAGTGCGGACTAAAACCCTCCAGAATGCCGCAGGCTTCCGGTCCGGCCTCCGCTAAGCTGTTGAGTGCTAATGGCCAGCGCCTGCTTCCCGAAGCAGGATTTTTGGCAACCGATGTGCCCTAAAATGACTATGTCCCTGCGCGAAGCGCGCCAGCGGACCTCTTCCGCAACGCAAGGAGTTACAACGCAATGGACGACGGTTCGACCACACCTCGCGACGCGAATCCGCTTTGGAAGCCGGCGCAGACTTATACCATGGCCGCAGTCTGCCTGATAATCGGCCTGGTGATTGGATACTTCCTGCGCGGCTCAGCCTCGCAACCGGTGGCTCCGGCCGTCGCATCCGAAGGGACGCAACCGCAGCCAACTCAAGCTGCGCCCGCCGGGATGGGCCAGCAGCGCATGCCCACCCTGGATGAGATGAAGCAGATGGCCGACAAGCAAGTCGCGCCCCTGCTGGCGCAGTTGAAGAACGACCCCAACAATGCCGACCTGCTCAACCAGATTGGCACCATGTATCGCGCCACCCACCAGTTCAAGACGGCCATCGACTACTACCAGAAATCGCTTGCCATCAATCCTAAGAACGTTGGCGCACGCACTGACATGGCCTCCTGCCTGTATTATCTTGGCGATGTCGATGGAGCGCTGGCGCAACTGGACAAATCCCTGACCTACGATCCCAAGCACGCCGGCACGCTGATCAACATCGGCATCATCAAGTGGAAGGGCAAGAACGACGTCGACGGCGCGGTGGCAGCGTGGCAGAAGATGCTCAAGCTGAATCCCGATTTCCAGGACAAAGAGATGATCGAGCACATGATCAGCGAGGCCAAGCAATCGAAGGGCACGCCCATCACCGGCGTCAAGGGGTAAGCGCCACAGGCCAAGTTTCTGCGCTGCTTCGACGGCCGCCGAGGGCAAAAATCACCGCGTTTGGAATTTCTCCCAACTTAGCTATTCCCAATCAGAGCGTCTTGCGGTAAACTGCTGCCATTTTTATAACTGGTTTCGTTCTTCACGGCACTCATCAAGCAAGCAGGGATTCCTGATCGCCGCTGGTCATGCGTACAGATTTGTATGCGCCCACCTGCCCACAGGGCTCCGGAGTGATTTCAATTAGGGGAAAAATAATGCGGCACGGGAGATCAACCCTCGCGAGCATTCTGGGGAATGCGGCAGTTTCACTGATTGGCCTCGCGCTGTGTCTTACGGTTGCGCCTGCGGCGAAAGCTCAGAGCACGGTATACGCCATGACCAACACGGGTGTGTTCGGAACGCTAAACCTAAGTTCAGGTGCGTTCACACAACTGGGTACCTCTGGCGTGGCGCCTGCGGGCATGGGAGGTTTTGGAAACAGCCTATTCATCGCCGGATACCAAATCCACACCTTCTACCTGGTGAATCCCGGCAATGGGAGCGTCACTGCTATAGGAAACGCGTCCATCACCTTCTATGACCTGGGAGCGACATCGTCCAGCTTGTATGCAATTGGCACCGATAGCAACCTTTACACCATAAATGCCGCGACCGGGGCATCCACGCTCGTCGGCCCGACCGGTTTGAGCATTTCCGGTGACACATTAGGGCTATCGTCCAACGGAGCTGTGCTGTACCTTACGGTGGATTCGGGGTCGGGATCAGTTCTTTATTCCCTCAACACCACCACAGGCGCAGCCATGGCCATTGGGAGTACGGGATTGAGCAGGATCGACGCGATGGTATACGTGAACGGCCTGCTATATGCCGCTCCCCACAATGGCACTTTGTACACCCTGAATACCTCGACCGGCGCGTCCACTTTCGTTGCCGACACTGGCATTGTGGTCTGGGGCATGGCTCTGCCGCCTTTCTCCAGTGGCCAAACATCGCCACCCCCGTTGCGCTTGCAGCCGGTGACGCCGTGCCGCCTGGTCGACACCCGGGGGCAGAACAATGGCGCCGGATTTGTGGGAACGATGACATTCAATCTGCCGGTATCAGCGGCGGGCGGCGGCTATCAGAGCATGTGCACGCCCTTCAGTTTAGCCACGGCGCAGGCTTATTCCCTGAATGTCACGCTGGTGCCGGTGAGCGGGCCAGTGCGATACCTGACGATCTGGCCAACAGGCGAGCCCCAACCTTTGGTCTCGCTGATGAATTCCGATGGCCGTACCAAGGCGAATGCCGCCATTGTACCCGCGGGCACAAACGGAGAGGTGAGCGTTTACGTTACCAACACCACCAACGTCCTGATTGATATCGATGCCTATTTCGATGCAGCCAGCGATCCCTCGGCGCTGGCCTTTTTCCCCTTGCCGCCTTGCCGTATCGTGGACACGCGATCGGGAATGGGTGGAACCACTTTACAACCCAGCCAGCCCGAGAACTTTTCGATCGGCGGCAATTGTGAGATCCCGGCCAACGCTGCGGCTTTCTCGCTGAATGCAACCATAATTCCCGTAGGCGGCGAGCCAGTTGGTTATTTGAGCCTGTGGCCAACCGGGCAGACGCAACCTACAGTTTCCACCCTGAATGATGTCACCGGGACGAACGTGGCGAATGCGGCGATCATACCCAAAGGGAGCAACGGCGACATCACTGCGTTTGAGACCAGGAATCCGGCCGATTTGTTGGTCGACACCAATGGCTACTTCGCCCTTGCCAGTTCGGGTGCCAGTCCGTTGTCGCTGTATCCGGTAACG